>NZ_JBSGZN010000010.1:0-168719 GCF_053611025.1 Streptomyces sp. NPDC054842
GGCGGCGTCCCCCCCCGGCCCCCCGGGGCCACGCGCCCAGCGGGGGGGGGGCGGCCCCGTGGACATCCCGGCCCCCCCCCCCGCTCCCGTGGGGGAGGTGCCTCAGGACAGCAGCTCCACCTCCGCCAGCGTCGCCTCGCCGGTCAGCACCAGGCGGTAGTGCGTGTACGAGCGCGGCGTCGCCACCGAGAACGCCCGGGTCTGCCGGTCCCACGTGAAGGACTCACCGGAGCGCTTGTCGAGCGTCGACCACTCGGTCCCGTCGGAGGAGCCCTGCAGGGTCCAGCCGGTCGGTGCCTTGGTGTGGTCCGCGGAGGTCAGCGTGTACTGAACTCCCTTGGTGCGCCCGGCGACCGGCAGCTCCACCGACGTCACGCTCGCGTTCGTCGCCGAGGTGTTGTCGAAGAGCGCGCCGTCGCCCTTGAGCGTGTCCGCGCGCGGCGAGGGCACCTCGTCGTCCTGCGTGACGGACACCGGCGCGTCCTTCTTGCCGGAGCCCCAGGCGGACGGCTTGGACCCCATGTCGAACTCCAGCACCCCGCCCTTGGCGATCAGCGAGTGCGGCAGGGAGGTCGACTTCCAGGTCTTGCCGTTGACCTTCAGACCCTGCACGTACACGTTCTTCGCGCTGTTCCTCGGCGCCTTGACCACCAGGTCACGGCCGTTCTCCAGGTGCACGGTGGCCTTGGTGAACAGCGGGGAGCCGACGGCGTACTCGCCGCTTCCCATCACCAGCGGGTAGAAGCCGAGCGAGGAGAAGAGGTACCAGGCCGACTGCTCGCCGTTGTCCTCGTCGCCGTGGTAGCCCTGGCCGATCTCGCTGCCGGTGTAGAGGCGGGAGAGCACCTCGCGGACGTTCTTCTGCGTCTTCCAGGGCTGGCCCGCCGCGTCGTACATGTAGTTGACGTGGTGCGCCACCTGGTTGGAGTGCCCGTACATGCCCATCCGGACGTCACGGGCCTCCGTCATCTCGTGGATGACCCCGCCGTACGAGCCGACGAACTCCGGCGAGGCCGTCTCCGGTGTCGCGAAGTAGGTGTCGAGCTTCTCCGCCAGACCGCCGCGCCCGCCGTACAGGTTGGCCAGACCCCGGCTGTCCTGGGGCGCGGTGAACGCGTAGCCCCAGCCGTTCGTCTCCGTGTAGTCGTAACCCCACACGCGCGGGTCGTACTTGGAGGACTCGACCCGCCAGTCGCCCTTGGCGTCCCGGCCCTGGAAGAAGCCGGCCTTCGAGTCGAAGAGGTTGACGTAGTCCTGGGCCCGGTTGAGGAAGTACGCGGACTCCTCCTTGTACTGCTTCTTGCCGGTCTTCTTGTAGAGGGCCTGGCCCATCTTCGCGATGCCGTAGTCGTTGAGGTAGCCCTCCAGCGCCCACGACAGGCCCTCGTGGGTGTCGGTGCTGGTGTAGCCGAGGAACGGCGAGGTCGCCATGCCCTTGCGGCCCACGCCGGAGGACGGCGGGACGACGGTGGCGTTCTTCACGGCCGCCTTGTACGCCGACTCCGCGTCGAAGTCGACGCCCTTCACGTACGCGTCCGCGAACGCCACGTCGGAGGACGTGCCGGTCATCAGGTCCGCGTAACCGGGCGAGGACCAGCGCGAGGTCCAGCCGCCGTCCTTGTACTGCTGGACGAACCCGTCGACCATCTCACCGGCCTGGCTCGGGGTCAGCAGCGAGTACGCCGGCCAGGTCGTCCGATAGGTGTCCCAGAACCCGTTGTTGACGTACACCTTGCCGTCGACGATCTTCGCGCCGGTGTGCGTCGGGGTGTCGGGGTTCGGCATCGCCGAGAACGGCGAGGCGTACTGGTACTTCGAACCGACCTTCTCGAAACCGGAGTTGGGGTACAGGTACAGCCGGTACAGGCTGGAGTACAGCGTGGTCAGCTGGTCGGGCGTGGCGCCCTGCACCTCGACCTTGCCGAGGATGCGGTCCCAGCTCTGCTGCGCCCGCGCCTTGACGTCCTGGAACGACGTGCCCTCCGGGATCTCCTGGCGCAGGTTGTCCTTGGCCTGGTCGACGCTGATGAGCGAGGTCGCCAGCCGCAGGGTGACCGAGCGGTCGGCGCCCGGCTTGAACTTCAGGTAGCCCTTGACGCCCGACGAACCGCCGTCCGTCACCGGCGCGTCGAAGGCGCCGTACACGAACAGCCGGGTGGCGCCGGTGGACAGCCCGGACTTCACGTCCGAGTAACCGGTGAACGTCCCGCTCTCCTTGTCGAGCGTGAGCCCGGCCTGGTCGGTGACGTTGTCGAAGACGACGCTCGCGTCGTCACCGGGGTAGGTGAAGCGCAGCGAGGCGGCGTGGTCGGTGGGCGCCATCTCCGCCTTCAGACCGTTCTCGAACGTGACCCCGTAGTAGTACGGGCGGGCCGTCTCGTTCTCGTGCTTGAACGGGAGCGCGCGGGCGGTGCGGCCGGTGTCGGGGGCGCCGGACGCGGCCGACGGCATCACCTGGAAGGTCTGCCGGTCGCCCATCCAGGGGCTCGGCTCGTGGCTCGCGCTGAACGCCTGGATGGTGGGCAGGTTGTCCGCGTTGTTCGAGCGGGCGTAGTCGTAGAGCCAGCTCAGCGAGCCCGCGTTGGTGACGGGCGTCCAGAAGTTGAAGCCGTGCGGCACGGCCGTCGCCGGGAAGTTGTTGCCGCGCGAGAAGCCGCCGCTGGAGTTGGTGCCGCGGGTGGTCAGCGCGTAGTCCGACAGGTGCGCCTTCGGCTTCTCGGGCGCGACGGCCTTCACGGCGATGTCGTCCACCCAGCCGCGGAACTTGGCCGGGCCCTTGGGGGAGTCGTAGGCGACGAGTATGCGGTCCACGGTGCGGCCCGCCGCGACGGAGCCGATCCGCGACCGTACGTCGTTCCACTGGTTGACGTACAGGACCTTCGAGGCGCCCTGGCCCTGCGGGGTCAGCGCGAACCCGTGCTGGTCGGTGGCGTGGAGGCCGCTCAGCCGGGTGCCGTCGGTGAAGACCAGGTCCACCGACACGTTCGTGGCGTCGTAGTCCCGGTCGCCGTCCGCCATCGAGGGGAAGATCCGGTACGACAGCTCGGTGTCGCGGCCCACCGCGACGTTCACGTCGAAGACCTTGTTGTACGAGTAGGCGCGGCCCTCGGGCTTGTGCGTGCCCGCGTAGCGCAGGGCGCGCTTGCCCGTGAAGCCGGCGCCCGCCTTGGCCGTGGGGGAGCCGCTGGGGCCCCGGTCGACCAGCGAGAGCATGTCCTTGGGCGCCGGGTCGTCGCTGCCGCCGACGGAGAACTGGAGATCGGAGAGCTGCGTGGCGTCCGAGGCGCCGTTGTTCTTCGTGACCTGCCACCGGAAGTGCTGGTACTCGGCCGGCGCCGCCAGGTCGTAGGACTTGGTCTGGAACCGCGCGGAGAAGGTCTCGCCGGTGCGGCTGTCGAGGTCCTTCCAGTCCTTGCCGTCCGTCGAGCCCTGGAGCGTCCAGTCCTTGGGGTCGCGTTCGTCGTGGTCGTTGGCGGACGTCAGCGCGTACGTGACGAGCTTGACGGGGGCGTCCAGGTCGAACTCGACCCAGCCGGTGGACGCGAAGGTGAGCCACTTGGTGCTGGACTCACCGTCGACCAGGTTCTCCTTCACCTCGCCGCTGCCCGCGTTCTCGCCGCTGGCGCGCAGATCCGTGACGTGGTCGGAGACGTTGCCGGGGATGCCGCTGCTGTAGCCGCCGTCCACTCCGGAGGCGTTTTTCGTACCGTCCGCAGCGGTATCGACCGTATTCAGCCAGTCCGGTGCGGGATCACCTGTTTCGAAGGAGGAGGCGAACTCCTGGTCCGCTGCCGCCTTTTCGGCCGGCCGCGCGAAGGCGGCGCCCTGTGAGGCCACCACCAGAGCGAAGGCGGCCGTCGCGACGACCGCCGAAGAACCCCGTCTGAGCCGAGCTCTCTGCATGCGTGAGTACCCTCCCTGCGCTTTGGACAACGTTGTCAAAATCGCTGCGCAAGGACCAGTAGGGAGTCAAGTTGCCAGGGATGTCAAGGGTGTTGGATGTGGCATTCGGGCCGGATGTCAAGGATTTCTCTCGGAGGGAGTGCCGGAGCGCCCCATATTTCCGGGAGGTCTCAACTCGGAAAAGACCCACGGGCAAACCTGCATTCGATCTTGCTCCCCTGGCGGGAAGTGGACTATACCTGTCGGCGTCTGGTCCACCGTCTCCGATGGTGGGGGACACAGGCAGGACCCGGGGGGAATCGTGATGTCACGGACCGCGCCCAGCGCGCGCAATGCCGTGCCGTCCGGCTGAATCCCCCACGCACGACCCCAGCTTCACCACACCGCGGTGCCGGGGAGGATCCGGTTCACCGCCTGAGTCCTGGAGAAGGCGAGGACTTGAGCATGGGATCCACTTCCGCCGAGAACAGCAACACCGAGGGTGTCGGCCGCCGCGATCTGATCAAGCGGTCCGCCGCGCTCGGCTTGATCACCGTCCCCACGATGGGCTTCTTGTCCGCGTGTGCCAGCGGCGGAGGTGACGACAGCTCCGGCGACGAGAACAAGGGCAAGACCAGCAAGAAGAACCCCTTCGGCGTGCAAAAGGGCAGCAAGCTCGACGTCGTCGTCTTCAAGGGCGGTTACGGCGACGACTACGCGAAGGCGTGGGAAGCCGCGTTCGACAAGAAATGGGGCACCAAGAGCGCCCACACCGGCACCCAGGAGATCACCGGAAAGCTCCAGCCGCGCTTCAACAACAACACCCCGCCGGACATCGTCGACGACTCCGGCGCCCAGCAGATCAAGCTGGACGTGCTCTACAAGAACGACCAGCTCCTCGACCTCGCCGAGGTGCTCGACGCGCCGTCCATCGACGACCCGTCCAAGAAGGTCCGCGACACCCTCATCCCCGGCACGCTCGACCCGGGCCTGCAGGGCGGCAAGGTGGTCGCCCTCAACTACATCTACACGGTGTGGGGCCTGTGGTACTCCGGCAAGCTCTTCAAGGAGAAGGGCTGGGAGCCGCCGAAGACCTGGGACGACTTCCTCGCCGTCTGCAAGGACGCCAAGTCGCAGGGCATCGGCGGACTCGCGCACCAGGGCAAGTACCCGTACTACATCAACGTCGCCATCATGGACCTGATCGCCAAGAAGGGCGGTCTGGACGCCATGAAGGCGATCGACAACCTCGACCCCAAGGCGTTCGTCGGCAGCGACGCGGCGCAGGCGGCCATCGAGGCGATCTACGAGATCGTCGAGAAGGGCTACCTGATGCCGGGCACCAACGGCCTCACCCACACCGAGTCGCAGACCCGGTGGAACCAGTACAAGGCCGCCTTCATCACCTCCGGCTCCTGGCTGGAGAACGAGCAGCTCAAGCAGACGCCGGACGACTTCGACATGAAGTTCCTGCCGATGCCGGTGCTGCCGGACAGCGCGCTGCCCTTCGAGGCGATCCGGGCCGGCTCGGGCGAGCCCTTCATCATCCCGAAGAAGGCCGGAAACCTGCCGGGCGCCAAGGAGTTCATGCGGTCCATGCTCTCCAAGGAGTGGTCGACGGTCTTCGCCCAGAAGGCGAACTCCCTCACCATCCTCAAGGACGGCGTGGCCGACGGCGTGCAGCTGCGCCCCGGTACGCAGTCCACCGTCGAGGCGTCGAAGGCGGCGGGTGACAACACCTTCAATTACCTGTACATCAACTGGTACAGCGAGATGGGCACCGCCATCGAGAACGCGTCCAACGAGCTGATGTCCAAGCGCATTCAGCCCAAGGAATGGCTGAAGCGGGCCCAGCAGGCGGTCGACAAGGCGGCCAAGGACCCGGAGTCCAAGAAGAACCACCGCGACTGATCACGCTCACCCGGAACACCAGGGGCAGGATGCCATGCGAAAAGGGCAGTACCGGTTCGTCGCGGGGTTTCTCCTCGCACCATTGGCTCTGTATCTGATCTTCGTGATCTGGCCGTACATACAGACCATCGGCTACTCCTTCACCGACTGGAAGGGCCAGTCGCAGACGTTCAGTTTCGTCGGTCTGGACAATTACAAGACCCTGTTCCAGGACGACGTCTTCCTCGGAGCGATCTGGCACAACATCCTGTTCCTGCTGTTCATCCCGGTCGTCACCATCCTGCTCGCCCTCTTCTTCGCCTTCATGGTGAACGCGGGCGGGCGGGGCGGTGCCGGCGGAGTGCAGGGCGTGACGGGCTCGGGTTTCTACAAGATCGTCTATTTCTTCCCGCAGGTGCTCTCGCTGGCGATCCTCGCGGTGCTCTTCGGAGCGGTCTACCGCAGTGACGGCGGCGGCCTGCTCAACGGCGTCCTCATCAAACTCGGACTGGTCGACGCGAACAGTCCCGTCGAGTGGATGAACGAGCCGAACCTGGTGCTCTGGTGCCTGGTGGCGGTGGTCGTCTGGCACGGCGTCGGCTTCTACCTGGTGCTGTTCTCGGCGGCGATGCAGTCCATTCCGAGGGACATCTACGAGGCGGCGCTGCTGGACGGCGCCAAGCGCGCCCAGACCTTCTTCCGGGTCACGCTGCCGCTGCTCTGGGACACCGTGCAGACCGCCTGGGTCTACCTCGGCATCATCGCGATGGACATGTTCGTCCTGGTCTCCACGATGACCCAGGGAGCGGGCTACGGCGGCGGTCCCGACCACCACAGCGAAGTGATGTCCAACGTGATGATGCGCAACTTCCTGTACTACGGGAAGAGCGGCTACGCCTGCGCGATGGGCGTCATCATGCTCCTCCTCACCCTGGTCCTGTCCGTGGTCACGCTGCGCGCCACCCGCCGCGAGCGCATCGAGTTCTGAGCGGGAGAGAGAACATGAGCGCACCCATCAAGGAGCCGACCGCGGTCGGCGGCGGCATCCCCGGCCAGCGGTCGGTCGACAAGGCCCCGCCGCGCCCCGAAGGCCGGCGCGGCGAGGGAATCACCCTCAACGTCTTCTCGCACGGATTCCTCGCCCTGTGGGCCGTGCTGATCATCCTTCCGCTGATCTGGCTGGTCCTCGGGTCCTTCAAGACGGACGCGCAGATCGGCGGTTCGGCGCTCGGCTGGCCCACGAACTGGCAGTTCGACGTCTTCAGCAGGGCCTGGGACAAGGGCATCGGGGACTACTTCACGAACACGGTCATCGTGCTCGTGTTCTCGGTCCCGCTGACGATGCTGCTGGGCTCGATGGCGGCGTACGTGCTGGCCCGCTACGAGTTCCCGGGCAACCGGCTCATCTACTACTTCTTCGTCGGCGGGGCGATGTTCCCCGTGTTCCTGGCGCTCGTGCCGCTCTTCTTCATGGTGAAGCGGCTGGAGATGCTGAACACGTACCAGGGTCTGATCCTGGTCTACATCGCCTACTCGATGCCCTTCACCGTCTTCTTCATGCACGCCTTCTTCCGCACGCTGCCGCACGCGGTCTTCGAGGCGGCGGTCCTGGACGGCGCCTCGCACACCCGGGCGTTCTTCCAGGTGATGCTGCCGATGGCCAAGCCGGGACTGCTGAGCGTGGGCATCTTCAACGTGCTCGGCCAGTGGAACCAGTACATCCTGCCGTCGGTCCTCATGCAGCCGCAGAGCGGCGGGGACCCGGAGCGGTACGTCCTCACCCAGGGCCTCATCCAGCTCCAGCAGCAGCAGGGGTACGCCACCGACCTGCCCGTCCTTTTCGCCGGCGTGACGATCGCGATGATCCCGATGCTGGTGGTCTACCTGTCCTTCCAGCGCCAGGTCCAGGCCGGCCTCACCTCGGCCACCCTCAAGTAGCCCCGGGCATCCAAGCGGTCCGGACCGCGTACGCGCCTGCGCCACCTCCCACGCGGGGGTGGCGTACGCGTGTCCGGGCGGTGACGGAGACGGAACGGTGATCGCTCGTCCCGATTTCCGTCAAGGACTTGACTGCGGTAACCCGTTCAGCGGAGCTTGGAGTTCACAACTTGTAAGTGACCCGGGTCCCGTTGATGTGGCCCGGGTCACACGGGCGGCATCGGCGCCGCCCGGCTGAGGGCAGGAGTGGATGAGTCGATGGAGACTCCGGGGTCGCAGTCGTCGCTGCACCGAGCAAATCTGGAGCGCGTCGTCCGTGCGGTGCGCCTTGCCGGGTCGCTCACGCAGGCGGAGATCGCGAGGACGACGGGCCTGTCCGCAGCGACGGTCTCCAACATCGTGCGTGAGCTCAAGGACGGCGGAACGGTCGAGGTCACGCCCACGTCGGCGGGGGGTCGCAGGGCGCGCAGCGTCTCGCTCAGCGGCGACGCCGGCATCGTCATCGGCGTGGACTTCGGGCACACGCATTTGCGCGTCGCGGTCGGGAATCTCGCCCATCAGGTGCTGGCCGAGGAGTCCGAGCCGCTCGACGTGGACGCGTCCGCCGCGCAGGGTTTCGACCGGGCCGAGGAGCTGGTCAGCCGCCTCATCGCGGCGACAGGAGTCGACCGGTCGAAGATCGCGGGCGTAGGTCTTGGCGTGCCCGGCCCGATCGACGTCGAGTCCGGCACGCTGGGGTCCACCTCGATCCTGCCCGGCTGGTCCGGCACCAGGCCCGCCGAGGAGCTGCGGGGGCGGCTCGGCGTGCCGGTGCACGTGGACAACGACGCGAACCTGGGGGCCCTGGGCGAGCTGGTGTGGGGCAGCGGACGCGGTGTGCGGGACCTGGCCTACATCAAGGTCGCGAGCGGTGTCGGCGCGGGACTGGTGATCAGCGGCAAGATCTATCGCGGCCCGGGTGGCACAGCGGGAGAAATCGGGCATATTACTCTTGATGAGTCCGGTCCGGTCTGTCGCTGCGGCAACCGCGGCTGTCTGGAGACCTTCGCGGCGGCGCGCTACGTGCTGCCGCTCCTCCAGTCCAGTCACGGCACCGATCTGAGCATGGAGGGCGTCGTCAGGCTGGCGCGGGACGGTGATCCGGGCTGCCGTCGGGTGATCGCCGACGTCGGCCGCCACATCGGGAGTGGAGTCGCGAATCTCTGCAATTTGCTGAACCCGAGCCGGGTGGTTCTCGGCGGCGATCTCGCCGAGGCCGGGGAGCTGGTTCTCGGGCCCATAAGGGAGTCTGTCGGCCGGTACGCGATCCCCAGCGCCGCGCGTCAACTCTCGGTGTTGCCAGGGGCCCTTGGGGGCCGTGCGGAGGTCCTCGGGGCACTCGCTCTCGCACTCAGCGAGATGGGTGATTCGACCCTTTTGGACGGATCTCTGACGGCCGTCACCCCTGCCTTCACTTAGAGAACGGATGGCACCGTTGCCATCTCGTTAAGGATTTACTTCTTGACGTCGCACGTGCGGCCGAGTTGACTTCCAGCCACCTCGGCCGCAACGTCGCGGCCTCGTCAGGGAGGTTTCTGAAGTGAACACGCGTATGCGTCGTGCCGCCGTTGCCGTCGCCGCTGGTGCGATGGCCGTTTCGCTGGCCGCTTGTGGCAGTGCGGACAAGGCCGACGGTGGAAGTGACAGCTCTAGCTCCGCCAAGAAGGGCGACGCGATCAAGGTCGGTCTGCTCCTCCCGGAGAACCAGACCGCGCGGTACGAGAAGTTCGACAAGCCCCTGATCGAGAAGAAGATCAAGGAGCTGACGAACAACAAGGGCGAGGTCGTCTACGCCAACGCCAAGCAGGACGCCAGCACGCAGAACCAGCAGGTCGACACGATGATCACCAACAAGGTGGACGTCCTCATCGTGGACGCTGTCGACTCCAAGGCGATCGCGAGCTCGGTGAAGAAGGCCGACGAGGCCGGCATCCCGGTCGTCGCGTACGACCGCCTCGCCGAGGGCCCGATCAAGGCCTACACCTCCTTCGACAACGAAGAGGTCGGCAAGACGCAGGGTGAGGCCCTCCTCAAGGCTCTTGGCGACAAGGCCAAGGACGGCAAGATCGTCATGATGAACGGGTCGGTCACCGACCCGAACGCCGCCCTCTTCAAGAAGGGCGCCCACTCCGTCCTCGACGGCAAGGTGAACGTCGGCAAGGAGTACGACACCAAGGAGTGGAAGCCGGAGAACGCCAACTCCAACATGGAGGGCGCCATCTCGGCTCTCGGCAAGAAGAACATCATCGGCGTCTACTCCGCCAACGACGGCATGGCCGGCGGTATCATCACCGCCCTCAAGTCCGCCGGCATCTCCGTCCCGGTCACCGGCCAGGACGCCGAGCTCGCGGGTGTGCAGCGCATCGTCGCCGGTACGCAGTACATGAGCGTCTACAAGCCGTACGCCCCGGAGGCCGACGCCGCCGCGGAGATGGCCGTCGCGCTCGCCCAGGGCAAGTCGCTCGACTCGGTCGCCAAGGACAAGGTCGACAGCCCCACCACCAAGCAGGTCCCGTCGGTGCTCGTCCCGGTCACCTCGCTGACCCAGGACAACATCAAGGACACCGTCATCAAGGACGGCGTCTACACGGTCCAGGACATCTGCACCTCCGCGTACGCGGCGGCCTGCAAGAAGATCGGCCTCGAGTAATCAGCCGATAGTCGCCGTTCCGGTACGGGAACCCACTCCGGGTTCCCGTACGGGACCCGCGTACTGAAGCTCCTCCGGCGCCCCGCATCCAACAGCCCCGCAAGCTAGGCGGGGCGCCGGACGGAACACCCCCCTCCACACACTTCTGCACAACCTCCCGCCGGGTCAGGCGGCGAAGGAGATGGTTCACGTGTCCGCTACGCCTGTTCTGGCGTTGCGCGGGGTCTCCAAGCGATTCGGTGCCGTCCAGGCGCTCACCGATGTAGAGCTTGAGGTCCACGCCGGTGAAGTGGTCGCCCTGGTGGGCGACAACGGCGCCGGAAAGTCCACGCTGGTGAAGACGATCGCCGGCGTGCATCCCATCGATGAGGGCGTCATCGAGTGGGACGGCAAGGCCGTCTCGATCAACAAGCCGCACGACGCCCAGAACCTGGGCGTGGCGACCGTCTACCAGGACCTCGCGCTGTGCGACAACATCGACGTGGTCGGCAACCTCTACCTGGGCCGTGAGCTGAAGAAGCGCGGCATCCTGGACGAGGTCGAGATGGAGCGCCGCTCCCGCGAGCTGCTGGACACGCTGTCCATCCGCATCCCCAGCGTCCGCATCCCGATCGCCTCGCTCTCCGGCGGTCAGCGCCAGACCGTGGCGATCGCCCGCTCGATGCTCGGTGAGCCCAAGCTCGTCATCCTCGACGAGCCCACCGCGGCCCTCGGCGTCGAGCAGACCGCCCAGGTCCTGGACCTGGTCGAGCGGCTGCGCGAGCGCGGCCACGCGGTCCTCCTCATCAGCCACAACATGGCGGACGTGAAGGCCGTGGCCGACAAGGTCGCCGTCCTGCGCCTCGGGCGCAACAACGGCGTCTTCGAGGTCAAGTCGACCTCGCAGGAAGAGATCATCTCCGCCATCACGGGCGCCACGGACAACGCCGTGACCCGTCGTGCGGCGCGCAGCAACGGGGAGGCTCAGAAGTGAGCATCGACAAGACCTCTGAGACCCCTGAAGAGCACGTGGTGGCGAACCCGGAGGCGGCCGCCAAGGCGGTCACCGTGGTCGACCCCCGGCTGCTCGTCCGCGAGCAGGGCCTCGCGGGCTACGTCACCGAGTTCAAGCGCAAGATGAAGTCCGGCGACCTGGGTTCCATCCCGGTCGTCATCGGTCTGATCATCATCTGGGCGATCTTCGCGAGCCTGAACTCGAACTTCCTCACCGCGGGCAACCTGTCCGACATCTCCGTCGCCATGGTCGGCACGGGCATGATCGCGGTCGGCATCGTCTTCGTGCTGCTGCTCGGCGAGATCGACCTGTCGGTCGGCTCGGTCTCCGGTGTCGCGGGCGCCTCCTTCGCGGTGCTCAACGTCACCCACGGCATGAACGAGTGGCTGGCCTTCGTGCTGGCCATCCTCACCGGCACCGTCGCGGGAGCCATCCACGGCTTCGTCTTCGCCCGGATCGGTGTGCCGGCCTTCGCGGTCACCCTGGCGGGTCTGCTGTTCTGGAACGGCTTCATGCTCCAGATCCTCGGCAGCAACGGCACCATCAACCTGGACAGCGAGGGCGTCGTCGCCAAGCTGACCAGCTACTACTTCACCGATGTGGCCGCCGCCTACGTCCTCGCGATCGCCGTGACGGCGGTGTACTTCCTGACCTCGTTCTTCGGCAACCGCCGTCGCGAGGCCGCGGGCGTGCCGTCCCAGCCGCTCAGCGAGATCATCGTGCGCACCGCGCTCCTGGCGGTCCTCGCGTTCGCCGTGGCGATCCTCTACAACCAGTACAAGGGCCTGCCGCTGGCCGTGGTGATCTTCATCGCGGTGCTGCTGCTCACGGACTTCGTCCTGCGCCGTACCTCCTACGGCCGCAAGGTCTTCGCGCTCGGCGGCAGCGTCGAGGCCTCCCGGCGTGCCGGTATCAACGTCGAGATGGTCCGGATCTCGGTCTTCGCGATCTCCGGCACCTTCGCGGCGATCGGCGGCCTGTTCATCGCCTCGAAGATCGCCTCCGCCAACCAGGGCGCCGGCGCCGGTGACCTGCTGATGAACGCCATCGCGGCGGCCGTCATCGGTGGCACCAGCCTCTTCGGCGGCCGCGGCCGCACCTGGAACGCGCTGCTCGGTGTCCTCGTGATCGTCTCGATCCAGTACGGCCTCGCCCTGGAGGGCATCGCCTCTCCGGTGCAGTACATGATCACCGGTGGCGTGCTGCTGGCGACCGTCGTCATCGACGCCGTCACCCGCAAGACCCAGAAGACCGCGGGCCGCGCCTAGCCGCTCCCGGCCTTTCCGGCCCCGGATCCCCCGGATCGAAGTGCCCGGCACCAATGGCGGTGCCGGGCACTTCCCTGTCCCCGTACCCCGGCGTCCCGCGTGGGAATGCTCGTACGAGAGGATTTACGCCCGTTCGCGTGACGTACAACGCATGGCCCGGGCACCGCCGCCAAAGGCGGAACATTAGACTCGACAGACCCGGCAAAGCTCGAACAGCTCTATTGCAAGGAGGCACGGGTGCCGCTGCTGACCCGCATCAGGGGACCGCGCGATCTGGACCGGCTCAGCCTGGAAGAGCTGACGCAGCTGGCCGAGGAGATCAGGACCTTCCTGGTCGAGGAGGTCTCCAAGACCGGCGGCCACCTCGGCCCGAACCTCGGTGTCGTCGAGCTGACCATCGCCCTGCACCGCGTCTTCGAGTCGCCGAAGGACAGGGTCCTGTGGGACACGGGCCACCAGTCCTACGTCCACAAACTGCTCACCGGCCGTCAGGACTTCTCCCGGCTGAAGATGAAGGGCGGCCTCTCCGGCTACCCCTCGCAGGCCGAGTCCGAGCACGACGTCATCGAGAACTCGCACGCCTCCACCGTCCTCGGCTGGGCCGACGGCCTCGCCAAGGCCAACCAGGTCCTGGAGCGGGACGACCACGTCGTGGCCGTCATCGGTGACGGCGCCCTCACCGGCGGCATGGCCTGGGAGGCGCTGAACAACATCGCCGACGCCAAGGACCGCCCGCTGGTCATCGTCGTCAACGACAACGAGCGCTCGTACGCGCCGACCATCGGCGGCCTCGCCAACCACCTGGCGACCCTGCGCACCACCGACGGCTACGAGCGCTTCCTGGCCCGCGGCAAGGACCTCCTGGAGCGCACCCCGGTCGTCGGCCGGCCCCTGTACGAGACCCTGCACGGCGCCAAGAAGGGCCTCAAGGACTTCATCGCCCCGCAGGGCATGTTCGAGGACCTGGGCCTGAAGTACGTCGGCCCGATCGACGGACACGACATCGAGGCCCTGGAGTCGGCGCTCGCCCGCGCCAAGCGCTTCGGCGGCCCCGTCATCGTGCACTGCCTCACCGAGAAGGGCCGCGGCTACCAGCCCGCCCTCCAGGACGAGGCCGACCGCTTCCACGCGGTCGGCAAGATCCACCCGGACACGGGCCTGCCGGTGGCCTCCTCCGGCGCGGACTGGACCTCGGTCTTCGGCGAGGAGATGGTCAAGCTCGGCCAGGAGCGCCAGGACGTCGTCGCCATCACCGCCGCGATGCTCCAGCCGGTCGGCCTCGACAAGTTCGCCAAGGCCTTCCCGAAGCGGGTGTACGACGTCGGCATCGCCGAGCAGCACGGCGCCGTCTCCGCGGCCGGCCTCGCCACCGGCGGACTGCACCCCGTCTTCGCCGTCTACGCCACCTTCCTCAACCGGGCCTTCGACCAGGTCCTGATGGACGTGGCCCTGCACAAGTGCGGCGTCACCTTCGTGCTGGACCGCGCGGGCGTCACCGGCACCGATGGCGCCTCCCACAACGGCATGTGGGACATGTCGATCCTCCAGGTCGTCCCGGGCCTGCGGCTGGCCGCCCCGCGCGACGCCGACCAGGTCCGCGCGCAGCTGCGCGAGGCCGTGGAGGTCGACGACGCGCCGACCGTGGTCCGCTTCTCCAAGGGCGCCGTCGGTCCCGCGGTGCCCGCCGTGGGCCGTGTCGGCGGCATGGACGTGCTCCGCGCGCCCGGCACCGACGCCCCCGACGTGCTGCTCGTCTCCGTCGGCGCCCTCGCCCCGATGTGCCTGGAGATCGCCGCCCTCCTCGACAAGCAGGGCATCTCCACGACCGTCGTCGACCCGCGCTGGGTCAAGCCCGTCGACGAGGCCATGGCCCCGCTCGCCGAGCAGCACCGCGTGGTCGTCACCGTCGAGGACAACTCCCGGGTCGGCGGCGTCGGCTCGACGATCGCGCAGGCCCTGCGGGACGCCGGTGTCGACGTGCCGCTGCGCGACTTCGGCATCCCGCCGCGCTTCCTCGACCACGCCTCCCGCAAGGAGGTCATGGCGGAGATCGGCCTGACCGCCCCGGACATCGCCCGCCAGGTCACCGGGCTCGTCGCGAAGCTGGACGGCCGCTTCGAGCGCACCTCCGCGCACGCCGTGGAGTCCGCGCGCGACTGACCCGCCGCTGCGCCATTGGGCCGGTTCCTCCTCCCTGTACGGGTGGTGGAACCGGCCCGTTCGCGTGAACCCGCCCGCGCCGGGGCATGCGGAGCTAAAACCCCCTCGGATCATGTCGAGGACGACGAGCGTGGGAGGTACACCCGTGAGCAGCACCCTCTTCAGAACGAAGAAGGTCGAACAGTCGATCTTGGACACTGAGGAGCCGGAGCACGCACTCAAGAAGTCGCTGTCCGCTCTGGATCTCACCGTGTTCGGCGTCGGTGTCATCATCGGCACCGGCATCTTCGTCCTCACCGGCACGGTCGCCAAGAACAACGCGGGTCCGGCCGTCGCCCTGGCCTTCGTCGTCGCCGGCGTCGTCTGCGCGCTGGCCGCGCTGTGCTACGCCGAGTTCGCGTCCACCGTCCCGGTGGCCGGATCGGCGTACACCTTCTCGTACGCCTCCCTGGGCGAACTGCCCGCCTGGATCATCGGCTGGGACCTCGTCCTGGAGTTCGCGCTCGGCACGGCGGTGGTCGCGGTCGGCTGGTCCGGCTACATCGCCTCGCTGCTCGACAACGCCGGCTGGCATCTGCCCGCCGCGCTCAGCGGCCGCGAGGGGGCCGACGGCTTCGGCTTCGACATCCTGGCCGCCGCCCTCGTGCTGGTGCTCACCGCCATCCTCGTGGTCGGCACGAAGCTCTCCGCGCGGGTCACCGCCGTCGTCGTCGCCATCAAGGTGACGGTCGTCATGGTCGTGATCATCGCGGGCGCCTTCTTCATCGAGGGCAAGAACTACGACCCCTTCATCCCGAAGGCCAAGCCCGTGGACGCGGGCAGCGGCCTCGACTCCCCGCTGATCCAGCTGATGTTCGGCTGGGCGCCCTCCAACTTCGGCGTGATGGGCATCTTCACGGCCGCCTCCGTCGTCTTCTTCGCCTTCATCGGCTTCGACGTCGTGGCCACCGCCGCCGAGGAGACCCGCAACCCGCAGCGCGACATGCCCCGCGGCATCATCGGCTCCCTCATCATCTGCACCGCCCTGTACGTCGCGGTGTCGATCGTCGTCACCGGCATGCAGAACTACAAGCAGCTGTCCGTGGACGCCCCGCTCGCCGACGCGTTCAAGGCCACCGGGCACCCGTGGTTCGCGGGCTTCATCAGCTTCGGCGCCGCCGTCGGCCTCACCACCGTCTGCATGATCCTGCTGCTCGGCCAGACCCGGGTGTTCTTCGCGATGAGCCGCGACGGGCTGCTGCCCCGCTTCTTCTCGCGCGTCCACCCCCGCTTCAAGACCCCGCACCGGCCGACCATCCTGCTCGGCGTGGTCATCGCGATCCTGGCCGGCTTCACCAGCCTGAGCGAACTGGCCGAGCTGGTGAACATCGGCACGCTGTTCGCCTTCGTCGTCGTCGCCATCGGCGTCATCATCCTGCGCCGTACGCGTCCCGACCTGCCCCGCTCCTTCCGCACCCCGCTGGTGCCGGTGCTGCCGATCGTGTCGGTGCTCGCCTCCCTGTGGCTGATGCTGAACCTGCCCGCCGAGACCTGGCTGCGGTTCGGCATCTGGATGGCGATCGGCTTCCTCGTGTACTTCCTGTACGGGCGCTCCCACAGCCGTCTCGGCCGGAGCGAGAAGGCCGCGGCGGCCGGCGCCGTGCCCCCGCCCGGCCGCACCACCGAGTGACCCGAACGATTCCCCGTCCGGCCCCGTATGTCCCGCCCAGGCGGGGCTGCGGGGCCGGATAGCGTGCACCGCATGCCCGCCGGCCCCCTCGCCCCCGCACGCCCCCTGCCCGCGCCCCGGCGGCTCGGGCGCCGCGCCTACTGGGGGCGGCTGCTGCCCGCGCTGGCGCTGCTGGCCTGCGCGACCCGCGTGCCCTCGTTCCTGCGGCCGCTGTGGAACCCGGACGAGGGGTTCCTCGCCGTACAGGCGCGGCTGCTGGCGGACGGCGGAGATCTGTACGGGACGGTCGTGGACCGCAAGCCGCCGCTGGTGCCCTGGCTCTACCAGGGCGCCTTCGCCGTCTTCGGCTCCGGGTCGCTGACCCCGGTACGGGTCCTCGCCGTCGCCGCGCAGCTGCTGACCGCGCTGCTCCTGGCGTCCCTGGCGCGGCGCCGGTGGGGCCCCGGGGCGGGCCGCACGGCGGGGACGCTGTACCTGCTGGTCTCGGTCGGGCTCAACCCCGAGGACGCGCAGGCCGCGACCTTCGAGGTGTTCATGCTGCCGTGCACGGCGGCGGCGATGTGGTGCGCCGACCGGCGCCGCTGGGGCGCGGCGGGAGCCGCCGTCGCCTGCGCGTTCCTGGTGAAGCAGACGGGTGGCGCGGTCCTGGTGCCGGTGCTGTGGCTGCTGTACCGGGACGGCGCCGGACGGGCCGCGGCACTGCGGGCGGCGGCCGGCGCGGTCTCGCCGGTGCTGGCCGCCGCGCTGCTCACCGGTCCGGCCGGCTTCCTGTTCTGGACCGTCACCGGCTCGGGCTCCTACGCGAGCCTCACCGGGTCGGGACCGCACGTGCTGGCACGGGGAGCGGTCAACGCCGCGATCCTCGCCGTGGCCTGCGTGGGGCTGATCCCGCCCGTCGTCCGCGCGCTGCGCCTCACCCGTACGGGCCCGGCGGAGCTGTGGCTGTGGCTGGGCGCCTCGGTCGCGGCGGTGTCCGCGGGGTTCCACTTCTTCGGCCACTACTACCTCCAGCTCCTCCCGCCGGTCGCGCTGCTGGCGACGGCGGCGCTCCAGGTCCTGCCGCGGGAGCGCCTGGTGACGGCGGTGCTGACGTCGGCCTGCTGCTGCGCGCTCTTCCTCGCCTGGGGCGCGCTGGCCCCCCGGTCCGACCTCGCGCACGCGCAGCGCCTCGCGGACACGGTGGCCGGCCGGACGGCGCCGGGCGACCGCGTCCTGGTGTGGGGCATACACCCGGAGGTCTACTGGCTCGCCCACCGCGAGCCCGCCAGCCGCTATCTGACGGCCGGTCTGCTCACCAACTACAGCGGCGGCCGCGACGGCCCCCGGGTGGGCGAGAGGTACGGCGTGGAGGGCACCTGGCCGGTCTTCCGCGAGGAGCTGGCCGCCCGTCCGCCGGCGCTGATCGTCGACGACTCGCGCGGCGGGCCGTACCGCCCGGAGCGGATGCCGTCACTGCGGCGCCTGCTGGCCGAGCGGTACGTGGCCGTCGGGGAGGTCTCCGGCGCGGTGCTCTACGTACCCGCCCGGGGACAGGGCTGACCGTTCCTCGCCCGTACCGCCGGTACCGCCGGTACCGCCGTACCGCCCGTACCGCCCGTACCGCCCGGGTCAGGGCCGGCCGTTCACCGCGCGGGGACCCACGACCTCCGCGCCGAGGACGGTCACGCGGTCCCGGAGTCCGCGGTCGGCGGTGACGACGAGGCGGGCGCGGCCGGGGGACGCCGACGCCAGCTCCACGATGCGGTCGTCGCCGCTGCCCGGGGCGTCCTCGACACGGACCCCGGGGACGGACTCCACGCCGCGGGCCGCGCCCTCCAGCACCAGGACGATCTCCAGCGGGCCGGGCCGGCCGGGCAGCCCGTGCTCCGCGAGGCCGGCGAGCCGGTCCCGCAGGCGTACGGCGGCGCCCCGCCGGTCGCGCCACCAGCCGTCGGGCACGGAGCCCACCACGTTCGCGCCGTCCACGATGAGCAGGGTCGTCCCGGTCGTCATGGGGCCAGCCTGCCAGAGAGCCCGCCGCCCGGGAGGCCCCGCCCGCACCCGCCGGAACCGCCGAATTAGAGTGAGCCTGTGTCGACGGTGGTGAACGGGGACTGGTTCCTGCGCGGGCGCGACGGCAGGCTGAGCGTGTACCTGCTGTCCGACGCCGCTGTCCTGTGCCGTGCCGAGCGCGGGCCCGGCGGCCCCTGGGACCCGGCGCGGGTCGTCGGCGGCGACCAGCGCCTGCATCCCGTGCTCGCCGTCGGCCAGGGTGCGGACGACTACGCCCATCTGGTGTCCTGGCGGCCGACGGTCCCCCGGGAATCGGGCCTCGTCCACTCCACGCACTTCCGCGCCCGTCTCGCGGCCCTGGACTGGGTCCCTCTCGGGCACCCGGACAGGACCGGCGACCGCACCGGCACCCCGGCCGTCGCCGTCGACGCGCAGGGCCGGGCCCATGTCTTCGTGCGCAACGAGGGCGGCGGGGTGAGCATGCTCGGTCAGAAGGAGAAGGGCGGCTGGGGCCCCTTCCGCGACCTCGGGGGCCAGGACGTCCACACCGGACTCGCGGCCGTGACGGGGGAGTCGGGCCGGGTCGAGCTGTACGCGTCCGCCCCCGGCGCGCTGCTGCACTGGCGGCAGGAGGAGCCGGGCGCCCAGCCGGTCCTGCACGAGACCGTGGAGGCCGCCGCACGGCCCGGCACGCTCCGCGCGCTGGCGACCTCCGCCGGGTCCACCTCGCTCTTCTACACGGACGAGTCGGGCGTGCTGTGCGTCTGGCGCCCGGGCACCGGTCCCGTCGAGCTGCTCGCCGCCGCCGGACCGGGGCCCGTGTCGGCCGTCCGCACCGAACTGGACGGCCACGACTGCACGTTGCTCGCCCAGATCGCCGCCGACGGCCGGGTCGCCTTCGCCGCCTATCCGACCGAGGAGGAGGCCGCCGGCGCCTGGTGGGCGCCCTCGGGCCCCCGGCTGCCCGACGGCTCCGTGGTGTCGCTGGCCACGGACGAGGAGGACCGCGTGGTCGCGGCGAGCCTCGCCCCGTCCGGCGAACTCCTCGTCACCCGCCGCAAGGACGAGCCGGGCCTCGCCCTGGAGGCGTGGCGGGCCGTCTGAACTCCCGCCATATGGCCCCGGGTTCGGAGCCGCCCCCGTGAACGCCGTTGCCCGGCACACCAGTCGGCGTGCCGGGCAACGGGGGACTCGGGCGGCGGTTACGCGGGAACGCTCGCCACGCCCGGCGCCAGGAACTTCTTGCCGTTCACCCGCTCCGAGACGCCCTCGCGGTCCAGGTACGGCGTGATGCCGCCCAGGTGGAAGGGCCAGCCGGCACCGGTGATCAGGCAGAGGTCGATGTCCTGCGCCTCGGCGACGACACCCTCGTCGAGCATGAGCCCGATCTCCTGGGCGACGGCGTCGAGCACGCGGTCCCGGACCTGCTGCTCGGTCAGGACGACGTCGCCCTGCTGCAGCAGCGCGGCGACCTCCGGGTCCAGCTCCGGCTTCCCGGAGTCGTAGACGTAGAAGCCGCGCTTGCCCGCCTTGACGACGGCCGCGAGGTTCGGGGAGACCGTGAAGCGGTCCGGGAAGGCCCGGTTGAGGGTCTCCGAGACGTGCAGGCCGATCGCGGGGCCGACCAGTTCGAGGAGGACCAGCGGCGACATCGGCAGGCCGAGCGGCTCGATGGCCTTCTCGGCGACCTCCACCGGGGTGCCCTCGTCGATGACGTTCTGGATCTCGCCCATGAAGCGGGTGAGAATGCGGTTCACGACGAACGCCGGGGCGTCCTTGGTGAGCACCGCGGTCTTCTTCAGCTTCTTGGCGACGGCGAAGGCCGTGGCCAGCGAGGCGTCGTCGGTCTGCTCGCCGCGCACGATCTCCAGCAGCGGCAGGATCGCGACCGGGTTGAAGAAGTGGAAGCCCACGACCCGCTCGGGGTTCTTCAGCTTCGACGCCATCTCCGAGACGGAGAGCGAGGAGGTGTTGGTGGCGAGGATCGCGTGCGCCGGGGCGACCGCCTCGACCTCCGCGAACACCTGCTGCTTGACGCCGATCTCCTCGAACACGGCCTCGATGACGAAGTCCGCGTCCGAGAAGCCCTCGGCCTTGTCCAGCACACCGGTGACCAGGGCCTTCAGGCGGTTGGCCTTGTCCTGGTTGATGCGGCCCTTGCCGAGCAGCTTGTCGATCTCGGCGTGGACGTAGCCCACACCCTTGTCGACGCGCTCCTGGTCGATGTCCGTGAGGACGACCGGGACCTCCAGGCGGCGCAGGAAGAGCAGCGCGAGCTGGGAGGCCATCAGACCGGCGCCGACGACACCGACCTTGGTGACCGGACGCGCGAGCGACTTGTCCGGGGCGCCCGCGGGACGCTTGCCGCGCTTCTGCACCAGGTTGAACGCGTAGATGCCGGCGCGCAGTTCGCCGCCCATGATCAGGTCGGCGAGCGCCGTGTCCTCGGCGTCGAAGCCCTGCTGGAGGTCGCCGTTCTTGGCGGCGGCGATGATGTCCAGGGCGCGGTAGGCGGCCGGGGCGGCACCGTGCACCTTGGAGTCCGCGATGAAGCGGCCCTTGGCGACGGCCTGGTCCCAGGCCTCGCCGCGGTCGGCCTCGGGGCGCTCGACGACGATCTCGCCCTTGAGGACGGACGCCGTCCACAGCAGGGACTGCTCCAGGAAGTCGGCACCCTCGAACAGGGCGTCGGCGATGCCCAGTTCGTAGACCTGGTGGCCCTTGAGCTGCTTGTTCTGGTTGAGCGAGTTCTCGATGATCACCGAGACGGCCTTGTCGGCGCCGATCAGGTTCGGCAGCAGGGCGCAGCCGCCCCAGCCGGGGACCAGGCCGAGGAAGACCTCGGGGAGGGAGAAGGCCGCGATGGAAGCGGAGACCGTGCGGTACGAGCAGTGCAGGCCGACCTCGACGCCGCCGCCCATCGCCGCGCCGTTGTAGTACGCGAAGGTGGGGACCGCGAGGCCGGACAGGCGCTTGAAGACCTCGTGGCCGCCCTTGCCGATGGCGAGCGCGTCGTCGTGGTTCTTCAGCAGCTCGACGCCCTTGAGGTCGGCGCCGACCGCGAAGATGAACGGCTTGCCGGTGAGGCCGACGCCGACGATCTCGCCCGCCGCGGCCTCCCGCTCGACCTGGTCGATCGCCGCGTCGAGGTTCGCGAGGGACTGCGGGCCGAAGGTGGTCGGCTTGGTGTGGTCGAAGCCGTTGTCCAGCGTCACGAGCGCGAAGCGCCCGGCGTTGAACGGCAGGTCGAGGTGGCGTACGTGCGCCGAGGTCACGACCTCGTCCGGGAACAGCTCGGCTGCGCCCTTCAGGAGTTCAGCGGTGGTCACTTGTCGCCTCCGGCGTCCTTGTGGTGCGGGTTCTCCCAGATCACCGTGGCGCCCATGCCGAAGCCGACGCACATGGTGGTGAGGCCGTAACGGACCTCCGGCTGCTCCTCGAACTGGCGGGCCAGCTGCGTCATCAGACGGACGCCGGAGGAGGCGAGCGGGTGGCCGAACGCGATGGCGCCGCCGTACTGGTTGACGCGCGCGTCGTCGTCCGCGATGCCGTAGTGGTCCAGGAAGGCGAGGACCTGGACGGCGAACGCCTCGTTGACCTCGAAGAGGTTGATGTCCTCGATCGACAGGCCGGCCTTGGCGAGGGCCTTCTCGGTGGCCGGGATCGGGCCGTAGCCCATCACCTCGGGCTCGACGCCCGCGAAGGCGTAGGAGACCAGGCGCATCTTGACCGGCAGGCCGTGCTCGCGGGCGAAGTCCTCGGACGCGATGATCGACGCGGTGGCACCGTCGTTCAGACCGGCGGCGTTGCCCGCGGTGACCCGGCCGTGGACGCGGAACGGCGTCTTGAGGCCGGCCAGGTTCTCCAGCGTCGTACCGGGGCGCATCGGCTCGTCGGCGGTGACCAGGCCCCAGCCCGTCTCGCCGACCTCGGCGTTGGTGTTGCGCACCGAGATGGGCACCAGGTCGGCCTGGATCTTGCCGTTGGCGTACGCCTTGGCGGCCTTCTCCTGCGAGCGCACGGCGTACTCGTCGGCGCGCTGCTTGGTGATGTGCGGGTACCGGTCGTGCAGGTTCTCCGCGGTCATGCCCATGAACAGGGCCGACTCGTCGACCAGCTTGTCCGACACGAAGCGCGGGTTGGGGTCCACGCCCTCGCCCATCGGGTGGCGGCCCATGTGCTCGACACCACCGGCGATGACGGCGTCGTACGCGCCGAAGGCGATGGAGCCCGCGGTGGTCGTGACGGCGGTCAGCGCGCCCGCGCACATGCGGTCGATGGAGTAGCCGGGGACCGACTGGGGGAGCCCGGCGAGGATGCCGGCCGTGCGGCCCAGCGTCAGGCCCTGGTCACCGATCTGCGTGGTCGCGGCGATGGCGACCTCGTCGATCTGCGCGGGGTCCAGACCGGGGTTGCGGCGCAGCAGCTCCCGGATGGCCTTCACGACGAGGTCGTCGGCGCGGGTCTCGTGGTAGATGCCCTTCGGGCCCGCCTTGCCGAACGGGGTGCGGACGCCGTCGACGAAGACGACGTCCCTGACGGTACGAGGCACGATGGCTCTCCTCCAGATGCGGGATGGCACTGCTGCGCGGCGCATACGCCTGAGCGCGCGCTCACCCCTTCATGCTACTTGCGGGTAACCATGCTGCCCAGTCCCCCGGCCGGGAGCGGCGAAGGTCACACAAGGAGCCCGGCGCCCAGGCGTCCCGCGCGGGCCCGATGGAGCCGCGGGCGGTCCCGCGCCGCGTCCCGGGATGCCGGACAGGGGCGACCGGCCGTATCGGACGGCCGCCCGGGATCTTGGCGTGATCTCGACGTCGCCGTTCCGCCGTCCCGGGGTCCGCGGAGCGCCGGACGACCCGGCCGGGCCACCGGTCCGCTCCCGGCCGAGGCCGTCGCCCTCGCCCACCGCACGGCGCTCACCACTCACGGCATGGCGCCCGTATGCGACGGACGTCCGCCCGGTCCCGCAGGGCGGACGGTTAGCCCTTGGCCGTGCCGGACCGCAGCGCGGTCACCAGGACCGGCGTGACCTGCTCGACCTGCCAGGCGCGCGCCCCGTGACCGGTGAGCGCGGCGGCGACCGAGTCGGCGTCGGGCGCGGCCGGCGGCTCCCAGCAGACCCGGCGCACGGTGTCGGGCGCGATCAGGTTCTCCTGCGGCATGTTCAGCCGCTCGGCGAGCGCCGAGACCGCGGCCCGCGCGGCGGAGAGCCGGGCCGCGGCCTCCGGGTCCTTGTCGGCCCACGCGCGCGGCGGCGGGGGACCGGTGACCGGCTGCCCGGGCTGCGGCAGCTCGGAGTCCGGCAGCGCCCTCGCGCGGTCGACGGCGCTCTGCCACTGCTCCAGCTGACGGCGGCCCATGCGGTGCCCGAAGCCGTTCAGCGCGGCGAGGGCGTGCACGTTGGCGGGCAGGGACAGCGCGGCCTCGACGATCGCGGCGTCGCCCAGCACCTTGCCGGGCGAGATGTCCCGGCGCTGCGCGACCTGGTCGCGGGCCTGCCACAGCTCCCGCACCACGGCCATCTGCCGGCGCCTGCGCACCTTGTGCATGCCGGACGTACGGCGCCAGGGGTCCTTGCGCGGCGGCGCCGGGTCGGCCTGCGCGATCGCGTCGAACTCCTGGCGGGCCCAGTCGAGCTTGCCCTGCCGGTCCAGCTCCTTCTCCAGCGCGTCCCGCAGGTCGACGAGCAGCTCGACGTCGAGCGCGGCGTAGCGCAGCCACGGTTCCGGCAGCGGGCGCGTCGACCAGTCGACGGCGGAGTGCCCCTTCTCCAGGACGAAGCCGAGGACGCTCTCGACCATCGCGCCGAGCCCGACCCGGGGGAACCCGGCCAGGCGGCCGGCCAGCTCGGTGTCGAACAGGCTGGTGGGGATCATGCCTATTTCCCGCAGGCACGGCAGGTCCTGGGTGGCGGCGTGCAGCACCCACTCTGCCTCGGAGATCGCCTCGCCGAGCCCGGAGAGGTCGGGGCAGGCCACGGGGTCGATCAGCGCGGAGCCGGCCCCCTCGCGGCGCAGCTGCACCAGATAGGCGCGCTGGCCGTATCGGTACCCGGACGCGCGTTCGGCGTCGACGGCCACGGGGCCGGTCCCGGCGGCGAAGGCGGCGATCACCTCGGCGAGCGAGGCGTCGTCGGCGATCACGGGCGGAATGCCGTCGCGGGGCTCGAGCAAAGGGATCGGCGCCAGTTCGACGTCGTCCGGAGGGGCGCCTCCGGTGGTTCGCAGTGAGCTGTCTGCTGCGGTCTCTTGGGCGTCGGTCACCTGTCAAGAGTATCTGTGTATGGACGACGCCCGTCGACGGAACGTTCCGTCGACGGGCGTCTGGGGGTCGTAAACCGGACAGGGGGGTGAAAGATCCGGTTCACGTTCGGGGAGGACCCTCGGGGGTCAGTGGATGATGCCGGTCCGCAGCGCCACCGCGACCATGCCGGCGCGGTCGCCCGTGCCGAGCTTGCGGGCGATGCGGGCGAGGTGGCTCTTGACGGTCAGCGCGGACAGGCCCATCGACACGCCGATGGCCTTGTTCGACTGGCCCTCCGCGACGAGGCGGAGCACCTCGACCTCGCGGCCGGACAGTTCGCGGTAGCCGCCCGGGTGGCTCGGGGCGCCCGGGGGGCGGCGGTGCATGCGGGCCGCGCCGCCGAGGGGGGCGGCTCCGGGGCGGTTGGGCAGCCCCAGGTTCGTCCGCGTACCGGTGACGACGTAGCCCTTGACGCCGCCCGCGAGGGCGTTGCGCACGGCACCGATGTCGTCGGCGGCGGAGAGGGCGAGGCCGTTGGGCCAGCCCGCGGCTCTGGTCTCGGACAGCAGGGTGAGCCCGCTGCCGTCGGGCAGGTGGACTTCCGCGACACAGATGTCGCGCGGGTTGCCGATTCGGGGACGGGCCTCCGCGACGGACGACGCCTCGATGACGTCGCGTACTCCGAGCGCCCACAGGTGGCGGGTGACGGTGGAACGGACCCGTGGGTCTGCCACGACCACCATGGCGGTCGGCTTGTTCGGGCGGTAGGCGACCAGGCTTGCGGGCTGCTCAAGGAGAACGGACACCAGGCCTCCTGGGGTGCGGGGACGGGGGGACCGGCTGTGGGGATGAGCCGGGATGGGCCGTGCTTGGAAGGTCACAGACGTCTTCGGCATCAAACCCGTGCGCCTTTAGAGAATGATCACGATTTAGTGAGTAACAATCCGTGCAATTCGGACACGCGATCGATCATCCGAAGATCGAACCGAGTCGCTCCGCGTCATTACGCGTCCGAAAGTGGTCGTATCGACAAAGGGACGATCAGTCGCGGGCCCTGACCGGTCGTCGCGGCCGGGGCGCGGCGAGGGGCGTCGGCGCGGGGACGGGACGGGCCGCACATGCGGGAGCGCACCGGCCGGAAGGCCGGTGCGCTCAGAGGGAGAAGAGGTCGGGGCGGGGCTCAGCGGGACTGGGGGCCCCGGCGCTGCGGCAGGGTCACCACCGACGCGTCACCCGCGCCCGCCGGCGGCAGCCCGGCCACCTGGCACAGCAGATCGCACCACGCGGCGAGATGGGCGGCGGTGTCCGGGACACCGCCCAGGCCCTCGCGCGGCGTCCACGACGCCCGGATCTCGATCTGGGAGGCGGAGGGCCGCTCGGAGAGGCCGCCGAAGTAGTGCGAACTCGCGCGCGTGACCGTGCCGCTCGGCTCGCCGTACGACAGGCCGCGGGCCTGGAGCGCGCCGGTCAGCCAGGACCAGCACACCTCGGGCAGCAGCGGGTCGGCCGCCATCTCCGGTTCCAGCTCCGCGCGGACCAGCGTCACCAGGCGGAAGGAGCCCTGCCAGGCGTCGTGCCCCGCCGGGTCGTGCAGCAGGACGAGCCGGCCGTCGGCCAGGTCCTCGTCGTCCTGGACCACCGCGGCCTCCAGCGCGTACGCCCACGGAGCCAGGCGCTGCGGCGGGCGCGTCGGGTCGATCTCGATCTCCGGCCGCGGCCGCGCGCCTCTCAGCGCCTCGACGGCGGCCCGGAAGGGCAGCGGAGCCGCGTCCCCCGCATCCCGTTCCCCCTCCTTCGGGTCGTCCATTCCGCCAGCGCCGTCCGACAGTCGTCCCTGAGCCGCAGCCATGCGGGGAAGATTAAGGGGAACGGGGCCTCCGCGCAGGGAAGGACACCCGCGCACGCGGCCACTGTCCGGATCACGCCGTACGAACGCGCCCCGGCGCGGGCGCCCGGTGCCCGGGACGGGACCGCCCGCGGACCGTGCGAGACTTTCCGTCGTGAGTGCCAACGATCGCCGCCCCACGGGCCAGCAGCCGACAGCCACGTACGAGTCCGCCTTCCTCAAGGCGTGCAGGCGCGAGCCCGTGCCGCACACCCCGGTGTGGTTCATGCGGCAGGCCGGGCGCTCACTCCCCGAGTACCTGAAGGTGCGCGAGGGCATCCCCATGCTGGAGTCCTGCATGCGGCCCGAGCTGGTCGCCGAGATCACCCTCCAGCCGGTCCGCCGGCACGGCGTCGACGCGGCGATCTACTTCAGCGACATCGTCGTCCCGCTCAAGGCCATCGGCATCGACCTCGACATCAAGCCGGGCGTCGGCCCGGTCGTCGAGAACCCGATCCGTACGCGCGCCGACCTCGCGCGGCTGCGCGACCTGACGCCCGAGGACGTCTCCTACGTCACCGAGGCCATCAAGCTGCTCACGGCCGAGCTGGGCGAGACCCCGCTGATCGGCTTCGCGGGGGCGCCCTTCACCCTCGCGAGCTACCTCGTCGAGGGCGGCCCGTCCAAGAACCACGAGCACACCAAGGCGCTCATGTACGGCGACCCGCAGCTGTGGGCCGACCTGCTCGACCGTCTCGCCGACATCACCTCCGCCTTCCTGAAGGTGCAGATCGAGGCCGGCGCGAGCGCCGTCCAGCTCTTCGACTCCTGGGTCGGCGCGCTGGCCCCCGCCGACTACCGCCGCTCGGTGATGCCCGCCTCGGCGAAGGTCTTCGAGTCCGTCGCCGGGTACGGCGTCCCGCGCATCCACTTCGGCGTCGGCACCGGCGAACTGCTGGGTCTGATGGGCGAGGCCGGAGCGGACGTCGTCGGCGTCGACTGGCGCGTCCCGCTGGACGAGGCGGCCCGCCGCGTCGGCCCCGGCAAGGCGCTCCAGGGCAACCTCGACCCGGCCGTCCTGTTCTCCACGACCGACGCCGTGCGCACCAAGACGCGCGAGGTGCTCGACGCCGCAGCCGGTCTGGAGGGCCACATCTTCAACCTCGGCCACGGCGTCCTGCCGACCACGGACCCGGACGCGCTGACCCGCCTCGTCGAGCACGTCCACACGCACACCGCCCGCTGACGGCTCCTCACGCGTGCCGCGCCTGCCTGCCCCACAGCAGGCTGCGCGGCTCCGGCGGGGGCGGGGTGCCCGGACGCAGCGGCCAGGCGAGCAGCATGCCCGCCAGGAAGCCGACCACGTGGGCCGCGTACGCCACCGTCCCCGCGTCGGAGACCCCGCCGCCGGACGAGTACACCGCCTGGAGCACGAACCAGAAGCCCAGCACGATCCAGGCGGGCAGCCGCAGCGGCAGGAACACCAGGAACGGGACGAGCACCCAGACCCGGGCCTTCGGATACAGCACCAGATACGCGCCGAGGACCCCGGCGATCGCTCCCGAGGCGCCGATCAGCGGGTCCCCCGAGTCGTCGTTCAGCAGCGCGAAGCCGTATGCCGCCGCGTAGCCGCACGCGACGTAGAACAGCGTGAACCGCACGTGCCCCAGCCGGTCCTCGATGTTGTTGCCGAAGATCAGCAGGAAGAGCATGTTGCCGAGCAGGTGCAGCCAGCTGCCGTGCAGGAACATCGCCGACAGGACCGAGAGCGCCGGTGACTTGTCGTAGTCCGGCGGCCCCACCAGGCAGCCCGGCCCGTGCGGGCCCACGCCGATCGCGCCGGTGGGCACGATGTCCGGCATCCGGTGGTGGACGAGCTCCTGCGGCACGGCGGCGTACTGGTCCAGGAAGGCCTGGAGGTGGCACAGCTGCGCCAGCTCGCTCTGGCCCGCCACCGAACCGGCGATGCCGGGCGTGAAGAGGAACACGAGGACGTTGGCCGCGATCAGCGCGTACGTCACGTACGGCGTACGGCGCGCCGGATTCACGTCATGGACGGGGATGACCACACCGGATTACTGCCCTCGATCCGGGGGCCGAATCGGTGAACGCCCCTGCCCGCGCCCGCGTATGACTCCTCGACCGCCCGTGGCGCGAGGAAGCCGCGACGCGAGGAACACGTGAGGACACAGGCGATGAACGAGCGAGTTACTCCTCCGATGCACGCCCTGCCCGACGGCGAGGCCGAGATCGCCCTGGTGCTGCACCTGCCCTGGGAGGACCTCGCCGCGCTCGGCCAGGAGGCCGGCCGGCTCGCCGCGCGCATGCAGCGCCCGGTGACCCTCGACGAGGCCGTCAGCCACCGGCTGCGCTCGGCGCGGCCGGCCGCCCACGCCAAACCGGCCGCCGCGCCGGCCGCGACCATGCCGCCGTCGGGCTCCGTCTCCTCGCTGCCGGGGCGCCCGCCCGCGGAACAGGCCCGGCAGGCCATCGAGCGGATCAACGGCACCGGGCAGCACGAGTCGGCCTGACGCCGGGCGGGTCCGGCGCGGCGGACGTCACCGCACCGCCGGTACCCGGCTCAGCGGGCGCCGTCGCGTACCGCCGCCACCGCCTTGCGCGCCGCCACCAGGACCGGGTCCCACACCGGCGAGAACGGCGGCGCGTACCCGAGGTCGAGCGCCGTCATCTGCTCCACCGTCATGCCCGCGGTGAGCGCCACCGCGGCGATGTCGACCCGCTTGCCCGCGCCCTCCCGGCCCACGATCTGCACGCCCAGCAGCCGTCCCGTGCGGTGCTCGGCGAGCATCTTCACCGTCATCGGCGCCGCGCCCGGGTAGTAGCCCGCGCGGCTCGTGGACTCCACGGTGACCGTCTGGAACCGCAGCCCGACCCGGTGCGCGTCCTTCTCCCGCAGCCCGGTGCGGGCGATCTCCAGTTCGCAGACCTTGCTCACCGCCGTGCCCACGACACCCGGGAAGGTGGCGTAGCCGCCGCCCACGTTGCTGCCGATGACCTGCCCGTGCTTGTTCGCGTGCGTGCCCAGCGCGATGTGCCGCTCACGTCCGGAGACCAGGTCCAGGACCTCGACGCAGTCGCCGCCCGCCCAGATGTCCTCGTGCCCGCGGACCCGCATCGCCAGGTCAGTGAGCAGCCCCCCGTGCTCGCCGACGGGCAGCCCGGCCGCCTGCGCCAGCGCGGTCTCGGGGCGTACGCCGATGCCGAGCACCACGACGTCCGCGGGGTACTCGGCGTCCTCGGTGGCGACCGCCCGGACCCGGCCGTCGTCACCGGTCAGGATCTTCGTCACCTCGGCGTCGTTCACCATCGTGATGCCCATGCCCTCCATGGCCGTGTGCACCAGGCGGCCCATGTCCGGGTCGAGCGTGGACATCGGTTCGCTGCCGCGGTTGACGACCGTCACCTCGTAGCCGCGGTTGATGAGCGCCTCGGCCATCTCGACGCCGATGTAGCCGGCGCCGACGACCACCGCGTGCCGCCCCTCGGTACCGGCCAGGGTGTCCAGCAGCGCCTGGCCGTCGTCCAGGGTCTGCACACCGTGCACCCCGGGCGCGTCCACCCCGGGCAGGTCGGGGCGGACGGGACGCGCGCCGGTCGCGATCACGAGCTTGTCGTACGCGGTCCACTCCTCGGCGCCGGACTCGACGTTCCGTGAGCGCACCCGGGAGCCCGGCACGTCGATCTCCACGGCCTCCGTCCGCATCCGGAGGTCGATGGCGCGCTCCCGGTGCTCCTCCGGGGTCCGCGCGATCAGCTCGTCCGGGCCGGCGACCTGCCCGCCCACCCAGTACGGGATCCCGCACGCCGAGTAGGAGGTGAAGTGGCCCCGCTCGAACGCCACGATCTCCAGCTCGTCGGCGCTCCGCAGCCGGCGTGCCTGCGACGCGGCGGACATGCCCGCCGCGTCGCCGCCGATGACGACCAGTCGCTCTTTCTTCCCGCCGGTACCGCTCGTAGGGCTCATGCTCATACGAACACGCTACGGGGACACGGCATTTCAGTCCTGGTCCCGGGCCCCCTCCTCGCGTGCCTCCGCGCGGCCCCCGGCCCCCTGGCGGACGGGCGCGGCGACGGGGAGCGCACCGCCGGAGGCGGCCGGCGCCGTCCGGCGTGACAGCCGGGGCCGCACCAGGCGCGCCCACAGCAGGACGAGCAGCGCCGCGCCCGCCAGGAACGGGAGCACCGCGCCGAAGGCGACCGCGATCCAGCGGAGCATGGTGACGAAGGCGTGCCAGCCGCCCGCCAGCGCGTCCACGAAGCCCGGGTCCCCGTCCTCCGCGCCGGCCTCCCTCACCGGCGTCTGCGTCAGGGACAGGGTGATCGTGGCCAGGCTCGCGCGGTCCTTCAGGGATGCCTGCTGGGCGAGCAGGGACTCCAGGTCCGCCTGACGGCTGCTCAGCTCGCCCTCCAGGGTGACGACGTCGGCGAGCTTGGTGGCCTCGTCCATCAGCTCGCGGATCCGGGCGACGCTGGCACGCTGCGACTTGACGCGGCTCTCCACGTCGACGACCTGCTCGGTGACGTCCTGCGCCTTGCCGGTGCGGGCCAGGAGCTTGCCCGCCCCCTCCAGGTCGTCGAGCACCTCCTCGTACCGCTCGACGGGCACGCGCAGGACGACCCGGGTCCGCTCGTGGCCGTCGCCGTCCCGGTTGGTCGTCTCGCTGCCGACGAAGCCGCCCGCGTTCTCCGCCGTGGTGCGGGCGTCGGCGAGGGCGTCCGGGACGTCCTTGACCCGCACGGTCAGCGAGGCCGTGCGGATGATGTGGCTCCCGGCGGCCCTGGGGGCGGCGGACGGCCTCGACTTGCCGCTGCTGGAGCCGCCGCCGCTGCGGTCCGCGGCTCCCGCGCCCTCCTCCTGGGCACCCGCCGCGTACCCCTTGGCGTCGCTGTCCGCGGCACTGCCGCTGTCGCCGCCGCCGCCGGTGTCGTTTGCGCCGCAGCCCGTCAGCGCGAGAGCGGCGGCGAGGAGCACTCCCGCCAGAGCCTGGACCCGTCCTACCGAGCGTCGTGTCTGCATGTGGGCATCCCCCCGGGGGCGTCGTGACGACTGACGCTCCTTCGACGCCCGGGCGGGCCCGGACGTTGGGGGGATCCGGTTCCGATGCGGTCACGGTAAGGACTCGCGGGGGACACCGGGCTCGCGAGGGAACCGTCCGCGGGGTCTGAGAAGGTGGGGGCATGCGTGCACAGGACACTCGTACGGGCTCGGGCCGGGCCGTCGTCGTCGGCGGCGGCATCGCGGGACTGGCGGCGGCCCACCGGCTGCTGGCCGCCGGCGTGGACGTGACCGTCCTGGAGGCCTCGGAACGGCTGGGCGGGAAACTGCTGCCCGGCGAGATCGCGGGCGCCCGGGTCGACCTCGGCGCCGAGTCCATGCTCGCCCGGCGCCCCGAGGCGGTCGCCCTGGCTCGCGAGGTGGGCCTCGCGGACCGGCTCGCACCGCCCGCCACCGCCACGGCGTCGATCTGGACCCGCGGCGCCCTGCGGCCCATGCCCAAGGGCCATGTCATGGGCGTCCCCGGCACCGCCTCCGCCCTCGCCGGACTGCTGTCGGACGAGGGCCTGCGCCGCATCGGGCGCGACGCCGACCTGCCGCGCACGGAGGTCGGCGACGACGTCGCGGTGGGCGCCTACGTCGCCGAGCGGCTCGGCCGGGAGGTCGTGGACCGCCTCGTCGAACCGCTGCTCGGCGGGGTGTACGCGGGCGACGCGTACCGCCTCTCGATGCGCTCGGCGGTCCCGCAGCTCTTCCAGGCCGCCCGTACCCACGACTCGCTGACCGAGGCCGTCCGGGAGATCCAGGATAAGGCCGCCCGCGGGCCACAGGGCGGGCCGGTGTTCATGGGGATCGAGGGCGGGGTCGGCCGGCTGCCCCTCGCGGTCGCCGAGTCGGTCCGCGCCCGGGGCGGCGAGATCGTCACCGGCGCCCGCGTGACGGAACTGCGCCGCACGGGCCCGCCGGAGCGGCCGGGGGCGCCCTGGCGGATCGTCGCCGGCGACCGGGTCCTGCACGCCGACGCCGTCGTGCTCGCCCTGCCCGCGCCGGCCGCCGCCGCCCTGCTGCGCGCCGAGGTGCCCGCCGCCGCGGCCGAGCTGGCCGCCGTCGAGTACGCCTCCATGGCGCTCATCACCCTCGCCTACCGCCGCGCGGACGCCGATCTGCCCGAGGGCAGCGGCTTCCTGGTGCCGCCGGTCGACGGGCGCACCATCAAGGCGTCCACCTTCGCCTCCCGCAAGTGGGGCTGGATCGACGAGGAGAACCCCGGCCTGCTCGTCGTGCGGACCTCCGTCGGCCGGTACGGGGAGACCGAGGTGCTCGACCGGGACGACGAGGACCTCGTCGACGTCTCCCGGCACGACCTGCGCGAGGCCACCGGCCTTGCCGCCGCCCCCGTCGCCACCCGCGTCACCCGCTGGTACGACGGCCTGCCGCAGTACCCCGTCGGGCACCACGCGCGCGTGGCCCGCGTCCGCGAGCACGTCGCCGCGGTCCCCGCCCTCGCCGTCTGCGGGGCCGCCTACGACGGCGTCGGCATCCCCGCCTGCATCGCGAGCGCGTACGCCGCCGTCGACGCGCTCGGCGGCGACCGCGGCGGGCTGGACGCGCTCCGCGCCGACCCGGTGCAGAGTCTGCACGGCGGCGCGGGAGAATAGCCCCATGAGTGACGACGCCCCCGCCAAGATCCCGAACAAGGGCAAGCTGGCCAAGGACCTCAACGAGGTCATCCGCTACACGCTGTGGTCCGTCTTCAAGCTCCGTGACGCCCTCCCCGAGGACCGCGCGGGTTACGCGGACGAGGTCCAGGAGCTGTTCGACCAGCTCGCCGCGAAGGACGTGACCGTCCGCGGCACGTACGACGTGTCCGGGCTGCGCGCCGACGCGGACCTGATGATCTGGTGGCACGCCGAGACCAGCGACCAGCTCCAGGAGGCGTACAACCTCTTCCGCCGCACCCGCCTGGGCCGCGCCCTGGAGCCGGTGTGGTCGAACATGGCGCTGCACCGCCCCGCCGAGTTCAACCGCTCGCACATCCCGGCGTTCCTCGCCGACGAGACGCCCCGGAACTACATCAGCGTCTACCCCTTCGTGCGCTCCTACGACTGGTACCTGCTGCCCGACGAGGACCGGCGCCGCATGCTCGCCGACCACGGCAAGATGGCCCGCGGCTACCCGGACGTGCGCGCCAACACCGTCGCCTCGTTCTCCCTCGGCGACTACGAGTGGATCCTCGCCTTCGAGGCCGACGAGCTGTACCGCATCGTCGACCTCATGCGTCACCTGCGGGCCTCCGAGGCCCGGATGCACGTCCGCGAGGAGGTCCCGTTCTACACGGGCCGCCGCAAGGACGTCGCCGAGCTGGTCGCCGGCCTCGCCTGACCCGCCCGCCACGGGACGCCGGGGGCCGCCTTCGCGCGATCGCCCGGCGCCACCGGCCTCGGCTCGGCACGCGGGGCGCAGTCGGCGCCGTACAGCGGGAGCCGGCCCTCCAGCAGATACGCGTCCAGGTGTTCGTTGACGCACCGGTTGGGCCCGCCGGCGATGCCGTGGGTGCCCGCGTCCCGCTCGGTGACCAGGGCCGAGCCGGACAGCCGCCGCCGCAGCTCCCGGGCGCCCTCGTACGGCGTGGCCGCGTCGAGTTCGGCCGCGAGGATCAGCGTGGGCGGCAGTTCACCGGGGAGCGTCCGCACGTCGAGCGGCCGTTGCCGGGGCCCGCTCCAGTACGCGCACGGCAGGTTCGTCCACACGTTGTCCCAGGTCTCGAAGGGCGCCACGCGGGCGAGTTCCGTGTTGTCGCGGTCCCAGGTGCGCCAGTCCGTCGGCCAGGGGGCGTCGTTGCACTCGACGGCGGTGTAGACCGCGCGGGCGTTCTCCTGCTCGCGGGCCGCCTCCGGATACGGTCCCGCCTGCTGGACGAGCGGCTTCGGGTCGCCCTTGAGGTAGGCGGACAGGGCCAGGGCGCGCTGCGGCCAGTAGTCGTCGTAGTACCCGGCCTGGAGGAACGCGCCCTGGAGCTGCCCGGGGCCGACCTTGCCGCCCGCCGGTTCGGCGGCGAGGCGCGCGAGGGCCTTCTCGTAGCTGTGCAGCACTTCTTCGGCGGTGCGGCCGAGGCCGTACACCTCGTCGTGCCGGGCGGTCCAGGCGCGGAAGTCCGCCCAGCGGCTCTCGAAGGCCGCCGACTGGTCGAGGTTCGTGCGGTACCAGATCCGCTCCGGATCGGGGTTCACCGCCGAGTCGAAGACCATGCGGCGCACGTGCGACGGGAACAGATCCGCGTAGAGCGCCCCGAAGTAGGTCCCGTACGAGGCGCCCATGAACGTCAGCTTCCGCTCGCCGAGCGCGGCGCGCAGCACGTCCAGGTCGCGGGCGTTGTTCAGCGACGTGTAGTGGCGCAGGCCGGCGCCGCCCCGGCGGGCGCAGCCGCGGGCGTACGCCTTCGCCTCCGCGACGCGCTCCTTCTTGTACGACTCGGAAGGGAACGCCGGGGCCTGCGAGGGGCCCCGCGACAGTTCGCGCGGGTCCTGGCAGGAGAGCGGCGCGGAACGGCCGACTCCGCGCGGGGCGTAGCCGACGAGGTCGTAGGCCGCCCCGATCCGCTTCCACTCGGGGAGCAGCCCGGCCAGCGGGAAGTACATGCCCGAACCGCCGGGGCCACCGGGGTTGTAGACGAGCGCCCCCTGCCGCGGCACCGCGCGCTCCGGGTCGCGCGGGTCCCTGCCGGTGGCCTCGGCGCGGCTGACGGTCAGTCTGATCCGCTTGCCGTCCGGGTGCGCGTAGTCGAGCGGCACGGTGACCGTTCCGCACCGCAGGGCGCCGGGCAGCTCCTGGTCGCCGGAGCACGAGCCGAAGCGGATGCCGGCGGCCGCGGCGCGGCGGGCGGCCAGCGCGGTGCCGCGCGTCTCGGCGGAGTCCGTGAGGGCCGCCCGGGACCCGGGGTCCGCGGGCAGCCCGCCCGCGGGTGCGGAGGCGAGGGCGGTCAGGAGCACGGACCCGGCGGCGGAACAGAGGGCGGTGGCTCTCATCGCGTATCCCTTCGGTGCGCGGCGGCGGAAGGGCGTATCCCTCCGGCGGCAGCGACAGAAGGGATGTTTCGGTCGGCGGACGGCGAAGTAAAGCACCGCCCCCGGCGGTGTCGGCCCCGATGCCCCGATGCGCCCCCCGGAGGGGGTGAATCGAACAGTCCCCGCGGGCCCTACGGGTGGCGCTCGCGGTGGGCGAAGGCCGCGCGCAGTTCCGGTTCGCCGGCCGCGCGGACGCCGCGGACGGCCACGGCGGTGAGGTACGTACGCTCGTCGTCCGCCGCGGAGGAGTGCCGGGACAGGCCGCCCAGCAGCCGCTGACCGGCCGGGGAGGCCCAGCGGGTGTACGGGTGGACCTCGATCCGGGCGATGGCGAGGCAGCTCAGGGCGAGCACCAGGGGGAGCGCGAACCACAGGGCGACCAGCCCCCGGTCCGCGGGCTGCTGACCGGGCAGCAGCAGGGCGACGGCGCCCAGCACGAGGACGGCCGCGGCGGCGGCCCGGACCTGGCGGACGGCGCCGGCGACCGTCGTGCGCGCTCCGTCCGGCACGGCGAGCCCGGCCGCGACGAGGTGGTCGGCGAGCCGGCGCACCGCCTCGGCCGTCGCCGCGGTCCTGCGCACCGGCGCTATCTCCGACTGGCCCCGGGGACCTATCGCGCCCAGCACCGAACGCTCCATGTCGTCCCGCCCGTCGGGGTCCACCACGGTCACCCAGCCGGTGTGCGCGAGCAGCAGCCGGCGCCGGCGTGCCATCGACACCAGGGTGAGGTCGGCGACCCGCCCGGGGCCGCCCGACAGGAACGCGGCCTCGTACAGCGTCAGATCGTGTCCGCGCCCCGCCCGCTCGTCCACGGCGGCGGCGCGGACGGCGGCCAGGCACAGCCGTGAACAGGCCGAGCCGGTCGCGGCCCAGGCGAGGAGCAGGAGGAGGACCCAGAACATGGCGGATTTCTATGCGACACGGGCCGGGAGCGCCACACCTTATTCACGATGTGGACGGTGTGCCGTCCGCGGAGCCGTCCGCCGACCGGGGACTGGAGGCGGCCGGCGGCAGCGGGTAGCCCGCGGAGGGTGTCACCGGGACCGGCGGCCTGGGGGAGGCCGTGGGGCCGGGCGGGGCGGGGGACTTGGTGAGCGGCGGCGGGGCGGCGGTGGCCGCGTCCTCGGCGAGGGCGTCGAAGTCGACGTAACCCGTGGCCTCCAGGACCTTGATGTGGTCGAGCACGGTGGTGTTCGCGTCGTCGGCGAGGTCGCGCACGAGGGTGTTGCGGGTGCTCGCGCGGACCTGCGCGACGACGGAGAACACCTTGCCGTGCGCCTGGCGGAGGATGTTCGCGAACTCCCGGTCCCAGTCCGCTCCGTGGGCCGCGTCCAGCGTCGCCAGCCACTGGCGCTGCTGCGGGCTGGGCTGGTTCGGCAGTTCGAGTCCGAGCCGCGCCGCGACGTTGCGGACGCGGGCGTCGAGGAAGGTGTGGCCCTCGATGAGGTGTTCGCCGGCGGTCCTTACGGCCTGCGTGGTGCCGCGCTCCTGGGCCTGCTGGCCGGCGGGCAGCTCCCAGAGGCCGGCCAGCCGCACCTTGGTGATGAACTCCCGGTCCAGCCCGGACAGCGGCCCGAACCGCGTCGACACGGTCTGCGCGTTCAGGGTGTCCAGCCCGGTGCCGGAGCGGTCCGCGTAGGACCAGATCGGGAAGACGAGCGCGACGAGGGTCGCCGTCAGGCCCGCGACGACGAGCCCGGTTCCACTGACCAGTCCTTCTCGGTTGATGGATCGCATGGTGCCTCCTGTTGCGGCACCGCACGCTAGTGCGCTTCGGGTGCGGGTTGGCATATTACTGCGGTCCATACGCCAACTGCCGTACAGGGAAATCGGGTTCAGCGGAGGGGTTCGAACGCCGGATGGGGTGGAAATGTCCACCCGCAGAGCACCGCAATACGGCACAAGCCGTCGACGGGCCGCAGGAGCGGGGCCGGTGGTGTTGATTCCGGCACATCGCTCGGCGCCCCGCCCTCCCGCGCGGTGCTCCGCCCCGCCGCTCCGGCGGCGCGCCGCCGTGGCCGGCCGGACGGCTCAGCGGCGCAGCAGGACCCGGCGGGTGGCCCGGGCCAGACGGGCCGCCGGGCGCGCGGAGCGCGGGGCGGGCCCGGACCGGTCCAGCCACCAGTCGCGCAGCCGGCGCCGGGACTCCGCGTCCTCGGGGCGTCCGGCGAGCAGCAGGTGCGCGGCGTACTCCAGGGCGTCCTGCCGGTACCCGCCCGTCATGGGGTGCCGCTGCGCGTAGGCGAGGAACGTCGGCCGGTACGCCGCTCCGAGGATCCGGGGCAGTTCGGGAGCCACCTTGGCGACCACGTCCGCGCGCTTGGCCGCGAGCGCCCGGGCCTGTACGCCGAGGCGGACCCGGTCGAAGCCCTCCGGGACCGGCGTGCCCGCGACGAGCGCGGAGAGCAGCGCGGCCTGGGCGAGCGCGAGCCGCTGCCGCGCCGGCCCGGCGACCCCGTCCGCCCCGGTCGCGGTGTCGGCGTCGGACACGGCGACCGAGAGGGACCCGGGCACGGAGGCGCGGTTGTCCACCACTACGGGCTCGGGCGCGGACCTGCGCTCGGCCACCGCTACGGGCTCGGCCACCGAGACGGGCGCGGGCACGGAGCTGCGCTCGGCCACCGGGACCGGCGCGGGTGCCGAGGGGGGCCCGCCCGCCGGGGTCGGCCCCGTGAGGCGCGTGGGGCCGAGCGGCGCGGGAGTCCGGGCGGCCCCGGCGCCCACCGCGACGGGAGCCGCCGTCCGCAGCGTCTCCCGGATCGCGGTCAGCTCCCGCTCCAGTTCCCCGGGGGCGGGGAAGTTCTCGTCCCGCTCCAGCAGCACCCCGGGCGGCGAGACCCGGGAGGCGAGGTCGGCGAGGATGTCGAGCACGGGCCGGGGGACGGGGTGGGCGTGGCTGTCGTGCCACACGCCGTCGCGCTCGAACCCGCCCGCGACGTGGACGTAGGCGATGGCCTCCACCGGGAGTTCGTCCAGCGCCTTCGCGGGGTCCTCGCCCCGGTTGACGTGGTTGGTGTGGAGGTTCGCGACGTCGATCAGCAGCCGTACGCCGGTGCGGTCCACGAGGTCGTACAGGAACTGCCCCTCGGTCATCTCCTCACCGGGCCAGGAGATCAGCGCCGCGATGTTCTCGACGGCGAGCGGAACGGGCAGGGCGGCCTGGGCGATCCGGACGTTCTCGCACAGGACGTCCAGCGCGTCCCGGGTGCGCGGGACGGGGAGCAGGTGCCCGGCCTCCAGCGGCGGGGACGCGGTCAGCGGGCCGCCCGCGCGGACGAAGGCGATGTGCTCGGTGACGAGCGGCGCGCCCAGCGCCAGCGCCCGCTCGGCGAGGGCGGTCAGGCGGGACTCGTCGGGGCGGTCCGCGCCGCCGAGTCCCAGCGAGACCCCGTGCGGCACGACCGTGACCCCGCGCTCGCGCAGCCGGAGCAGCGACTCGGGGAGGTGCCCGGGGCACACGTTCTCCGCCACGGCCTCGACCCAGTCGATGCCGGCCATGCGCTCCACGGCGTCCGCGATCTCCGGACGCCAGCCGATTCCCGTCCCCAGCTGCTTCATGTCCCCGCCCCCTGTGCGTCACGTCCCGTCCGGCCGGACCCCGTGTGCCGTCGTCCGCGACGGCTCCCCACCACCGGCCGGTTGTTCCGGCGTGACGGGGTGATGGCCCCGGGAACCGGGGCCCAACCCGTCCGGGGGGACCTTCAGAGCAACATTTGAGGTTCCGAGGGTCCCCCGGCGGGCATCAGCGCCCGGTCATCCCACCTCGCCTGCGGGATCGCCGGTGGGATCGGGACGGCCCGTGTTGACCTCGCCCGGCGCCGCGGGCGACGGGCTCGACGACACCTCGACGTCGCCGGACGGCTCCGCGGGCGGCGCCGAGGCCGGGGACGACCCGACGGTGGGCGGGGGCGGCCCCGTCGGGCTGGCGGTCGCCCCGGCCGCCGTGTCGTTGGCGATGGCGTCGAAGTCGACCTCGCCGGTCTTCTCCAGCACGGTGATGTGGTCGAGCACCGTCTGGTTGGCGTCCGAGGCGAGCTGCCGCACCAGCGTGTTGCGGGTGCTGTTCCGCACCGCTCCGATGGCCGGGAAGATCTTGCCGTGCGCGGACCGCAGGAGGTTCGCGAACTTGCGCTCGTAGTCCTTGCCCTGCGCGGCCGTCAGCTCGTCGAGCCAGCCCTGCTGCTGTTCGTTCGGCTGGTTCGGCAGTTCGACGCCGAGCTGGGCCGCGATGATCCGTACCCGCTTGTCGAGGTCGGTGTGGCCGACGATCAGGTGGTCGCCCGCCTCCTTGATCGCCTTGGTGGGGGCCCGCTCGATCGCCTGCTGCCCGGCCGGGAGTTCCCACAGCCCGGCGAGGCGTACGCGCACGATCAGGTCGCGGTCGGAGGCGGAGAGGGGGCCCCACTGGGTGTTCACCGTGCCGGCGGCGAGATTCGCCGGACCGGTGCCGGAGCGGTCGGCGTACGACCACACGGGGAACGCGAGCGCGCCGACGGTGGCGACGAGGGCCGCGATGACGAGGGCCGTACCGTTGATACGCCGCAAATGAGCCTCCCGGGAACATGCCAACTGGTCGTTGGAAACCTGTGCTTGGCCAGCGTCAGGAGGTACGTACGGGACGGCCGTGCTGTTCAACGGGCCCGCGGATCGTGCGGGCCGGTGCGTCAGCGGCGCAGCGCGGGGTGGTCGGCGACCACCGTGCACGACCCCGGCGCGATCTCCGTGAAGCCCGCGTCGCGCACCAGCGGCAGCCCGGACGCGGTGAGCCGGCTCCAGTCGGCGGGCGCGGCCGTACGGACCGAGAGCGCGAACCCGGCGTCGCGCCAGGCCGCCTTCTCCTCGTCCGACAGCTCCCACCAGGCCAGCTGCGCCCCGTGCCCCGCCTGCGCCATCGCCTTGCCGGCCGACATGTCCAGGTCGGGGCTCAGCCACAGCACGGGTGCCGACGGGTCGGCGCCGGACGGCGGTTCGGGGTCGTCGAGGTCCGTGCCGGAGACCTGGAGCCGGGCCAGGTCCTTGGGCCAGCCGTCCAGCGGCACCGGCGGGAAGACGCGGACCTCGGCGGACTTGCCGGTCACCGTGATGCCGGGCAGGGTCTCGGCCCGCCGCCACTCGGCGCCGCGCGCCCGCCGCACCACCTTGCGGATCCGGGCGTCCTGCCAGTCCCGCATGAGCGCTGCCCACTCCCCGTCGCCGAGCGAGCGCTCGTCGGCCAGGATCGTGAGCACGGCACGCGCGGCGGTCTCCAGCGCGTCCGTGCGAGCCGGGGGCGCGGTCTTCTCGATGCGGACGACCAGGGGCATCACGAACTGCGGTGCCTCGTCGCGCGCGGAGCGCTCGGAGCGGAAGGGGCTGTCGCCTTCGGGGGCGGGTTCGGCTGCGCGCGGATCACTGGTCACGCCTCCAGTCTGCCAGGCGCAAGATCGGCGCTCCGCGGGCGGCCGTGCCCCGGGGGAGAGGAGGCGGGGGCGCGGCGCGCACCGTCCCGACCGCGCCTGTTCCGGTCAGCCGGAGCAGGCGCCGCGCTGGGCCTCCTGCCACTCGCAGACGGGGCACAGCGTGATCCCGCGGTACGACTCCGGGTACTCGGTCGGCTTCCGGCACTGCACGCACTCGGCGAACGGCGGTCCGCCCGCCGCGTCGGCCGGGGCCGTGCCGGGTGCCGTCTCCGCGTCAGCTCCGGTGCCGCAGTAGTCGCTCATGCCTCCAGCGTAGAACGGTCCCGGCGGGAACCGGTCCGCCGGTGCGGGCGGGAGCGCGCCGGGCGTCGCGAAACGGGCGCGACCTCGCGGACAGGCGACAGGCCCTAGGAGTGGTGCGCCCGCGTCGTCGCGCCGATCAGTTCCGACACCCTGACGAACCTGAACCCCTTCTTCCGCAGCTTCGGCACGATCGTCCGGACCGCCCGCTCGGTCGTCGGGGCGGCGCTGCGGGTGCAGTGCATGACGACGACGGAACCGGGCCGCACCCCGTCGAGCACCTGCCGGGCCACCGCGTCGGCGTCCGTCGCGAACGCGTCCCCGCTCACGACGTCCCACTGCACGGCGGTGACACCGGCCCCGCTCAGGGCGCGCAGGGCCCGCCGGTCGTAGCACCCGCCGGGGAACCGGAAGTACGGCTTCGGGTCCGGCACCCCGGCCCGGCGGAACGCGGCGAAGGCGCGCTCCACGTCCGACCGCATCCGGTCCTCCGGCACCCTCGGCAGGCCGTAGCAGTCGCCGGTGAAGGCGTGGTGGCTGTACGAGTGGTTGGCGATCTCGAAGAGCGGGTCCCGCCCGATGGCCCGGGCCTCGCGCGGGTACTCGTCGGCCCACCGTCCCGTCATGAACACCGTGGACGGCACCTTCAGCTCCCGCAGCGCGGTGATCAGCCCGGGGTTGTCGAAGCGCTCACCGGAGGCGGCGCGCGCCCCCTGGTCCGCGGTCATGTCGGCGTCGAAGGTGAGGGCGACGGTCCGGTCCCGGGTGCGGGGGCCGTTCTCGAAGACGGGCGTGAGTCCGGCGGGTCCCGGGGCGAGGGTCGGGGGGAGCGCGGGGACCGGCGCGGACGGGCGGACGGACCGTGCGGGCGGCTCGGCGGTCCGCGGGCCCCCGGCCGCACCGCAGGCGGCCAGGGCGGCGCCCAGCGCGCAGACGGCGGCGATGCGTCGTACAGGAATGATCACCGGACGACAATAACTACGTAAATGTGACTATTCGTCCGCCACGGGGACGTGCCGTGCGGACCGGGCGGGGAAGTCACCCGCCCGGCTGCCGTCCGGCACCGCCGTCAGGCGCCCGGGGTCTGGCCCAGGAGCCGCTCGCGGCACTCCGCCACGTCGAAGTCGGCCTTCGGGTACCGCGGGTCCAGAGCCTCCAGGTGTTCGAGAAGGAGCTTGCTCACCGCCCAGTTGCGGTACCACTTGCGGTCGGCGGGGATCACGTACCAGGGGACGGACGAGCAGCGTTCGAGGGCCGTCTCGTACGCCTCCTGGTACGCGGGCCACAGGCCGCGCTCGTCGATGTCGGCGGGGCTGAACTTCCAGTGCTTGTCCGGGTTGTCGAGACGGGCCAGCAGACGCCGGCGCTGCTGCTCGTACGAGATGTGCAGGAAGCACTTGACGACCGTCACGCCGTCGTCCGCGAGGGACTTCTCGAAGTCGTCGATCTGGCCGTAACGGCTCTCGATCGTGGTCCGCGGGGCCAGCTCGCGGACGCGTCCGATCAGGACGTCCTCGTAGTGCGAGCGGTCGAAGATGCCGATCTCGCCGGGCTGCGGGAGCGCCTTCCTGATCCGCCAGAGGAAGGAGTGCTTGCGCTCCTGCGGAGTCGGCGCCTTGAACGCCCGGATGCGGCAGCCGGAGGGGTTGAACAGCCCGATGACGTGCTTGACCGTGCCTCCCTTGCCGCTGGTGTCCATGCCCTGGAGCACCAGCAGGACCCGGCGCCGGTCACCCGCCGTCGCCGAGGCGTACAGGCGTTCCTGGAGGTCGGCGAGCCGCTCTCCCATCCGGGCGGTGGCCTCCAGGCCCGCGGCCTTGTCCGCGGGGCCGCCGGCGCCGCCCTTCGTGTCGTACGAGGAGAGGTCGACCCGGGCCCCGGCGGGGACGCGCAGCAGCTCGCGCAGCGGCGCCGGCGCCTCGGCCGCGTCCCCCTTCTTCCCGCCCGTGCGGCCCTTCCCGGACTCCGTCTTCTCGCCGGACCCCTTCTTCTTCCCGGACCCCTTCTTCTTCCCGGCGTCCGTCCCGGCCCCGGTCCTGGTCTTCGCCACCACGCACCCCTTCACCGCTGTGTCCCTCGATCTTCCGCCGGGGCGCGGGTGCCCGCTACTCGCGGTTCGACTCGGCGGACCCCCGGGGCGCCGCGGCATTTCCGGGCGACCGCACGGCGGAGCCCCGGGACAAGCGCCCGGGGCTCCGCGGGAACGGCCGGCGGTCAGCGGCCCGAAGGCACGCCGGCGCCCGCCGGGGTCAGCGGCGCCACGGTCCGGTCACCGCGAACGTCGTGCCCGGGGTGTAGCAGTTGACGTACATCGTCCGGCCGTCCGGCGAGAACGTGACGCCCGCGAACTCGCCCCACTCCGGGGCCTCGGGCGTGCCGATGTTCTGGGCGCCGCGGGCCATCGCGTAGACCTCGCCGCGCCGGGTCACGCCGAAGACGTGCTGCGCGCCGTTGCCGTCCTCGCAGACCATGAGGCCGCCGCTGGGGGCGAGGCAGATGTTGTCGGGGGACTCGCCCGGGAGCTGGACGTCGGTGTCCGGGCCGAAGACGATCACGAGGGTGAGACGGCGTGACGACGGGTCGTAGCGCCAGATCTGCCCGTAGTGGTCCGCGGCCGAGCCCTCGGCGCTGTGGGCGAAGGAGGAGACGAAGTACACGGACTTCCCGCCCCAGTAGCAGCCCTCCAGCTTCTGGGCGTGCGTGATGCCCTTGGGGCCGAAGTCCTGGAGCCGGACGGGTGTTCCGGTGGCCAGCGGGTCCGGCACGTCCACCCACTCGACGCCGTCGAAGGAGGCGCCCGTCTCCTGGATGGCGGACAGGTCGGGTACGCCCGGCACGCGCATCGCCTGGAGTCTGCCGCCGGCGCGCAGCGAACCCCGGCCGCCCTCGGGCTTGTTGGGCAGGAAACGGTAGAAGAGGCCGAAGGGCTTGAGGAACGCGTCCTCGGTCTCGTAGACGATGCCCCGCCGGGGGTCGACGGCGATCGCCTCGTGCTGGAAGCGGCCCATCGCGGTGAGCGGCACGGCTCCGGTCCGGCGCGGGTCCACCGGGTCGACCTCGAAGATGAAGCCGTGGTCCTTGGTGTAGCCGTTGGTGCCGGCCTTGTCCTCGGTCTCCTCGCAGGTGAGCCAGGTGCCCCAAGGGGTCGGCCCGCCCGCGCAGTTGACGGCGGTACCGGCGATGGCGACGCGCTCCGAGAGGACCTCGCCGTGCCGGTCGACCGTCAGCGCCGTGCACCCGCCCTTGCCCGCCGGGTCGTACGTGAGGCCCTCGATGGCGGGGACGGGGATCTTCGCGGTGACGCGGTTCTCGTGGTTGCGGACGAGGTGGACCCGGCCGTGGCGGCCGGGGAACGCCGACATGCCGTCGTGGTTGCTGGGCACCGGGCCCTCACCGGAGCGCAGCGGGTCGCCCTCGCGGGACAGCACCCGGTAGCGGAAACCTTCCGGCAGATCGAGCAGTCCGTCGGGGTCGGGGACCAGGGGGCCGTAGCCGTGGTGGCCGAGATCCTGCGCGGCGGCGGTGCCCGCGAAGAGCTCGGAGAGGTTTCCTGCGAAGGCGATCGAGGCGCCCAACGCGCCGGTACGGGCGAGGACCTGACGTCGTGTCGCTGATCGGGCGGTCTCGGACATGGGGCAACCCTCCTGCTGGCGGACAGGACTGTGACCCCGCTGTGGTATCACGCACTCCGGGCTACCGGAACCACGCGCGTAGCACGTGTCACTCGTCGGTCACCGGCGGCCTCGTGGGCGGCGAGGGCTGCGCGGCGGTGTCCTGCGGTGCCGGGTTCTGGTTCTGGGCGCGTTCGAGGAAGCGCAGTAGTTCCACCGGGAAGGGCAGGACGAGGGTGGAGTTCTTCTCGGCGGCGACGGCCACCACGGTCTGGAGCAGGCGCAGTTGGAGGGCGGCGGGCTGCTCGGACATGACTCCGGCGGCCTCGGCGAGTTTCTTGCTGGCCTGGAGTTCGGCGTCGGCGTTGATGATCCGGGCGCGGCGCTCGCGGTCGGCCTCGGCCTGGCGGGCCATGGAGCGTTTCATGGTCTCGGGCAGGGAGACGTCCTTGATCTCGACCCGGTCGATCTGCACGCCCCAGCCGATGGACGGGCTGTCGATCATCAACTCCAGGCCCTGGTTGAGCTTTTCGCGGTTGGACAGCAGGTCGTCCAGGTCGCTCTTGCCGATGATGGAGCGCAGGGACGTCTGGGCCATCTGGGAGACCGCGAAGCGGTAGTCCTCGACCTGGACGACCGCGTCGGCGGCGTCCACGACCTTGAAGTAGATGACGGCGTCCACCCGGACCGTGACGTTGTCCCGGGTGATGCCGTCCTGCGCGGGCACCGGCATCGTCACGATCTGCATGTTGACCTTGCGCAGCCGGTCGATCACCGGGATCACCGCGGTGAAGCCGGGTCCGCGCACGCCGCCGGTGAGGCGGCCCAGCCGGAAGACGACCCCGCGCTCGTACTGCTTGACGACCCGTGCCGCCGCCGAGAGGTACACGAGCGCGGCGCAGCCGGCCGCCACCCCGGCGACGAGAAGTTCCTCTAGCACGACGACCCCCTTGACGCCGCCCGATATGCCTGGAAAGTCCACTGTACGCCGCTGGGTCGGCGGCACCGGAGGCAGGCACGGCAAGGCCGGGTCCGCCGCGAGGGCGGACCCGGCCGGGGCGGGGCGTGGGGGCGCCGGTCAGGGCACCGGGGTGACCTTCACGGGCTCGGTGCCGGTCGTGCTGTGCCGGGACGCCCAGTTCTCCAGCGCGACCCGGCAGGCGTGGTCGAGATGGTGCAGCCCGGACAGGTTCACCTCGACCGGACGGTCCTGGGGCAGCGCCTCCAGGCTGTCGAGCATCTTCGGCAGCCGCAGGAAGGTCGCGTTGCCCGAGAGGTGGGCCTGGACGGGCCCCGCGCCCTTGTCTATGACCTCCAGGCGCACGTGCGAGGCCTCCCAGGCGGTCTTGACGACGGCCAGCGCCAGGCCGATCAGGACGCCCTCGAACATGCTGACGGCGACGATGGACACGGCGGTGACGACGAGGATCAGCGCCTCGCCGCGGTGCTCCCGCCACAGCTCGGCGATCGCGCGCAGCGGGATGAGGTTCCATCCCGCGTACACCAGGATGCCGGCGAGGGCGGGCAGCGGGATGATCCCCAGCGCGGCGGGCAGCAGCGCGGCGAACAGCAGCAGCCAGACGCCGTGCAGCACCCGGGACGCCTTGGTCCGCGCCCCCGCCTGCACGTTCGCCGCGCTGCGGACGATCACCGCGGTCATCGGCAGCGCGCCGAGCAGCCCGCACAGCGTGTTGCCCGCGCCCTGCGCCACCAGTTCCCTGTCGTACTGGGTCCGCGGCCCGTCGTGCATCCGGTCCACGGCCGCCGCGCTGAACAGGCTCTCCGCCGAGGCGATCAGCACGAAGGCGAGGACCGTGCCGAGCATGGCCACGCTCGCCAGCTCGCCGTAGGCCTCCAGGGGCGGCGGCTGGAGCGAGCCCAGCAGCCCCCGCACCTCGACCGTCGCGACCGGCAGGGAGAACACCAGCGCGGCCACGGTCGCCAGCACGACGGCGCCGAGCGGCCCGGGCACCGCCCGTATCCGCCTCGGCAGCCGCTTCCACAGCACGAGGACGGCGACGGTGCCCGCGCCGAGGGCGAGCGACGCCAGCGCCTCGGGGTTCCCGGCGGCACCGACGAGCGCCTCCGGCAGACCGGTGATCTTGTCCAGTCCCGAGGCGGGCGCGGTCAGTCCCGCCGCCGAGTACAGCTGGCCCGCGATCAGCACGAGACCGATGCCGGCGAGCATGCCCTCGACGACGGCCACCGAGATGGCCCGGAAGTAGCGGCCCAGCCGCAGGACGCCCATGAGGAGTTGCAGCAGCCCCGTGGCCAGCACGATCACGCCGAGGGCCGGCAGCCCGAACTCCCGCACGGCCTCGAAGACCAGCACCGTCAGCCCGGCCGCGGGACCCGACACCTGGAGGCTGCTGCCGCGCATCATGCCCGTGACGACACCGCCCACGATGCCGGTGACCAGGCCCAGTTCGGCCGGCACCCCCGAGGCGACGGCGACGCCCACGCACAGCGGGAGGGCGACGAGGAAGACGACGACCGAGGCGGCGACGTCCTGCCGAAGGTGAGGGAACCGCGCCGGACGCGACCGCGCCGGCTGCGTCGCGGCGCTCACAGCGCCTCGAAGGTGTCGGTGTCCGGGCGGTGTTCCCGTACGACGCCGGTGTGCACCTCGTAGAACCAGGCGTGCAGGCGCAGCCGTCCGTCCGCCAGCCTGTCGGCCACGCACGGGTAGGAGCGCAGGCGCAGCAACTGGGTCAGGACGTGGTTCTGCACCGCCTCGGCCACGGCGGGGTCCTCGGCCGCGCCCCGGGGGCGCTCGCTCGCGTGCGCCAGCCAGTCGCGCACGGCGGGCACGGCGGTCAGGTCGTCGCCGCGCACCAGCGCGCCGACGGCGCCGCAGTGCGAGTGGCCGCAGACGACCACGTCGGTGACGCCGAGCACGTTCACGGCGTACTCGATGGTGGCGGCCTCGCCGGTGGGGCGGGCGGAGGTGTACGGGGGGACGATGTTGCCCGCGGTGCGCAGCTCGAAGAGCTCGCCCGGACGGGCACCGGTGATCAGTGCCGGGACGACCCGGGAGTCCGAACAGGTGATGAACAGGGCCTGCGGGGACTGGCCCGCGGCCAGGCGGGCGAAGTCCTCCGGGCGCCGGCCGTGGGCACGGGCGTGATCGATGAGGGGCTGCATGTCGGTTCCTCCTGGCGCGCCAGGACGGCGCGTCGGCTGACAGAACGTGGTGTGGGGGGTCACGGCCCCTGTCAGCAGCGGAAGACCTGGAGTGTCGCGGGTGAGTGCGCGGCCGGGGATCTGGACGCGTGCGCGTACGGGCCGGCGGGTACGGGCGGCGGGCACGGGAACGTGCGGCCGCGGTCCGGCGCGGTGCGTGGGGGCACCCCCGGCGTCCGGTCCCCGCCGCGACTCCGGTCGCGCGCGGCGGCCGGCGGCGCCTGCTGCGGCTCCTCGGTCTCCCCGCACGAGACGATCTCGCTCGTGTGTACGGAAGCGAACGCCTCGGCGGACGCGAAGAGCTGTAAGACCAGCAGAACGGCGGCGAGGGCGGACAGCAGCGCCCGGACCGTCGTACCTCGTGTCATGCGCCCCCCTCCCGCCTCGCCTCCCGCGCGTCAACCGGCACGCTAGCGCGGCGAGTTGTTTGCAGGGTTAACTTAACGTTTCACCCTGAAGAGGGCCTGAAACGGGCGGTGGGCGCAGGTGGCGGGATACTGCCTACAGAAGACGTTTTACGTTCGGTCGGCGTCCGAATTACCGTCCCGCACCAGGGGTCCGGCGTCCCGGGCGAGCGCGGTGAGCCGGGAGATCGCGCGGAAGTACTTCTTGCGGTAGCCGCCGTTCAGCATCTCCTCGCTGAACAGCCGGTCGAAGGGCATCCCGGACGCGAGCACCGGCACCTCGCGGTCGTAGAGCCGGTCGGCGAGCACGACGAGCCGCAGCGCCGTCGACTGGTCCGGCACCGGCCGCACATCGGTGAGGCAGACGGCCGCCAGGCCGTCGGTCAGGGCGCCGTACCGGCTCGGGTGGACGCGCGCCAGGTGCTCCAGCAGGTGCGGGAAGTCGTCGAGGGACGCCCCCTCGGTGGCGTACGCGGCCTTCGTGACCTGCGCGTCGGAGAACGGCGCGGGCGCCTCGGGCAGACCCCGGTGGCGGTAGTCCTCGCCGTCGATGCGCAGCGGACGGAAGTGCGCGGACAGCCCCTGGATCTCCCGCAGGAAGTCGGCGGCGGCGAACCGGCCCTCACCGAGCTTGCCCGGCAGGGTGTTCGAGGTGGCGGCCAGCGCCACTCCCGCGTCGACCAGCTTGCCCAGCAGCGTGGAGACCAGCACGGTGTCGCCGGGGTCGTCCAGCTCGAACTCGTCGATGCACAGCAGCCGGTGGCCGGAGAGCGTCTGCACGGTCTTCTGGAAACCGAGCGCGCCGACCAGGTTCGTCAGCTCGACGAAGGTGCCGAACGCCTTGAGGGCGGGCTCGGCCGGCGTCGCGTGCCACAGGGAGGCCAGCAGGTGGGTCTTGCCGACGCCGTACCCGCCGTCCAGGTAGACACCGCGCGGCCCGGTGGGGGCCTTCGGCGCCCTGCCGAGGCCGAACAGCCTGCGCCGGCCCGTGGCGGCGGTGTGCGCCGCGCCGAGACCGGCCGCGAAGTCGCCGAGGACGCGCACGGCCTCGGTCTGGCTCGGCTGGTTCGGGTCCGGGATGTACGTATCGAAGCGGACCGAGTCGAAGCGGGGCGGCGGCACCATCTCGGCCACGAGCCGGTCCGCGGGGACGTGCGGTTCGCGGGCGCACAGCGACTGGGGGGCCGCTTCGGCTATCGGGCTGAGGCCATGGGCGGCTGGGGAGGACGACACGGTTCCCCACTCTAAGGGCCGTGCCACACTGCACGGCATGCGACGCCTGTTCCCTGTGACCGAAGAAACAGCAGCCCAGGCCTCGGGCGGGACCCCCGGTACGGAGGTGACGGACCGCGACTGGAGTCTCGCGGAGCTGGCGCGGGCGTACGCCTACCCCGACGTCCGCGGGCCGTGGCTGCGCGCCAACATGGTGTCCACGCTCGACGGCGCGGCCCAGCACGACGGACGCTCGCAGCCCATCTCCTGCGCCACCGACATGCGGATCTTCGGCACGCTGCGCGCCCTCGCGGACGTCATCGTGGTGGGGGCCGAGACGGTCCGCCAGGAGGGGTACCGCCCGGCACGCGCGCGGGAGGACTTCGCCGCGCTGCGGGAGGCCGCCGGCCAGGGTCCCGCACCCGCCGTCGCCGTGGTGAGCGCCCGTCTCGACCTCGACTTCTCGCTGCCGCTCTTCACCTCGCCGCTGGTGCCCACGCTCGTGCTGACGGGGGCCGCGGCGCCGGCCGGCCGGATCGCCGCCGCCAAGAAGGCCGGCGCGGAGGTGGTGATCGCCGGGGACGGCGCGGGCGTCGATCCGGCGCGCGCCGTGGCCGCCCTGGCCGAGCGCGGCATGCGCCGCCTGCTGACCGAGGGCGGGCCCCGTCTGCTGGGGCAGCTGATCGCCGCCGGCGTCCTGGACGAGCTGTGCCTCACCCTCTCCCCGATGCTGACGGCGGGCGGCGCGCAGCGGATCGCCTCGGGCCCCGCGGTGGAGGTCCCCCGGCTCTTCGAACTCGCGTCTTTGCTGGAGGAGGCCGGGTTCCTGTTCAGCCGATACCGTCGGCAGCGGACCGAGTGACGGAATGTGCCGTTCCGGTTGGCTTCCGCCGGGCACACCGGATCTCCGCGGTACCCGTGCGGTTACGGGGCAGGATGGTTTCCGCAGGGTCGTGGGACGGCCCGTGCGCGAGACGCAGGAGAAGGGGCCGTGCGGCCCCGCAGGAGACAGGGCCCGAGACGGCCCTCGGAGGAGAAGGGCGCCTGTCGTGTTCACAAGCGTATTGATGATCGAGAAGGCCCTGACGTCCGCCGACGTGGAGTTCGTCACCACCCTGCACGGCGACGAGGCGGTGTCCTTCCACGTCCTGCTCCAGCCCCGCGGCGACCAGGCCGACCGGCTGCTGCGGGCCATCGACGACGTCGCCCTGGGCGAACTGGACGAAGCGGTCCGCGAGGACGAGACGCCCGAGGGCAAGGACGCGGCCGGAGAGGGACAGCAGGCGCTCGACATCTCCCTGATCGCCCTGCGGGCCGCGGGCAGCGAGGCGGAGGGCCGTCTCATCGAGGACCATCCCCTGGACGCGCTCAAGGGACTGGTCGACGAGACCGAGGCCGACGAGGTCATCGTGCTCACCGACCCGCACTACGTGGAGGAGTTCTTCCACCGCGACTGGGCCTCCCGCGCCCGGCACAAGGTGGGCGTCCCGGTCCTGAAACTGTTCTCCCACAGCAAGGCATAGGCTGGGCCCGCGCAGCCGCCGGGCTCCCGCCCCCGCTGCCGGCCCACCGCTCGTCGTCACACCGCACCGCTTGGGGAGAACACGCATGGCACCCGGCCTTCCTACCGCCATGGACCGACCGCACTTCATCGGAATCGGCGGAGCCGGGATGTCGGGCATCGCGAAGATCCTCGCCCAGCGCGGTGCCCGGGTGGCCGGCAGCGACGCCAAGGACTCCGCGACCGCCGAGGCCCTGCGCGCCCTGGGCGCCACGGTGCACATCGGGCACGCGGCCGGCCATCTGGCCCCCGACGCCACCTGCGTCGTCGTCTCCTCGGCGATCCGCGCGGACAACCCGGAGCTGGCCCGCGCGGCGGAGCTGGGCATCCCGGTGGTCCACCGCTCGGACGCCCTGGCCCGGCTGATGGACGGCCTGCGCCCGATCGCGGTGGCGGGCACCCACGGCAAGACGACGACGACCTCCATGCTGGCGGTGTCGCTGTCCTCGCTCGGGCTGGCCCCCTCCTACGCCATCGGCGGCGACCTGGACGCCCCCGGCTCGAACGCCCTGCACGGCGAGGGCGACATCTTCGTCGCCGAGGCCGACGAATCCGACCGCAGCTTCCACAAGTACGCCCCCGAAGTCGCGATCGTCCTCAACGTGGAACTCGACCACCACGCCAACTACGCCTCCATGGACGAGATCTACGCGTCCTTCGAGACCTTCGTGGAGCGCGTCACGGAGGGCGGCACCCTGGTGATCTCCTCGGACCACGAGGGCGCCCGCGAGCTGACCCGCCGCGTCCGGACCCGTGACGTGCGCGTGGTCACCTACGGCGAGGCCCCCGACGCGGACGTGCGGGTCCTCTCCGTCGTCGCCCAGGGGCTGAAGAGCGAGGTCACCGTCGAGCTGGACGGCGCGACGCTGACCTTCGCCGTCTCCGTCCCCGGCCGCCACTACGCGCACAACGCGGTCGCGGCGCTCGCGGCGGGCGTGGCCCTCGGCATCCCGGCCGCGGAACTCGCCCCGGCCCTCGCCTCCTACACCGGCGTCAAGCGCCGCCTCCAGCTCAAGGGCGAGGAGGGCGGCGTCCAGGTCGTCGACTCCTACGCGCACCACCCCACCGAGATGACGGCGGACCTGGAGGCCATGCGCTCGGCGGCCGGCGACTCCCGCATCCTGGTCGTCTTCCAGCCGCACCTCTTCTCCCGCACCCAGGAACTCGGCAAGGAGATGGGCGACGCGCTGGCCCTGGCGGACGCCTCCGTGGTCCTCGACATCTACCCGGCCCGCGAGGACCCGATCCCGGGCGTCACCAGCACGCTGATCATCGAGGCGGCCCGCGCCGCCGGCGCCGACGTGACACCGGTCCACGACAAGGCGGAGGTGCCCTCCGTGGTCGCGGGAATGGCGAAGCCCGGTGATCTCGTTCTCACCATGGGCGCGGGGGACGTCACGGACCTCGGTCCCGAGATCCTGGCGCGCCTGTCCAGGTAGGCACAGCGTTTTCGAGGGGTTGAGCTTCATGTCCTACGACATCGAAAAGCCGGACGAGCAGTGGCGCGCGGAGCTGACTCCTGCCGAGTACACCGTCCTGCGCAAGGCGGGCACCGAGCCCGCCTTCACCGGGGAGTACACCGACACCAAGACCAAGGGCGTCTACTCCTGTCGCGCCTGCGGCGCCGAACTCTTCACCTCCGGTGAGAAGTTCGAGTCGCACTGCGGCTGGCCCAGCTTCTTCGACCCGAAGGACACCGACGCGGTCGAACTGATCGACGACCGCTCGCACGGCATGCTCCGCACGGAGGTCAGGTGCGCCCGGTGCGGATCACACCTCGGGCACGTCTTCGAGGGCGAGGGTTACCCCACGCCCACCGACCAGCGCTACTGCATCAACTCGATCTCGCTGCGGCTGACCCCCGGCGAGGCGTGACCGGGGCAGTGCCCACACGGCGTCACGGCCGGAAGAACACCAGGTCAGCGCCGTGACGCCGAGCACCGGGGACCCGCCTGGGTGACCTACGGTGCGTCCGGCGCCGCGCCGGGAGATGCTGGATCCCGACCAGCGCGGAGCACGAGCGGCAGAGGCCGTCCGGCCGCCGGGCGGGGACCGGGTCCGGAGCGGATCCGGGCCCGGCCCGCACATGGCGGACGGCGCGACCGGGACGGTACGGGGATGAACAGCGACAGAACTCTGCACGGCGAGGTGCTCTCCAGTCACTCGGTGTTCGGCGCGCCGTGCTGGGTCAGCCTGAGCGCACGTGACCTCCCGGCCGCCGAGGCCTTCTACAGCGCCGTGCTCGGCTGGGAGTGGAGCAGGGGCGGGCTCGGCGACCAGTTCCGGATCGCGCGGGCGGCCGGAGTACCGGTCGCCGGCGCCGCCGAGGTGGCCACCGCCTGGCAGATGGCGGTCTCCTGGACGCCCTACTTCGCGGTGACCGACGCGGACGCCGCCGTGTCCCGCAGCCAGGAACGCGGCGGGACGACCGCCGTGGGCCCCATCGCCTTCCCGCCCGGCCGGGCCGCCCTCCTCGCCGACCGAGACGGCGCCGTCTTCGGCGTCTGGGAGGGCGCGCTGGTCGCGGGCTGGGAGCGCTGGCGCCAGGCCGCCCCCGCCTTCGTACGGCTGCACACCCGCGACGCCTTCGACGCCGCGATGTTCTACGGCGAGGTCCTGCGGTGGGCGTCCGCCGGCCCCGGCGGCTGCGAGGTCCACTACGACGGGGACGAGGTCGTCCTGACCAGCGGGGAACTGGTCGTGGCCCGCATCTACTCCGGAGCGCTCGGCGCCGCCCCCGACCCCGCCCTCAGGCCCCACTGGCAGATCCACTTCGCCGTCACCGACGTCGATGCGTGTGCCGAGGCCGCCCTCGCCCACGGGGGCAGCGTCCTCACCCGCGGACAGGACGTCGACGAGGCCCTCCTCAGCGACCCCGACGGGGCGCGCTTCACGGTGACCTCGCGCACGGCCCGCTGACACCCGCCCCACCCCGCGGTGAGCAGCCCGTCGCTCCCTTACGTAGGTGAGGGTGCCGCACCGAACACGGTCACGGCACCTCGCGGCGGCGCGGAGGGGGACCCATGCCCGCTTGGACACCCGACGCGGCGTGCGGGCTCCTGGCCGCCGGGCTCCTCACCCTGACCGTCCTCCTCGTACGCCTGCGGCGGGCCGCCGCCCACCACCGCGACCGCGCCACCCGGCTCGCCCGCCGCCTGCGGGACTGGGAGGAGGAGGTACGGCACCTGGTCGCCGTGCGCCTGCCCGGCCCGGAAGCCCCGACGGCGGCCCGGGAACGCCCGGAGTCCGCCCCGGCCGCCGGGACCACCCCCTCCGTCCGGACCCCGCCGCCCGGCCCGCCCCGCCCCTTCGTGGACACCGGGCCCCTCGACGCGCGCCTCGCCGGCACCGGCCTCGCGGCCTGCCTCGACAGCGTGCTGGAACGCTTCACCGCCGCGCTCGGGCAGGCCGAGACCCGCGCCGACCGGGCCGCGCGTGCCGTCCTCGCGGAGGCGACGCGCGCGCTCCTCGACCTCGCCGACGAGCAACAGGCCGCCATCGCCGCGGCGCAGCACCGGCACGACGACCCGGACGTCCTCGGCGACCTCCTCGCCATCGACCACGCCAACGCCCGCATCGCCCGCCGCGCCGGTGCCCTGGCCGTCCTCGGCGGGGCCGCGCCCGAGCGGCCCCGGGACCGCGCCGTCCTCACCGACGTCGTACGCGGCGCGGCGTCCCGCATCCGCGACTACCGGCGGATCCGGGTCGGCGGGGACCCGGACGTGACCGTGACCGGACCGGCGGTGGACCCGCTGGTCCTCGCCGTCGCCGAACTGCTGGACAACGCCACGCTCCACTCGCCGCCCGGCACGACGGTCGACGTCGGCGTCCGGGCCGTCCCCGGCGGAGCCCGCGTGACCGTCGACGACGCGGGGGCCGGCCTGGACGCCGAGGCGGCCGGCCACGCCGCCGAACTGCTCGCAGGGTTCCAGCCGGCCGACCTCACCGGCCTCGGCGAGCCGCCCCGCTTCGGCTTCGCCGTCGTCGCCGCGCTCGCCGCCCGGCACGGCCTCGCCGTCACCGTGGACAACAACTCCCCTCACGGCGGCCTGCGCGCCGTCGTCCTCGTGCCGACGCCGCTCCTCGCGCCCCCGGCGACCGGTCGGGGCGACGCCGGTGCGGCGGGGACGGAGGAGGACGCGCCGGGGGGCCTGCCGAGACGACGGCGACGTACGCGGCGGGCGGAGCGGGACGAGACGAGCGGGAGGGCTGCGGGAGGCGAGGGGAGCGGACCGGGCGAGGCGGCCGCGGACACCGCGCCGGTGCGGGACTCCGGGGGCGACGCCGTGCCGGTGCCGGACCCCGGGGGCGCGGTGGGGGCCGGGGAGGAATCCGGGCGCGCGGTGAGGGTCGGGGACAGGGCGGGGGCCGAGAGAGAGGTGAGGGTCGGAGACGTGTCGGTTCACGGGAGCGCGGCGACGGTCGGGGCGCGGGGCGAGAGCGCCGGGGGTGACGGCGAGGCCGGCGGCGAGGCCGACGGCGACGTCGGCGCCGAGGTCGGGGCCGATGCCGACGCCGTCCGCGCCGCCGAGCGGAACGCCCGGCGGATGAACGCGCTCGCGGGCGGGCTCCGCCGAGGCCGGGCGGAGGCGGTCACCGGGCCAGGAGCCGCCCCACCGCCAGGGTCCGCCGCGCCCGCCGCCTCCGCGTCCCGGTCCTCCGCGCCCGGCACCTCCGCGCCCGGGTCCGCCGCATCCGGGCCCGCCACGCCCGGCACCTCTGGGCCCGGCACCTCTGCGGTCGGCACTGCCGCACCTGGGTCCGCCGCACCCGACGCCCCCGCGCCAGGGTCCGCCGCGCCCGGGTCCGCCGCACCCGACGCCCCCGCGCCCGGGTCCGCCGCGTCCGGGTCCGCCGCACCCGGCACCCCCGCACCCGACGCCGCCGCGTCCGGGGCCGCCGCACCCGGCACCCCCGTACCCGGCACCCCGCACCGGGCGACGGAGTCGGCGGCCGAGGGCGGGGGCGGGGGGACGGCCGGGGCTCCGCCCGGCTCGGTGCCGGGTTCCGGTGGTGCGGCGTGACGGGGCGGCGGCCTGCCGTGGACCCGCTGGTGCGGGTGTACGTCGTCACCGGGGGGCGGTCCCGTCCCACCCGCAACACCCTCGACCCGGACACGCTGCTGGTCGGCGTCGACGACGCCCCGGGGGTTCCGGCGGGCCCGGAGGAGCGCGCGCTCGCCGAGCTGCTCCGGGCGGGGCCGCTGTCGGTCGCGGAGGCGGCCGGGGAGCTGGAGCTGCCCGTCAGCGTCACCAAGGTGCTGGTCGCCGACCTCGTGGACAGCGGGCACCTCGTCACCCGGGCGCCCGTCCCCGCCGCCCGGCCGCCCGACCCCCAGGTGCTCCGGGAGGTGCTCGACGCGCTCCGTAGCCGACGGTGACTACGGGCGGACGCGGCATCCCCGCCTACCCCTGCCTGGGCCGCCCGGACAGTCGTACGGGAAGGGAGCGGTGGCCGTGGGAGATGAAGGAGTCCACCGGGAGCAACTCGTCCGAGGGGACGGCGAGTTCGAGGCCGGGGAAGCGCTCGAAGAGGGCCGGGAGCGCGATCCGGGCCTCCAGGCGCCCCAGCGGAGCACCCAGGCAGTGGTGCACGCCGTGCCCGAAGGCGAGGTGCTCCTTGTCGAGGCGGGTGACGTCGAAGCGGCCGGCGTCGGGACCGTACTGCTCGGGGTCGCGTCCGGCGGCGGCGTAGGCGGCGAGGATGGCCTCGCCCTTGGCGATCGACGTGCCCGGCGGGCCCCCGAGTTCACCTAGGTCGAGGTCCTCCACCGCGTACCGCAGGGGCAGGTTGGCGACCGGTGCCTCCACCCGCAGGGTCTCCTCGACGACGTCGTCCCAGGAGGCGCGGCCGGCGCGGACGTGCGCGAGCTGATCGGGATGCGTCAGCAGGGCGTGGACGGCGTTGTCGATGAGGTTGACCGTGGTCTCGTGCCCGGCGCTGATCATCAGCACCAGGGTGTCGAGCAGTTCCTGCTCGCTGAGCCTGCCGCCGTCCTCGTCGTCGCGCGCCGCGATGAGACCGGAGGTGAGGTCGTCACCCGGGAACTTCCGCTTGTCGGCGACGAGTTCGGCCATGACGGCGTACAGCCGGGCGTAGTTGCCGGTGACCTCCGCCGGTTCCGCCGAGGTGTGGAAGATGCTGTCGACCAGTTCCCGCAGATCCGCGCTCCGCTCCTCCGGGAGCCCGAACAGTTCGCTGATCACCTGGATGGGCAGCGGGTAGCAGAACTCCTCCCGCAGATCGACCGGTTCGCCCCCGCGCCCGGCCGCGTCGAGCCGGTCGAGGAGGCCGCCGGTGAGCTGCTCGATCCGTGGCCGCAGTGCCGCCGTACGACGGGCGGTGAACGCCTTGGACACGAGGAGCCGCAGCCGTCGGTGGTCGCTGCCGTACGCGGTGAACATGTTCCGCACCGCGACCCAGGTGAACAGCGGCCACTCCGGGGAGATCACGCCGTCGATCCACAGCGGCCAGTGCTGTCGCGGGTCCTTGGAGACCCGCGGGTCGGTCAGCAGCCGTCGCAGCAGCCGGGGGCTGCCGACGGCCCAGGCCGGCACGCCGCCGGGCAGCTCGACGCGGGCCGCCGCGCCTCTTGCCAGGATCCGTGCCGCCTCGCCGTGGATGTCACGGCCGGTCGCGTCGATCGGTAAGGGGAGCGGTTGTCCCATCGGGGCCTCCAGGCACTCGAACGCCGTTACGCCTGGGCACGGTACGCGGCGGTGCCCCGGCTCCACCGGCGCTTCGCGGGCCCTGGCCGAATGCCGACGCGGAGTGCCCCGCGGGGCTTGGACGTCAGCCCGGCCGGCGTCGGCGCAACAGGGGCCGGCGCGGTTCCTGGTCGGGCAGCCAGCCGAAGGACAGACAGCTTCCGACGGCTCCGAGGAGCAGGCCGACGAGGAACCCGCCGAGGTTGGAGGTGAGCCAGGTGCCCAGGGACAGGAGGATGCCGAGGAGGGAGTAGAACAGCCGCTGCGCCGGGTTGAAGAGGATCAGCAGGCCGCACAGCAGCATCACCGCGGGCAGCAGGTAGCCGGCCACGCCCTGCATGCCGATGTGCATGACGACCTTCAGCGAGGCCTTCTCCGTCAGCAGGATCTCCGCCCCGCCCAGGGCGAGCAGCAGCCCGCCCCAGAACGGGCGCCGGGCCCGCCAGCCGCGGAAGGCCGCCCGGGGCCCGGCGCGGGGCGGTTCCGGGCTGCCGGTCGCCGCGGGGGCCGGCGCCGACTCCAGTTCGGCGGACATCAGCAGGCCTTGTCGCTGAAGCGCAGCTTGAGGCCCGGGAGTTTGAACACCGCCGCCGTGGTCGCGTAGTTGGTCTGCCGGAGGTCGGCGATGCGGACCGTGTCGGCCTGCTGGCTGAAGACGCCCTTCGGGCCCTGGACGCCCGCCTTGTCGAGGGTGCTCGCGTCGTTGCCGATCTCGATGTTGCCGAAGGCCGCGTCACCGGACAGCTCGGTCGAGTCCGTGGTGAGGTGGCTCGCCTGCACCTTCTCGGAGCCGCTGCCCGCGGTGATGACCAGGTTGGTGCCGCCGAGGTCGACGCTCTGGCACAGCTTGGTGAGGGTGGCGTTCTTGATGGCGGACGTGACGACGAGCACCTGGCCGCCGGTGTCCCCGGCGTTCGGGCTGTCCTCCGCCATGTTGTCGAGGCCGCCGAACTGCTCGAAGCCCGTGCCGTTCAGCTCCGTCGCGGTGACGGTGAACGGCATGCCGGAGATGGCGAACTGGACGCCGAGCGCGCCCTGGGCGGTGAGGATCATCAGTCCGGCGGCGATCGCGGTGGCGGGGACCGCCATCACGGCGGCGCGGCGCAGGCGGACCCGCCCGCGTCTTGCGGTGCCGCCGGCGGAACCGCTTTCCGGCTTCTCGGGGGTGGGACCGGTGGACGCCGTGACGTCCGAGGACGAGGCCATGTCTGCTCCCTGGTCACAGTGAATGCGGGTAGGGGTTCAGTGGCGTGTTGTCCTGGCGCGGACAGCGGCTGCGGCGGACGCCTCCTCGCAACTCCCGGTGGGAGCAAGGGCTTTCTCGTCGTGCCGCAGTGGCCGACCAGGAAGTTACCGGGGGTTACACCAAGGGTCAAGACACGTGTGGGAAAACGGTGTCGGTTGTGCCGCGCCTGTGTGCGCGGCGGCCCGGCCACCTCGCGTTTCCCGCCCCGAGCGGCCCGCGCCGGAACCGGCGCGGCGGACGGCGCCCGTGCCCGGGGCCGGGTGCGACGGGTGCGTGAGGGTGTGCTCGCGGTTCCTCAACTTCCGTTCAGGCGCTTGACGTTGGGGCCGGGACGGGTCTACAACTTCCTCTGTTTCAGCGGATCCGTGGCGCCGGGTCCGCAGCGCCGCGCAGGTCGCCCTCCCGGTCCCCGCCGTCGTCGTGGGGCGCGGGCGACGTGTCAGGTTCGCGGTGCGCGCACCTCCGCTCAGTACCGCCCCGGGCACCGGCGCGGTCGCTTCCCCTCGCGGACCGCGACCGGTCGTACGGCTGCCGCCGCCGGTCCGTCACGCAGGAGAAGGCGTCACGGGACGGCGCCGGACGCCGTGCCCGCCGCGCCCTTCCCCGCACGTCCGGGCCGCGTCCGTACCCTCGCGTGCTCCGGGTGCCACCGGCTCCCCGGCTCCCCGGCGCCCGCCGCACGCACGTCCGGTACGTCCGCGCGGTCCCTCGCGCCCCCGGCGCCGGCGCGTTCCGTACCCGCCCGCGCCGCAGGGTCCCGTACCGACCGCACCACGAACTCCGTACCCACCCGCACCTCCCCCCACTTCGGAGAAGAGGCATCCCCATGCGTACTCGGTCCTTCCTCGCCCTCGTCGGTGTCACCGCCGCCCTCGCGGTGTCGGCGGCCGCCCCCGCCTCCGCCGCCGACGTCCCGGTGCTCACCACCGGCACTGCCGGCGGCACCCCGGTCGCCGCGGGCGACGTGCTGTCGGCGTCGCTGGCCGCCGGCACCACCGCCACGTTCTACTCCAGCGCCACCGGGACCAGCGGCGTCTCGTGTTCCGCGTCGACCTTCACCGCCACCGCCGCCGACAACCCGGCCGCGCCCGGCACGGCGACCGAGTCGCTCACCGGCCACGCGTTCACGAGCAGCAGCTGCACGAGCAACGTCCCCGGCGTCCTGGGCGTCACCGGCATCACCGTCAACAACCTGCCGTACAGCACGACCGTCTCCTCCGACGGCACCGTGACCGTGACACCGCCCAGCGGCTCGACCGTGCAGACCACCGTCGTCCTGCGCACCCTCCTGGGCAGCGTCAACTGCGTCTACCGGGCGCCCTCCCTGAGCGGCACGGCGAGCAACGCGGACAACAGCATCACCTTCACCGGCCAGCAGTTCACGAAGTACTCCGGCTCGTCCCTGTGCTTCGCCAACGGCTTCTTCACCGCCCGCTACGCCCCCGTCAGGGACACCAGCCAGGCAGGCAGCCCGGTGGTGTTCGTCAACTGACCCGGCCCCGGCGGCGCCGCCTGCTCAGCGCGACACCCGCGGTGAGCAGGAGCACCCCGGCGCCGCCGGCGACCAGTGGCAGAGCTCCCGGACCCCCGGCGGTGCTGTCCGCGACGGGCTCGGACCGGCCGGCCGCGGCGTCCGCGGCGGGTGTCGCGGCCTCGGCCGGTGCCGGGGCCGCCCCGGTCGTGGGCGGGGCCTTCGAGGGTTCGGGCGTCGTCGCGGGAGCGGGCTTCGCGGCCTTCGTCGGCTTCGCCGGGGCGCCCGCGCCGGCCGCCCCCGTGTCCTTCGCGGCGCCGTTCCCCGCCCGCGGGAACACCACGTCCGAGCACGAGTAGTACGTGTCCGCGGTGCTGGAGTTCTGCCAGACCGTGAACAGCACATGGCGCCCCGACCGGTCGGCGGGGAGCTTCGCACCGATGCGGTAGGCACCCTTGACCAGGGACGGGTCGGTCGCCGTCGCGAACGGCCGCGTGGGCAGGTCGGACCAGGTCAGGGGCTTCGCCGGGTCGTACCCCGGCTTCGTCAGGTACAGCCGGAACGTGCCCGTGTGCGGAATTGTCGAGCTGTAGGCGAGGGTCAGCGGGGCGCCGGGGGCGAGGCGGGTGGCGGGCCAGTCGGCGCGCGCGAGGTCGAGCCCCCGGTAGGCGGCCAGACCACCGCTGCACAGCCGCCCGTCGGGGATCACCTGGCGGTCCCTGCCGTCGACGCCGGCCACCCGCAGGTTGTCCCAGGCGGTGAACGGGGCGCCGTTCGCCGCGATCGCCGCCCGGCAGGCCGCGGACCCGGTCCGGCTCCCGCCCTCGGGCGAGCACGCCACGACCCGGCTGACCGGGTCGGTCGGCGCGCCGTGGGCCTGCGCCGGTCCCGCGGCGAGGGGCGTCAGCAGCAAGGGGAGCGCCACGGCGACGGCAGCCGCGGCGGCGGGGCGATGTGCGGTCATCCGGTGAGGCTCCTCGGGCTGTCGCGAAGGGGGCCGTTCCCCGTGCAGTACGCGCGATCCGCGCCCCGTGTTCAGCGCGCGGCGCGCGGACGCGCCCCGGCGGACGCCAAGTGGGGTTCCGGCCAACGGGGTTGACGGCCGGACGGGAGCGCCGGGGCAAAGCGGGCCCCTTCCGCTGATCGCGGTCGAAACGGCCGGCCCGCGAGGGTGTTTTCCGGCCAGATCGAGGGTTTCCCCTGTATCCGCCTCACCAGCCGCCTCCCTATCGTTCGGGCACAGCCGACCCACAGGTAACCCCCACACGGGTCCGCTCGCGTACGGCCGGCCGCCGCGCACGTCTCGATTCACCCCCCGCCGCTTCGAGGACGAAGCGAATCGACCGCTGCTCCGCGCTGCCCGGAGCCGGCCACGAAAGGCAAGCCCTTGCGTACGTCCCCCTCCCGTACCGCCGGACGGAAGCTGATATCCGTCGCCGCGGTGTCCGCCGCCCTGCTGGCCGCGACCGCCACCTCGGTCGACGCCCAGACCCCCGCCGCCCGGGCGGAGACCGCCGCTCCCGCCGGGGCCGCCCCGGCCACTCCCGCCGAGCGCCTGATCGTCGGCTACAGGTCCACCGCCGCCGAGGCGAGATCCGACGAGGCCGCCTCCGCCGACGCCGAGGCGAAGGGCAAGGAGGCCGGCGAGGACCTCGGCTTCCGGCGCCGCCTCGGCACCGGCGCCGCCCTCGTCGACCTCGGCGACCGGCTCGAGAAGGCCGACGTCGCCGACGTCATGGCCGAATACCGCGCCGACCCGCAGGTCGCCTACGTCGTCCCGGACCGGCTCAACACCCCGCAGGCCGGCCCGAACGACACCGAGTACACCAAGCAGTGGGACCTCTTCGAAGCCACCGCGGGCATGAACGTCCCCGGCGCCTGGTCCACCTCCACCGGCAGCGGAGTGACCGTCGCCGTCATCGACACCGGCTACGTCACGCACTCCGACCTCGCCGCCAACATCGTCGCCGGGTACGACTTCATCTCCGACCCCGCGGTCTCGGTCGACGGCGACGGACGCGACGCCAACCCCGCGGACCCGGGCGACTGGTACGCCACCGACGCGTGCGGAGCGGGCACCGGTTCGAGCAACTCCTCCTGGCACGGCACGCACGTGGCCGGCACCATCGCCGCGGTCACGAACAACGGCAAGGGCGTGGCCGGCATCGCGTACGGGGCGAAGATCTCGCCGCTGCGGGTCCTCGGCAAGTGCGGCGGCTACGACTCCGACATCATCGACGCCATCACCTGGGCGTCCGGCGGCACCGTCTCCGGAGTCCCCGCCAACGCCAACGTCGCCAAGGTCGTCAACATGAGCCTCGGCGGCGCCGGCGCCTGCACGGCGGCCACCCAGAGCGCCATCACCGCCGCCGTGAACCGCGGGACGACCGTCGTCGTGGCCGCCGGCAACGAGAACTCCAACACCTCCGGCTTCTCCCCGTCGAGCTGCAACAACGTCGTCAACGTCGCCGCGACCAACCGCACCGGCTCCCGTGCCTCGTACTCCAACTACGGCACGCTTGTGGACATCTCGGCGCCCGGCGGCCAGACCAGCACCGGCACCGCCAACGGCATCCTGTCCACGCTGAACTCCGGCACGAAGACGCCCGCCACCGAGTCGTACGCCTACTACCAGGGCACCAGCATGGCCACGCCCCACATCGCGGGCCTGGTCGCGCTCATGAAGTCGGCGAACCCCGCGCTCACCCCCGCCCAGATCGAGTCCGCGCTCAAGGCCAACGCCCGTGCCCTGCCCGGCACCTGCTCCGGCGGCTGCGGCGCCGGTCTCGCCGACGCGGCCAGGACCGTGCAGGCGGTGAGCGGCACCGGCGGTTCGACCGGCACCACCTTCACCAGCACCTCGGCCCTCGCCGTCCCGGACGCGGGCTCCGCCGTCGAGTCGCCGATCACCGTCAGCGGCCGCAGCGGCAACGCGCCGGCCACCCTCAAGGCCGGGGTCGACATCACCCACACCTACCGCGGTGACCTCGTGATCGACCTCATCGCCCCGGACGGCTCGGCGTACCGCCTGAAGTCCTCCAGCGGCTCGGACTCCGCCGACAACGTGAACACCACGTACACCGTCGACGCGTCGAGCGAGAGCGCCAACGGCACCTGGAAGCTGCGCGTGCAGGATGTCGCCGCGCAGGACACCGGCACGCTCAACAGCTGGAAGCTGACCTTCTGACGGCTGCCCTCACGGGCCGGGCGGCTGCCCTCACGCACGGGACGGCTGCCTCACGGACGGGACGGCTGCCCTCACGGACGGGACGGCTGCCCTCACGGACGGGCTGGCCGGCCGGCCGGCGCGAACGGGCGCCGGGCGGCCGTCCCCGAAGCGCCGAGCCCCGGCACCGGGCCCGCACCCGGAACCCCTGTTCCGGGTGCGGGCCCGGTGCCGCGGGGTGGCCGGACCGGGACGCTAGTGTCCTTCCCGAGCCCCGCCCGACGCCCGGAGGAACGCACCACCATGCCCGACGCCCCCGTGATCGTCAGCAGTGACCCGCGCTCCTTCCCGCACAGCGTGCTGGCCGAGCGGCACCCCGCGCTCATCCGGAAGGTGCGGGACGCCTTCCCCTACGGACCGGAGGAGCGGCGGGCACTCGACGCGCTGCTCGACAGCGCCACCGAGGGCGTCGTCGAACCGCTCGCGCCCGACGCTGCGGACCGGGCGCAGTGGGACGACTGGGGCTTGCGGGCCCACGTCGGCCAGTCCTGGTTCGACGTCCCCTTCCTGTGGGCGGAGAGCTACTTCTACCGGCGGCTCCTGGACGCCGTCGGCTACTTCGGACCGGGAGCGTGGCAGGGCGTCGACCCCTTCCGCCCCTTCAAGCTCGCCGAACTCGACACCCCCGAGGCCGAGGCGGAACTGGCCGCGCTCGACGAGCTGTCCTCCCGGCCGGCCGAGGACCGGAGGCAGCCCCTCCTGCACGGCTCGCTCTGGGGCAACCGCGCCGACCTGGGCTTCCGGCTCTCCGACGCCGGTGACTCGTCCGGCGCCGGCCAACTCGTCGCCGACGACAGCGCCTTGCTCTGGTCGCTGCCGGCCGGCGGCACCGTGTGCGTGGTCGCGGACAACGCGGGCCGGGAGCTGATCCCGGACCTGCTCCTCGTCGACCACCTGCTGCGCCACGGCCACGCGGACCGGGCCGTCCTGCACCTGAAGCCGTACCCGTACTACGTCTCCGACGCCACGACCGCCGACCTGCTCGACGCCCTGCGCCGGCTGACCGGGGCACGCGGGGCCGCCGCCGAGTCGGGGCGGCGCCTGTGGTCCGCACTGGCCGACGGGCGTCTGACGGTCCGCGTCCACCCCTTCTCCTGCGCCCCGCTGCCCTACGCCGACATGCCCGACGACCTCGCGGACGAGTTCGCGCGGGCCGACCTGACCATCCTGAAGGGCGACCTCAACTACCGCCGCCTGGTGGGTGACCGGCTGTGGCCGCCCACCACCTCCTTCGCCGCCGCCACGGCGTACTTCCCCGGCCCGGTCGCCGCGCTGCGCACCCTGAAGTCCGACGTCGTCGTCGGCCTCACCACGCGGGCCGAGTCCGCGCTCGTCGCCGCCGAGGGACAGCGCTGGCGGACGAGCGGCACGCACGCCCTCATCCAGGCCAGGCCCTGACGAGTCGCCTTCACGGCGGTCGGGCCGTACCGGCGCACCCCGCCGACCGGCGTACCCCTACGCGGCCGATCCGCCTCGCACCTGTCGCGGCCGGCCCACGTCGCGCATTCCGCAACCGGTCCGCGCAATCGGCCCGTCTCGGGCTTTCCGCGGCCGGCGAGGGATGCTCACATCAGCCGCAGCGGCAGGGACTTGATGCCGTTGATGAAGTTGGACACGAGCCGGACGGGCGGCCCGGCGGCCCGCAGCTCGGGCACCGCCCGCAGGGTCTCCTCGTACAGCACGCGCAGTTGCAGCCGTGCGAAGTGGGCGCCGAGACAGACGTGGGGGCCGTCCCCGAACGAGACGTGCGGGTTGGGGCTCCGGTCCGGGTCCAGGCGGTGCGGTTCGGTGAAGACCCGTTCGTCGTGGTTGGCGGAGGCGTGGAACACCACGACCTTGTCGCCCGCGCGGACGCGTTGCCCGGCGAGCGTCACGTCGATGACCGCGGTGCGCCGGAAACTGAGGACCGGAGGATGCAGGCGCAGCAACTCCTCCATGACTGAGGCGAGTTCGTGCCGCCCGGAGCGCAGGCCCTCGTACACCCCGGGGTGCTCCGCGAGCGCCCCGAGGCCCCCGGGGGCGGCGCTGCGCACGGTGTCGTTGCCCGCGACGGTGAGCAGGAAGAAGAACATCTCCAGCTCGGGGACGGTGAGTTCGGGGTCGGCGGCGAGGGTGGACATGACGTCGTCGGCGGGACGGCGGCGCTTGTGGGCGGCCAGGTCCCGGGCGTACGCGAACATGTCCCGCAGCGCGCCGGGGGAACGCGGGTTCACCGGTCTGCCCCGGGCGTCGAGCAGCGGTTCGCCCGCCTCCTCCGGGTCCTGGTAGCCGATGACCCGCCGCGTCCAGTGCAGCAACAGCCCCCGGTCGCCCGCCGGTACGCCGAGCAGGTCCGCGAGGTTCAGCAGGGCGTACTCGTCGGTGACCGCGGCGACGACGTCACAGGTGCCGTCGCCCGCACGGGCCGCCGCGAGCGCGCCCGCGAGGAGCGTGCGGGCCCGCTCGCGTGCCGACGCCTCGAAGCGGTCGGTGCGGCGCGGCGTGAACGCGCGGCTGACCAGCCGCCGCAGCCTGCCGTGGTCCGGCGGGTCCTGGTTCAGCATCATGCGGCGGATGAACGGCAGGTCGGCCGGGTCCGGGTCGCGGATCTGGGTCGCGCCCAGACACGAGGAGAACACCGCCGCGTCCTTGAGCACCCGGACGACGTCCGCGTGCCGGGTCACCGCCCAGAATCCCGGCCCGGCGGGCCAGCCCAGCACCTCGGGCTCGTCCTGGCGCGCGACCGGGTGGTGATCGCGCAGGACGCGGTAGGCGGCGTGCGGCACCCCGTCGCCGTACCGCCGCGGATCGAAGACGTCGGGGACGGGCGGCGCCTCGCGCACGCTCACACGGACCCGCCCTCCGCCGGGAGGCGCTGCCCGCCCTCTCCGGCGGGGCGGGGCACGCCCCCTCCCGCGGGCCCGGACGCGACACCCGGCCCGCTGCCCTCCACCCGTGCCGTACCGGCGCCGCCGCCCGTGCCCGCGCCGTCCTCGCGCAGGAACGCCTCGACCACGGCGACCAGGTCGAGCGGCGACTCGTCCATCGCGTAGTGCCCGGCCGAGACCAGTTCGTGGTGCAGGCCGTGCGGATACCAGCCCATCCAGGTCTGCGCCATCAGCGCCGCCGACAGGGCGGGGTCCAGCGCGCCCGTGACGGCCAGCGCCGGCACCGTCGCCCCCTGCACCTCGGTGTGGAAGTCCTCACCGGCCCACGAGTCCAGCCAGGCGCGGAACGCCTTCGCGTCGCTGACCGCGAAGGAACGCGCCACCATCCGGTCGAGCCAGGCCGCGGGGCGCCGGCTCCCGGTCGTGAAGTCGATGATGGCGCGCCGGTTGTCCGCGCTGTGCGCCGCGTCCGCGAACAGGTCCCACTGCTCCCCGGGCAGCGGCAGGCCCGAAGCGGGCACCGGCGAGACCCCGACGATCCGGCGCAGCCGCCACGGGGCCAGGGCCAGCAGCCGTTGCGCGACAGCGCCGCCCATCGAGTGCCCGACGACGGAGAACCGCTCCCAGCCGAGCCGGTCCGCGAGGTCCACCAGGTCCGCGGCGGCCTCGGCGGTCGTGTACGCGCCCGCCGCGTCCCGGGCCTCGCCGTAGCCGCGCAGGTCCACCAGCGCGTACTGGAACGCCGTGCGGTCGAGGTCGGCGAGCACCGGCGCGTACGCGCTCCGGTCGGCGAACCAGCCGTGCACCGCGAACACCTTGTGGGCGCCGTCGCCGTGCAGTTCATGGGGCAGCACGAAGGAGGTCATGGCCCTACGGTGGCCCGCGCGCCGCCGCCGGACAAGGGCGCGCACGCGAGCGCACGCGGACCCGCGGCGCGTGCCCCGACCCGGAGTCCGGCCGTACGCCGAGCGCTTCGGCACGCAGGGACCCGGCGGCGCAGGTGGCGGGCGGTGAGCGTCCGGAGTTCCCGGCGCGGGCCGGTTCGACCCCGATTCACGCGATGGTGTGATCATGTCCGGGCCCGCGGATGCCCGCGCGAGGGCCTGGGTAGGGCCCGGCCATGACGCAGCCGTTCGAACTCCCGCACTTCTACATGCCGTACGCCGCGCGGCTCAATCCGCACCTCGACGAGGCCCGCGCCCACACGACCGAGTGGGCGCGCGGCATGGGCATGCTGGAGGGCTCCGGCATCTGGGAGCAGTCCGACCTGGACGCGCACGACTACGGGCTGTTGTGCGCCTACACCCACCCCGACTGCGACGGGCCCGCGCTCTCGCTCATCACCGACTGGTACGTGTGGGTCTTCTTCTTCGACGACCACTTCCTGGAGACCTTCAAACGCAGTCAGGACCGCGAGGGCGGCAAGGCGTACCTGGACCGGCTGCCGCTGTTCATGCCCCTCGACATCGCCACCCCCGTACCGGAGCCGGAGAACCCGGTGGAGGCGGGCCTCGCGGACCTGTGGGCGCGCACGGTGCCCTCGATGTCCCTGGACTGGCGCAGGCGGTTCGCCGTCTCCACCGAGCACCTGCTGAACGAGTCCCTCTGGGAACTGTCGAACATCAACGAGGGCCGCGTCGCCAACCCCGTCGAGTACATCGAGATGCGCCGCAAGGTGGGCGGCGCCCCCTGGTCGGCGGGGCTCGTCGAGTACGCGACCGCCGAAGTGCCCGCCCGGGTCGCCGGATCACGGCCGCTGCGGGTCCTCATGGAGACCTTCTCCGACGGTGTGCACCTGCGCAACGACCTCTTCTCCTACCAGCGGGAGGTCGAGGACGAGGGCGAGCTCAGCAACGGCGTCCTCGTCCTGGAGACCTTCTTCGGCTGCACGACGCAGGAGGCCGCCGAGATCGTCAACGACGTGCTGACCTCGCGGCTGCACCAGTTCGAGCACACGGCGTTCACCGAGGTGCCCGCGGTCGCCCTGGAGCAGGGGCTCGCCCCGGACGAGGTCGCGGCCGTCGCCGCGTACGCGCGCGGACTCCAGGACTGGCAGTCGGGCGGCCACGAATGGCACCTGCGCTCCAGCCGCTACATGAACGAGGGCGCCCTCGCCGCGGAGCCCTACGGGGCCTCCGGGCTCGGCACCTCCGCCGCCGACGTCGGCGCCCTGCTGTCCGGGGCCGGGGCGGAGCGGCTGCGCTCCTTCACCCACGTCCCCTTCCAGAAGGTCGGCCCGTCGCTGCTGCCCGACTTCAAGATGCCGTTCCCCTTGACGCTCAGCCCTCACCTGGACGGCGCGCGGCACCGCATCACCGGCTGGGCGCACGCCATGGGCATCCTGCGCGAGGGCGTCTGGGACGAGGACAAACTCGCCGCGTACGACCTGCCGTTGTGCGCGGCCGGCATCCATCCGGAGGCCACCGAGGAGGGCCTCGACCTGGCCTCCCAGTGGCTCGCCTGGGGCACCTACGGCGACGACTACTACCCGCTCGTCTTCGGCCACCGCCGCGACCTCGCCACGGCCAGGGTGTGCACCGCGCGCCTCTCCGCCTGCATGCCCCTGGACGGCGAGGCGCCCCTCGTCCCCACCAACGGCATGGAGCGCGGGCTCGTCGACCTGTGGACGCGGACGACGGCCGGTATGACGCCCGAGGCGCGGCGCACCATGAAGGCCGCCGTCGACGTGATGACGGAGAGCTGGCTGTGGGAGCTGGCCAACCAGATCCAGAACCGCATCCCGGACCCGGTCGACTACCTGGAGATGCGCCGCGCCACCTTCGGCTCCGAACTGACCATGAGCCTGTGCCGGCTCGGCCACGGCCCGCAGGTCCCCCCGGAGGTCTACCGCAGCGGCCCGGTCCGTTCCCTGGAGAACGCGGCGATGGACTACGCGATGCTCCTCAACGACGTCTTCTCGTACCAGAAGGAGATCGAGTACGAGGGCGAGGTGCACAACGGCATCCTCGTCGTGCAGAACTTCTTCGGCTGCGACTACCCGACCGCACTCCGCGTCGTCCACGACCTGATGACCCAGCGCATGGAGCAGTTCCAGCACGTCGCCGCCCACGAACTGCCGATCCTGTACGACGACTTCAAGCTGTCGGAGGAGGCCCGCGGCATCATGCGCGGCTACGTGGAGGACCTCCAGAACTGGATGGCCGGCATCCTGAAATGGCACCAGGACTGCCGCCGCTACGGCGCCGCGGACCTGGCGCGCCGCGCCCACGGCTTCGTCCCGGACCAGGTGCCCGCCCTGCCGTTCACCTGGCAGGCGCCCGCGGTGCCGGCCTCCGTGTGACCTGCGCCCGGCCGTCCCGGTGCGCCTCGGCCGCCCCCGCCGACTTCGCCGTCCGGGGCGGCTCGGGCGGGTCCGCGGGGAGCGCCGGGGCACGGCGTCCCCGGCCGGTCACACGGACCGACCGGCCCGGGTGACGGTTGCCGCGTGTGTCACGGCGGCTCGCGCCAGTGCCCGGACGATCGCGTGCGGGTGCGAGCCTGCGCCGGCGAGTTCCGGCTGGAAGAGGGTGGCCAGGAGGAACGGATGGCCGGGAAGCTCCGCCATCCGTACGTGCCCGTCCTCGTCGTGCCCACTGAAGCGCAGGCCGTGCGCGCGCAGGTGTCGAGGTGGCGGGACGGGCCGTACGCGCAGAAGTACCGCTCCACCGTCCTCCCTGAGCCGATCAGCGCGTGCGCCAGTGACCCCGGCTCGACGGTGACGGCCGCCTCGTGGCCCACCAGCGAGCAGGCCGGCCGCTCGGTGAGGAAGTCGTCGGCACCAGGGTCGTACTCGGCGTGGGCGACTTGGTGAGGCCGCAGACGTCGCGGCGCTGCCCCCGGCGGGCGTGACCCTGCGTGCGCTGGGCTGCTGGCCCCGCGCGTCGTGCACCGCACGGAACTCGTGCACGGGCGTCACTGCGCGGAGCCGCGGCGGCGATGGTGGACAGACTTCTCGAACGCTCCTGAAAGTCTCACTCGTTGGTGGATCGTCGCGCGCCGAGGCGTTGGGTAGAGCTTGGGCCGGAGGTCGAGCCATGGAACAGACTGCGTTGCGTCCCAAGCCGATGCCCGGCCGGGAGCCGGGTGAAGATCCCCCGCCGGAGGGCGACCGCAAGCCGTGCGGCCGAGCGCCCCGCCGCCCGCACGCCGCCCGGCGCCGCGGCAGGCGGCTCATGACCCTGCTCTTCGGCCTGTTCGTGGGGACGGCCCTGGTGCTGTCGGGCGTGGGCCTCGGCACCGTGGGCGCCACGGTGATCGGCATGAGCAAACTGGCCGCCCTGCAGAAGCAGGCCGGTGCCGGTGGCGGTCCCGGGGCACCCGGAGCGGCCGGACCGTCGGTGGGTCCGTCACCCCCGGGTGAACGCCCGGAGGGGCCGGGCAGGTCCACCGGGCGGGACCCGTCCGTGGGGTCCAAGTCGGCAACGGGTCAGGGGGGTTCGGCTCCCGCGGGCAAGCCCGCCCGGGCCACTCTCGGGGTCGAGGCCGTCGACGCGCCCGGCGGCGCGGGCGCGCTCGTCGTCGGCGTCCACGTGCCCGGCCCCGGATACTCCGCGGGCCTCGTGCGCGGCGACGTGCTCACGGCGTTCGGGGCGACCCGGGTCACCTCGGCCGACGCCCTCGCGCGAGCGGTGGCCGACGCCCGCCCCGGCTCCGCCACCACCCTGACCGTCCGGCGCGCGGACGGCGGCCGGCAACGACTGACGGCGACGCCGGGGGTCGTGACGTGAGGGGGAGCGGTGTGGGAGGCCTGGGGCGGTGGCGAGTGCGCGCGTGCCGGGGGCCGCCGTCACCGTGACCGTGCGGCGCGTGTGTGCGGCGGGGGCGTACGGCGACGCCTACTCGGCACTTCTCAGACTCGCGGAAGCCACCTGCGGTACGTCCGGCTCACCGCAGAGGACAACACCTCAGGAGCAGGCATCGTCCGCCTGCGCCAAGAACTCCGCGCGGCTCATGGCCTTTCCGTCGGACCACCACTGTCCAAGGGCCAGGCTCTCGATGTCTGCCTGGGTGAAACTGGTGACGCCCTTGTAGCGCACAGTCTCGTTCGCCCCGACGGTGAAACTCACCGAGTAGTCCCCCTCCGCTGCCAGCTTCGTGACGGAACCCGCCTCGCCCTGCCAGCCCGTCGGGAGGCTGAAGAGGCTGAACTCCTGCTCACCGGTGACCGGATCGATCGGGTGGATCGACCAGCCTTCCTGGGACGCACGGTGCGCCTTGTCGCTCTTCTCATCCCTCCCCAGGAACAAGACCTCCCGGATGGAGTCGCCGTCCGCGCAGGGCCGCAGCAGAGCTCGTACGTCTCCGTCCGCACCCTTGCCGATGGCGACCAACGGTCGCTCTGCCGGACTGCAACCGACCGCGAGCAGCACGAGGGCCGTGGCCACACCGCCACGGAACAGTGTGCAGGCCCTTCTGTTGTTGCCGGTCACGGTAACCCCCACCTCACTTCCGGCATGATCCCGCCGAACTGGCGTCCTGCACCAGTAGTTGATCGCAAGTTCTGGTGCTTAGTCCGTCTGCAAGGCGTGGTTCCCGCTCGCTCGGCCACGGCGGCCGCCCGCCCGGCTTCGACCGTGAGGCCTGCAAACAGAGGAACACCGTCGAACGGCGCATCAACCGCCTCAAGCAGTGGCGCGGCCCGGCCCCACGAACCGACAAGCTCGCCATCGCCTGTCCGGCCGCACTCCACCTCGCCGGCATCCTCATCCGGACCCGCCCCTGACCAGAGAGACAGAACCCAGGGGCGTGCTGTGAGGGGGCGCCGGCGTGGGAGAGGCGGGGGGAGGCACGGAGACGTGGGGTGTCGTCACCTGGGGGTCGTCGTACCGCGGACACCGATGCCGCGTGTCCAACCGGCTCGCGTCCGCCGCGGTGGAGGGGCAGGATGCTGCCCGTAGGCCCCTGGGGGAACTCCGGACGAACGGAGACACGGATGACCGGCACACCCGCGCCCTTCACCGCGGACGACTACGCGGCGAGGATGCGCAGGGCGGCGCGCACCGCCGCGGACGCCGGACTCGACGGCGTACTGGTCGCACCCGGACCCGACCTGGTCTGGCTCACCGGATACCGGCCCGTCGAGACCGAACGGCTCACCCTGCTCGTCCTGAGGCCGGGAGAGGACCCCGTCCTGGTCGTGCCCACCCTGGAGGCCCCGGACGCGGCGGCCGCGGTGGGGGCCTCCGCGCTGACACTCCGCGACTGGACCGACGGCACCGACCCGTACGAGGTCGCCTCCGCCCTCCTCGGCCGCACCGGCCGCTTCGGCGTCAGCGACAACGCCTGGGCCATGCACCTGCTCGGCCTCCAGCAGCGCCTGCCGGACACCCGCTACACCTCCCTCACCCAGGCCCTGCCGATGCTGCGCGCCGTCAAGGACGCCGCGGAGATCGAACGGCTGGCCGCCGCCGGTGCCGCCGCGGACGCCACGTACGAGGAGATCCTCAAGGTGCCCTTCGCCGGGCGCAGGGAGACGGAGGTCGCCGCCGATCTCGCCGACCTGCTCCGGCAGCACGGGCACTCCCAGGTCGACTTCACCGTCGTCGGCTCGGGCCCGAACGGCGCCAACCCGCACCACGAGGCCGGCGAGCGCGTCATCGAGCACGGCGACATGGTCGTCCTCGACTTCGGCGGCCTCAAGCACGGCTACGGCTCGGACACCTCCCGCACCGTGCACGTCGGCGAGCCCGGCGACGAGGAGCGCACGGTGCACGACCTCGTGCGCGCCGCCCAGGAGGAGGGCGTGCGCGCGGTCCGCCCGGGTGCCGCCTGCCAGGACGTCGACCGGGCCGCCCGCGCGGTCATCGCCGACGCCGGATACGGCGACCGCTTCATCCACCGCACCGGCCACGGCATCGGCGTCACCACCCACGAACCGCCCTACATGATCGAGGGCGAGGAACAGCCGCTCGTCCCCGGGATGTGCTTCTCCGTGGAACCCGGCGTCTATCTGCCGGGCCGGTTCGGGGTACGCATCGAAGACATCGTGACGGTGACCGAGGACGGCGGACGCCGCCTCAACACCACCGGCCGCGAACTGATGATCGTCGGCTGACCGGGCACCGGAAGGCCCCCACCCCGTCCACGTCCCGAACGGCAATGGCGCGTCCATGATCCAGGCATCGACACCGACCGAGGACACCGTCCGCACCGTGGTCCGCTCCCTGCTCACCGGCGGGGAAGCGGCGGGAACGGCGGGCGGTGGAGCGGCGCGCGGCGACGCGGTGAGGGGCGGAGCCCCGCGCGGAGGGCCGGCCGGAGCCGTACCGGACGTCCGGCCCGTCGCCGAGGGCGGCGAACGGCACACCTGGTGGGTCGGCACCCGGCACGTACTGCGGCTCGCCCCCGACCGTGCCGCGTCCACGGGGCAGCGCCGCGAACTGCGTCTGCGCGACCTCGTACGGCCGCACCTTCCCGTTCCGGTTCCGGTGAGCGTCGCCCAGGGGGAGTGGGCAGCCGGCCTGGCCTGCACGCTCGACGCCAGGCTGCCCGGCGGGAGCGCCGAGGACCACACCGTCTCGGCGGTCGGCGAGACGGACCTCGCGGGACTGCTCACCGGACTGCGCGACGTACCGGTGCGGCAGGCCGAGACGCTCGGCGTCCCCAGGGAGGCGCCGCGCGCACTCGACGCGCTGCGCACCGCCGCCGAGGAGGCCGCCGGGCAGCTCGCGGCGGCCGACGAGTTCGACCCCGCCCGGCTCGGCCGGCTCACCGAGTCCGCCGCGGTCCAACTCGCCGCTCAGCCGGGCGCCGGGGTCCTCGTCCACCACGCGCTCAGCGGCGAGCACCTGGTGGTCAGCGCCGACGGGCGCGTGCGCGGCGTCCTGGACTGGAGCGGCGCCGTGGTCGGCGACCCCGCCGAGGACATCGCCGGACTCGCCGTCGCCGTCGGCGCCCCGGCCGCCGTACGTGCCGCGACGCTCGCCGGATACGGGGCGCGCCCCTGCCTGCGCGGTCTCTGGCTGGCCCGCTGCGACGCCGTGATCCGCCTCGCCGCCCGGCTCCGCGACGAGACGGCGAGCACGGCCTCCGGCGCGTCGCCCTCACTGCTGCGTACCCGGCTGCACCGGGCGTGGGAGCCGATCCTGCTGGAGCGGGTCACGGACCTGGGGGAGGGCGCGGAGTAGGCGGCGTGAGCCGGGCGGGCGGGGGGGGCACCGGCCCCCACCAGCCTCACCAGGCCCTCAAGTCGCGAGCCTTAACCTCGTGACCCTACGAGCCCCTCAAGCCCTCAAGCTCATGAGCCCAGGAGTCCATGAGCCCTCAAGCCTGCGTGAGCACCACACACGACTCGCCCGGCAGGCTCAGCAGGCCGTCCGGGCCCGGGGTCGTGACCGGCTCCCAGGCGGCCAGTACGCGGGCGCGGCGCAGGCCCAGGGGGATCACCGCGGGCTCCTTGCCGAAGTTCACGGCGACCCGTACGTCGCCGCGTCCGAGGGCGAGCCAGCGGGCCTGTTCGTCGTAGGCCACCTTGACCGCCGCGAGGTCGGGGTCGGTGAGGTCGGCCAGGCGGTGGCGCAGCGCGATCAGCTCCCGGTACCAGGCCAGCACGCGCGTGTGCAGGGCGTTGTCGGGGCCCGGCTCCAGCTCGGACCAGTCGAGGCACGAGCGCTCCCGGGTCGCCGGGTCCTGAGGGTCGGGCACGTCCTCCTCGGCCCAGCCGTGGGCGGCGAACTCCCGGCGTCTGCCCCGGCGTACGGCGTCCGCGAGTTCGGGGTCCGTGTGGTCGGTGAAGAACTGCCAGGGGGTGCCCGCCGCCCACTCCTCGCCCATGAACAGCATCGGGGTGAGGGGTCCGGTGAGCGTCAGCGCGGCCCCGCAGGCGAGGAGGCCGGGGGAGAGGGCCGCGGAGAGCCGGTCTCCCAGGGCGCGGTTGCCGACCTGGTCGTGGGTCTGGGAGTAGCCCAGCAGCCGGTGCGCCGACACCTGCGTGCGGTCGAGCGGGCGGCCGTGGCGGCGCTCCCGGAAGCTGGAGTACGTGCCGTCGTGGAAGTAGCCGGACGTGAGCGTCTTCGCCAGTGCCGCGAGCGAGGCCCGCGCGAAGTCCGCGTAGTAGCCCTGGCCCTCGCCGGTCAGGGTGGTGTGCAGGGCGTGGTGGAAGTCGTCGTTCCACTGCGCGTGCAGCCCGAGCCCGCCCTCCTTGCGGCTGCGGATGAGCCGCGGGTCGTTCAGGTCCGACTCCGCGATGAGGAACAGCGGGCGGCCGAGGTCGGCGGCGAGGTCGTCCACGGCCGTCGACAGCTCCTCCAGGAAGTGGAGCGCGCGCGTGTCCACCAGGGCGTGCACCGCGTCCAGGCGCAGCCCGTCGAGACGGTAGTCGCGCAGCCACGCCAGGGCGCTGTCGACGAGGAACGCGCGCACCTCGTCCGAGCCGGGCGCGTCCAGGTTGACGGCGGAGCCCCAGGGCGTCTGGTGGGTGTCGGTGAAGTACGGCCCGAACGCCGGGAGGTAGTTGCCGGAGGGGCCCAGGTGGTTGTGCACGACGTCGAGGACGACTCCGAGGCCCAGTTCGTGGGCCCGGTCGACGAACCGTTTCAGTGCCTCGGGCCCGCCGTACGGCTCGTGCACGGCCCACAGCGAGACGCCCTCGTACCCCCAGCCGTGCCGGCCGGGGAACGGGCACAGCGGCATCAGCTCGACGTGCGTGATCCCGAGCTCCGCCAGGTGTCCGAGCCGGTCGGCGGCGGCGTCCAGGGTGCCTTCGCGCGTGTAGGTGCCCACGTGCAGCTCGTAGAGCACCGCGCCCGGCAGGCCGCGTCCCGCCCAGTCCCGGCGCCACGCGTACCGCGCCTGGTCGACGACCGCGCTCAGCCCGTCCGGGCCGTCCGGCTGGCGCCGGGAACGCGGGTCGGGCAGGACGGGCCCGTCGTCCACGGCGAAGCCGTACCGCGTCCCGTCCCGCGCGTCGGCCTCTCCCGTCCACCATCCGGGGCGGTCGGGATCGCGCGCCAACGCGCGCGTGGAGTCGCCGCACTGGAGCGTGACCCGGTCGGCCTGTGGTGCCCACACCTCGAACTGCACGGACGGTTCTCCCTCGTCTGCTCAGCGTGACGTAGTCCGTCCATGGTGCGTCACGCGAGATCAATTCGCTTTTGGATCCACCCTTTTGCCGCGCCGGACCTTTGCGTCGGCCGCCGTGTTCCGTTTTCCCTGCTTCCTGGACACCCCGCTCCCGCTGTCCGACAATCACGAGCGTGACGTCGTCCTTCGAGTTCCACACGTACCCCGCGCGGCCCTCGGACACCGAGCGCGACCGGGCGTTGAAGGTGCTCCGTGACGGCGTCGCGCTGGGGCGCCTCTCGCACGACACGTTCATCCGGCGCATGGAACTGGCGCTCGCCGCCCGTCGCTCCGAGGACCTCGCCGTGCTCACCGCCGACCTGTCCACCGAAAGCCGCTGGTCGCGGCTGGTGTTCGGCACCGTCGAGGCGGTGTCCGGCTTCCCCCTCCGGCTGCGCAGGGCCTGGCAGGCCGAGCGGCTTCCCAAGCTCCAGCTGCCCCACCAGGGCAACGGCTATCCACTGCGCATAGGGCGGGACCCCGCCAGCGGTCTGCGGCTCAACCACGACACGGTCTCCCGTGTGCACGCCGAACTGAGCCGCCAGGGCGGGATGTGGGTGCTGCGTGACCTCGGTTCGACCAACGGCACCACGGTGAACGGACGGCGGGTCATCGGCGCCGCCGTGGTCCGCGACGGCGACCAGGTCGGCTTCGGGCGGATGTCCTTCCGGCTCACGTCGGAGTGAAACCCACCGGACGCACGGCGCTCGCGTCGGAGTGAGGACCACCGGACGCACGGCTCGCCCCGGCCGGCCGGTGGCCCCCGGGCCGGCGCTCGCTCCGGCCGCCCCTCTGCCCCGGAGCTGAGCGCGTCCCCCCGGCGTCTCCGTGCCCGAGGGCCGACACCGGCCCGCAAAGCCCTGGCCTGGGGTTTACGCAGTGAGGTCGCCCAACTTTCGGCCGCGCCAAGGGTGTTGACGTACCCCGCGAGCCGTGGCTGACTGTCCTCTTCCCTGCTTCTCCCCATCTCCGCTTCTCCCCATTTCCGCTTCTCCCCTCTTCTGCTTACCCGCCTCTCCGCACATCAGGTGAAACGACGGCACCGTCCAGTGGAGGTGCGCCCTGCCGCCACTCCTCCGCTATCCGACCGTGGACGAGCTGGGCGCCCGCGCGGCAGCCCTCGTCGCCCGCCGTCCGCGGGACGCCCGGCTGCGCCGCGCGGGGACCTCACGCGCGGGCACCCCGATGTGGCTGCTGTCCGTGGGACACGGCAGCCGCCACGCCCTGGTCGTCGCCGGCCCGCACGCCAACGAGCCCGTGGGCGGCGCCACCGTCCTGCGGCTCGCCGAGCGCACGCTCGCCGACCCGAGGCTGTGCGAGGACGCGGACGTCACCTGGAACCTGCTGCTCTGCCTCGACCCGGACGGCGCGCGCCGCAACGAGCGCTGGCTGCCGGGCCCGTACACCCTCGGCCGCTACTTCCGGCACTTCTTTCGCCCGGGCTTCTTGGAGCAGCCCGAGTGGCTGCCCGACGGCGCGGCGGGCGCCGCCCTGCCCGAGACCCGCACGCTCCTCGGCCTCCAGGACGAGCTGCGGCCCTTCTTCCAGGTCTCCCTGCACGGCGTCGACGTCGGCGGCGGCTTCGTCGAGCTGACCCGCGAGCTGCCGGGCCTCGCCCAGCGCGTCGCGCACACCGCGGCGAGGCTGGGCATCCCGCGCGAACTGGGTCCCTACGACACCCTGTACTGGCCGACGCTCGGCCCCGCCGTCTACCGCATCCCGCCTCCGCGCCGCGGCGACCTGGCCGCCGCCATCACGGAGGCGGCGGTGGAGTCGACGTGGTTCCACCCGCACGCGTACGGCACGGTGACGGCCGTGGTCGAGGCGCCCATGTGGGGCGTGGCGGCCGTGGAGGACGCCCGGGTGCCCCAGGACGCCGACGCGGTGCTGCGGTCGGTGAGCGGGTCGCTGCGCCGCGACACGCGGCTCCTGGAGGGCATGCTCCGGCAACTGCGGCCCTCGCTGTCCGCCGTCCCGGACGCGGCCCGCCTGCTCGCGCCGGTCGACGACTATCTCCTGGTCGGCCCCGGCCTCGCCGACTCCTGGGACCCCGACACCGACGACGGCGGCGCCCGTCCCCTGCCGCCCCTGGACACCGCGCGCCTGACCGCCCTCGGCATCTCGGGACGCCGGGTCGCGCTGCGTACGGCGGGACTGCTGCACCAACTGGCGACCGGCGCCGGTGCCGCCGCGGCCGGCGTGCTGCCGGAGCTGGACCGGCTCATCGACGTGTGGTGCGCCGACTACCACGACGGCTACGGGGCGCGCTGGGTGCCGGTCGCCCGGCAGGCGGAGTTCCAGGCGCGTGTGGTCCTCGCCGCCTTCGAACTGGCCCGGCGGAGCGAACCCGGCCCCTCCCGTTCGGGTGAGCCGGGCTGGGGAACCCGGGCCGCCGTGCCGATGCACCGGGAATGACGAAAACCTCTCGAACGGTACGTGGCGGTCTGCTGGCGGCGATCGCGCTCCTCGCGCTGGGCCCGGCACCGGCCCGGGCGGCGGTCCCCGGCGACTGGCTCTACCTCACCGTGACCACGGGCGAGGCCGGTACCGGGGCCACCCGGGGCACGCTCCTGCTTTGCGACCCGCCGCACGGACACCTGCGGGCGGCCCAGGCGTGCGACGAACTCCGGGCCGTACGCGGTGACATCGCCCGCATCCGGCCGAGGGCCGACGCGATCTGCCCCATGATCCACGCGCCGGTGACCGTGTCGGCGCGCGGCGAGTGGGCCGGGCGGCCCACCGAGTACAGCCGCACCTTCTCGAACTCCTGCGTAATGGCGGCCGAGACGAGGACGGTGTTCGCCCTGACGGATTGACGCCCTGACACCCGGCTCCCCCGGGGACGCATGTACGGGCGCTCGCCACCCGGCAAGAGCCCCCTGCCTCGCCCGTACTCGTGCGTGCCGTCCGCGCCGCGCGTACTCGTCCGCGCGGTCCGTGCCGTCGGTGGCGTCCGGGCTCACGCCGCCGGGTCGCGGGCGTGGCGGGCGGCCGCGACGACCGTGCGGGACTGGTGCTCGACCTGGTGCTCCAGTGGTACCCAGCGGGCGCGGAAGTGCTCGGTGAAGGCCTCGCTCCAGTTGGCGACGAGCCGTTCGAGGCCGGGGGCCGCGCGGTCGTCGGTCTCCCGCAGCACCCGCAGCAGCATCGCCGCCGCCCGCAACGGCAGACGGCGCCCGAAGGCGTCGACGCTCCCCACGTACGCCACCGTGGCTCCCGGCGGCGGGGGCTCGGCCCAGTCGCCGGCCAGTCCCGGGACGAGGTCCAGGGCCCACCTGGCGGCCCGTAACAACGGCCCGTCGGGACCCGGCAGCCGCGGCAGCGCGTCCGCGAGGACGCGTTCGACCTGGACCGCGTCCCGCACGAGCCGCCGGGCCAGGTGCCGCAGCGCCGCCGCGGGGGCCGGGTGGGGCGCCGGATCGTCGACCAGGTCGCCGGCCCACATCGGCACCTCCACGACGGCTGTCAGACCGCCGTACCGGTGGGCGTGGTACCAGGTGCTGTGCCGGGCGTCGTCGGGCATGCTCGGGTACGACGTGGGGGTGTCCGGTCCCGGCATCACGTGCACGCCGGGGCCCGAGGCCGGCCAGCCCGCGGCGTCCGAGGGGCCCGCCTCCACCGGGATGTGCAGCTCGGCCGCGGACTTGGCGAACGGTTCGGCGAGTCCGGGGACGTCCTTGGTCAACTGCACCCAGCTGCCCCCGAGATCGGTGCCGTGCAGCGTCACCTGGAGGTAGGGCCGCACCTCGTCGATGACACCGAGCAGGGCCCGTGTCTCGGGCGGCAGCCGGTCCGGCGGCAGGACCGACGGCGACCACTCTGGCTGCTCGGGACCGGCGGGGCGGAAGAAGCCGAGGTGGTAGTCGAACAGCGTGCGCGGCGCCGGCGTCAGGTGCAGGCTCGCGCCGTCCGGGTCCGCGCAGAGCAGGAAGTGCCAGGAGGTGTCGGCCCGCAACTCCCGCTCGTTCAGCACCCGTTCGGCCAGGGCGAGCAGCGTCGAACCGCCGGTCTGCTCGTTGGCGTGGGCCCCGGCGACGACCAGGACGGCGCGGGAGGCGTGGCCGACGGACAGCAGGTGCAGGGCCCGGCCCGCGCGGGAGGCGCCGACCTGTCTCAGGGTGCACAGTCCCGGCCGGTGATCGGCCAGCGCCCGTGCGGCCGAGAAGAGTTCGGGCACACTCAGGTAGCGCAGCTCCGGCAGTGGACTCACCCCCGACGTGTCCGCCCGGCCATCGCACTCCGCAGTACTCCACGGACTCGGTGAACTGTCAAGGAAACGGGGGCGGCTCCGAGGGGCGCCCGGAGGCAGTCACGGCCCCGGGGGACGACCCGTCGGGGGCCGTCTGCCGTCCCGCCCCGGGACGTAGGCCAGGACATCCCCGCCGGGCGCGCACGGGCCGGTCGGGGCGGGGCCGGGCATACCGCCCGAGCGACCAGCGGCGGTCCGACACCTCGTCCATACGTGGGTCCCGCCGCGGCGCCCACGGGCGCGAGAGGGACGGTTCCGTTCACCACCGTGCGCCACTCGTCCGCCCCGAGCCCCGGGAGCGTACGGGCGCGGGAGCCGGTTGCTCACGGGACCCGGCGGGCACATGCCCCGCACGTCGGCTCCGCGGCGAGCCGCCCGTGCCCTGCGCCATGAGGGACGTCACCCGTCCGGGTGTACCGGCACTGCGGGGCGATCACCCCGGTGCTCCGCCGGAAGCAGTCGCGCGCGAGTCCGCGGTTCGGCGCCGTGCCCGCGGGCGCGACCGTGGCCTGTCTGCCCGGAGCAGCGGGCCGCGATCCGGCGCGCTTCACCGACCGGGACCGCTACGACGCCTTCCGGGCCGACCCCGGCGAACTGCCGTACGGCATCGGGGAGGCGGTCCAGGGGCGGCCCGGGGACGACGCGGGGTGCCCCAGTGTCCGGCTGGCCCGCCGCACGGCGGAACTCGGCCTGCGCGCCCTGCTGGACGCGCTGCACGCACCTGCGCTGGGCGCCGGGCTTCCGCCCCGTCGCGACGGGACTGCTCAGCCGTTCTCCGCGATCCCTTCTCGTGCGCTTCCGCTGACCGCGCCGCCACCGGTCTCCGGCACCCGCTCCAGCAACGTCACCGGCAGCTCCGCGAACAGCTCCGCCACGCGCGCGTGCCCCGAGAACTCCCGCCCCGGGGTCAGCACGTCGGCCCACCGGCCCGGCGGCAGCTCCAGGCGGGTGTCCCGCCAGCCGCCCGCCTCCGCCAGCCGCAGCGACAGCCGCGTCACCGCCGTGACCACCTCTCCGGAGCGCGTGAACGCGACACAGTGGTCCGCGGCCGGGCCCACGGCGTCCAGGGGCGCGTACGTCGCCGCCTCGCCGAAGACGTCGGGGCGCCGCCGCCGCAGCCGCAGGGCGGCCGTGGTCAGCGCGGCCTTGGCCGAGGGGCGTTCCTGCGGGGCGAACGGACGGCGGTTGTCCGGGTCGACGAGGGCCCGGTACTCGCCCTCCGTGCCCTGGTAGACGTCCGGCACGCCCGGCATCGTCAGCTGCACCAGGGCCGCCCCCAGGACGTTGGCCCGCACGTGCGGGTCGACGGTGTCCCGGAACTCGTGCACGAGCCGCCCCGGAGCGCCGCAGGGACCCTCCGCGACGAAGGCCGCCACCGCCTCCTCGTACGCGGGGTCCTGTTCGGTCCACGTGGTCCGCAGCCCGGCCTCCCTGACGTGCTTGACCAGCGCCCCCTGGACCCGCGCCTCGTCGGCCGGGCCGAGCCCGAAGACCGTCTGCCAGGCGGCCCACGCCAGCGCCGGGTCCGGCACACCGGTCACCCGGAGGGCGGTCACCTCGGCCAGGACGGCGTCCCACCGCTCGGGGCACTCGGTGAGCACCGAGACGGCCGCGCGCACGTCGGCGCTGCGCTTCGTGTCGTGCGTCGACAGCACGGTCCCCGTCGAGGGCCAGTCCCGCTGCACGCGCGCGCAGTAGGCGTGGAACCGCTCCGGGGACACCGACGGGCTGCCCGGGTTCCCGCCGACCTCGTTCGCCGAGAGGAGCGGCACGTAGCGGTAGAACGCGGTGTCCTCCATGGACTTGGCGCGCAGCGCGGACGAGGTCTGGGCGAACCTGGTCCGGAACTCGGCGTGGCCCGGCCCGTCCCCGGCCCGCCCGAGCACCAGGTCGCGTACGACGTCCACGGCCTGGGCCTCCTCCGGCACCGTGAACGCCTGCCGGGCCTCGGCCGCGGCCTCCTCGGTGACGACGGAGGCGGCGTCCCCGGAGGCGTACGGCCGGTAGACCTCCATGCGGACGAGGAGTTCCCGCAGTGCGGTGCGCAGCGCCCAGGGGGTGCGGTCGCGCAGCTCCGGCAGGGGCGACGTCGAGCACAGCCGGCTCGCCGCGCGCACCAGGCGCTCGACCTCGGTGGCCAGCTCGTGGGTGACGACCTCGTGGGCGGCCCGCCGTACGGTGGACGCCCAGTCGGCGCCCTCGTCGGCCTCGGGAGCCGCGAACCGCCGGTAGCGGTCGAGGAGTTCGTCCGCGCCCGCCGGGTCCTCGAAGAGGCCGTCCACGTGCCGAAGGGCGTCGTACCCCGTGGTGCCGGCGACGGGCCAGGACGCCGGCAGCGGTTCGCCGTCGGCCAGGATCTTCTCGACCACCGTCCAGCGTCCGCCGGTCGCCTCGTGCAGGCGGCGCAGGTAGGTGTCCGGGTCCGCGAGGCCGTCGGGGTGGTCGACGCGCAGGCCGTCGACGACGCCCTCCCCGAGCAGCCGCAGGACGGTCTCGTGGGTGGCCGTGAACACCTCCGGGTCCTCGACCCGCACCCCGATGAGCTCCGAGATGCTGAAGAAGCGCCGGTAGTTGAGTTCGGTCCGGGCCAGCCGCCACCACACCGGGCGGTACCACTGCGCGTCGAGGAGCTGCGGGAGCGGCAGGTCCTCGGTGCCCTCGCGCAGGGGGAACTCGTGGTCGTAGTAGCGCAGGACGTCGCCGTCGACCTTCAGCCGGCCGACCTCCGAGCCGAACGGGTGTCCGAGCACCGGGAGCAGCAGCTGGCCGTCCTGGGCCTGCCAGTCGATGTCGAACCAGCGCGCGTAGGGCGACTCGGGCCCCTCCCGCAGGACCTCCCACAGGGGGCGGTTGTGGCGCGGGGACATCGCCATGTGGTTCGGCACGATGTCGACCACCAGCCCGAGGCCGTGCTCGCGGGCGGTGCGGGCGAGGGAGCGCAGGCCCTCCTCGCCGCCCAGTTCGGCCCGCACGCGCCCGTGGTCCACCACGTCGTAGCCGTGCAGCGAGCCGGGGACGGCCTCCAGGACGGGGGAGAGGTGCAGGTGCGAGACGCCGAGCGAGGCCACGTACGGCACGGCCGCCTCGGCCGCCGCGAAGGGGAACTCCGGCTGCAACTGGAGCCGATACGTTGCGGTGGGTGCCGTGGGGACCGTCACGGGGTCAGGACGCTCAGATGTCATGCAGACCTACGTACCCGCCCCGCCGCCCTTCGTGTCATGGACTCATGCGGACGCACGCGCGCGGGTGGCCGATTTCGGGCGACCGGGGCAGCGCGTCACCCCGTCCGGAGGTCCTCCGCGTCCGCCTCCGCCGTGACGAAGGGGCACGACACGCGGGGGCGGCGTCCCGTGCCGGACGCCCTCCACGCGTGCGTGCCCCTCACTCACCGGCTCCGCGCTAGGCGGGCCGCTGCAATACCGTCATGCTCCGGTCGACCAGGGTCAGCCGGTCGCCGGCCTGGACCTTCTGGCCGGTTCCCGGAGGCACCCCGTCGGCACGAGCCGTGTCGACGATCACCTCCCACTGCCGTCCGTGATCGACCGGGATCACGAACTCCAGCGTCTTGGGCGAGGCGTTGAACATCAGCAGGAACGAGTCGTCGGAGATCCGCTCCCCGCGCGGGCCCGGTTCCGAGATCGCGTGCCCGTTGAGGAACACCGTGAGCGCCCGCGCGTGCGCCGAGTCCCAGTCGCGCTGGGTCATCTCCTTGCCCGAGGGGGTGAACCAGGCGATGTCCGACAGGTCGTCGTGCGTGCCCTCCACCGGCCGCCCGTGGAAGAAGCGGCGCCGCCGGAAGACCGGGTGGTCGCGCCGCAGCCACACCATCGCGCGCGTGAAGTCCAGCAGCGGACTGCCGTCCTCCGGCCACGGCACCCAGGACAGCTCGCTGTCCTGGCAGTAGCCGTTGTTGTTGCCGTGCTGGGTGCGCGCGAACTCGTCCCCGTGGCTGAGCATCGGCACGCCCTGCGAGAGCATCAGGGTCGCCAGGAAGTTGCGCATCTGCCGGGCCCGCAGTTCCAGGACCGCCGGGTCGTCGGTCTCGCCCTCGGCCCCGCAGTTCCAGGACCGGTTGTGGCTCTCGCCGTCGCGGTTCTCCTCTCCGTTGGCGTCGTTGTGCTTCTCGTTGTACGAGACGAGGTCGTGCAGCGTGAAGCCGTCGTGACAGGTGACGAAGTTGATGGAGGCCAGGGGCCGGCGGCCGTCGTCCTGGTAGAGGTCCGAGGAGCCCGTCAGCCGGGAGGCGAACTCCGCGAGGGTGCGCGGCTCTCCCCGCCACATGTCCCGCACCGTGTCCCGGTACTTGCCGTTCCACTCGGTCCACAGCGGCGGGAAGTTGCCCACCTGGTAGCCGCCCTCGCCGACGTCCCACGGCTCGGCGATCAGCTTCACCTGGGAGACGACCGGGTCCTGCTGCACCAGGTCGAAGAACGACGACAGCCGGTCCACCTCGTGGAACTGCCGGGCCAGGGTGGCCGCCAGGTCGAAGCGGAAGCCGTCGACGTGCATGTCGGTCACCCAGTACCGCAGCGAGTCCATGATCAGCTGCAGGACGTGCGGGGAGCGCATGAGCAGCGAGTTGCCGGTCCCCGTGGTGTCCATGTAGTAGCGCGGATCGTCGGTGAGCCGGTAGTACGACGGGTTGTCGAGCCCCTTGAAGGACAGCGTGGGACCCAGGTGGTTGCCCTCGGCCGTGTGGTTGTAGACCACGTCGAGGATGACCTCGATGCCCGCCTCGTGCAGGGCGCGGACGGCCGACTTGAACTCCAGGACCTGCTGTCCGCGGTCGCCCCAGGACGCGTACGCGTTGTGCGGGGCGAAGAAGCCGATGGTGTTGTAGCCCCAGTAGTTGTTGAGGCCCATCTCCACCAGGCGGTGGTCGTTCACGAACTGGTGCACGGGCATCAGTTCGAGGGCCGTCACTCCCAGCCCGGTCAGGTGTTCGATGATGGCCGGGTGGGCCAGCGCCGCGTAGGTGCCGCGCAGTTCGTCGGGCAGCGCCGGGTGCTTCATCGTGAGGCCCTTCACGTGGGCCTCGTAGAGCACCGTGTGGTGGTACTCCGTACGGGGGCGGCGGTCGTCCCCCCAGTCGAAGTAGGGATTGACGACGACGGACGCCATCGTGTGCGGCGCCGAGTCGAGATCGTTCCTCTTGTCGGGCGCCCCGAAGTGATAGCCGTACACCTCCTCGCCCCACTTGATGTCACCGCTGATCGCCTTCGCGTACGGGTCGAGCAGCAGCTTCGCGGAATTGCAGCGCAGCCCGCGCGCCGGCGCGTACGGGCCGTGCACGCGGAAGCCGTAACGCTGTCCCGGCATGATGCCGGGCAGGTACGCGTGCCGCACGAACGCGTCGGTCTCCCGCAGCTCCACCGCTGTCTCCGAGCCGTCGTCGTGCAGCAGACACAGCTCGATCCGGTCGGCGGCCTCCGAGAAGACCGCGAAATTGGTGCCGGCGCCGTCGTACGTCGCGCCGAGTGGATACGCCTCTCCAGGCCAGACCTGCATGGATACGACTCTTCCAGTAGTGCTGTGCCACCGAGGGCGACTCGCGGCCGAGTCTCCCCGAAAGTGATGGAACCTCCTGGGACTTACCTCCCTCTTACCTGGTGACCAGGGCATACGCACTATGCCCAACAGTGGGGCTCGATGAACTCTCAGCGACACAGGGGGAGTAGGGGGAAAATGTGCGCAGGATAGTGCGCCGCCATCTGGGCAAGGTGGTGGCGGGTGCGGCCGTCGCGGTGGCCGGTACGGCGGCGATGGTCGCGGTCACCCTGCCGGGGTCGGCGGGGGCCGACGACGCGGACGGCGGCAACGCCAAGGGGACAGGCACGACCGCCCAGCAGGGCGGGGCGGCGGCGCAGGGGGCGGCGCAGCCCGGCACCGTCGAGCAGGCACCGGCGGAGGGCGACAAGGGCAAGGGGCGCGACCCGCTCACCGACGACGAGCTGCGGCGCGTCGAGCGGATCGCGCTGAGCCGTCAGCTGCTCTCCTCGGGCGAGAACGTCGAGGGCGAGCGCGGCCCGCAGCGCATCGGCGTCAACCTCGCCGAGCCCGAGGTGGAGGAACTGGACGACGCGTCGGCGCCCCGTCGCGCCGACGTGACGTTCTACGACTACAAGAACGACACCCTCGTCACCAGGACCGTCAACCTCGACACCGGGAAGGTCGAGCAGACGGGCACGCAGCACGGCGTCCAGCCGCCGATCGCCCGTGACGAGATGGCCGAGGCGGCCCGGCTGCTCATCGCCGATCCGCTCGGCGCGGGCCTGAAGGCGGACTACAAGGACGCCACCGGCAAGGAACTCACCTCGCCCGACCAGCTGCTGCTCAACAGCATGGTCTACCGCGCGGCTCCGGGGGCGCAGCCCGCGGTGCTCGCCGACTGCGGCGACCACCGCTGCGTACGGCTCTTCCCGAAGGTCAGGAACGGGCCCTGGATCGACAGCCGTGACCTGGTGATCGACCTGAGCACCCGCAAGGTCGGCAAGCTCGGCTGACCCGAGCGGCCGACCGCCGCCGAGCCGCCCGGCCAGGCCGACCACCGTCCGGCCGCCTCGGTGGCTCTTCCCGTCTTTCGTGCTCTTTCGCAAGGGAGTCACTTCTTCATGCGCGTCAACAGAATCAGCCGTGCCCGCAGCCGGGCGGCGGTGGGCCTCACCGCGGCCCTGCTCGCCGCCGGTGTGACGACGGCCGGGGGGCCGGCCGTCGCCCAGCCCAAGGCCGCTCCGGCGGCACCCGCCGACTGCAGCGCGGCCTACAAGATCGAACAGCAGCTCGCCACCGGTACCACCTGGCGGATGTGCTGGCACTACGAGAGCGAGGCCGGCCTGGTCCTGGAGAACATCTCCTACCAGCCCAAGGGCGAGGCCCAGCCGATCAAGGTCCTCACCAGCGCCAAGCTCGCCCAGATCCACGTGCCCTACGACGACGGCCAGGCCGAGTACAGCGACCTCACGGGCGCCGGCTTCGGTCAGGGCCTGATGAACATGGCGCCCGGCGAGTGCCCCGGCGGCACCATCAAGTCCGTCAAGGTCCCGGACGCCTGGGACCCGGAGCACGCCGACGTCAACGGCCTGTGCACCACGACCCGTTCGCGGGGACACGCCTACCGCATGCAGGGCGACACCCCGAGCAAGGTCTGGCAGACCCAGGGCAAGGACCTGCTCGTCTACACGGTCAACCAGGTCGGCTGGTACGAGTACATCACCGAGTGGCGCTTCCAGGACGACGGCACCCTCCACATGAACGTCGGCGCCACCGGCAGCCTCTCCCCGGGTGACTACGACGCCGGTGACGGCCGCGGCTGGCCGATCGGCAAGAACGCCACCTCGTACGCCACGAGCCACAGCCACAACGTCTTCTGGCGGCTCAACTTCGGCCTGGACGGCTCTCCCAAGAGCAAGATCGAGCAGTACGACTCCGTCGTCACGCCTCCCGCGCGGGGCAACGAGGGCCCGACCAACAAGACCACCCGCACCAAGGTCACCAAGGAACTCGCGGGCAACGCCAAGAACATGCGCTGGTGGCGGGTCGTCAGCAACTCCGGCAAGAACAAGGACAACCACGCGCGCTCGTACGAGATCGTCCCCGGCGCGAGCACCAAGTACCCGGGCCGCCCGTACACCAAGAGCGACGTGTACTTCACCGAGTACAAGAAGTGCGAGCAGTTCGCCAGCGACAACCTGCGCAACTGCGGTACCGGCGGCGGCAAGTCCGTCGACAAGTGGGTCAACGGACAGACGCTCACCCACCCCGTCGTGTGGATGAACATCGGCTTCCACCACATCGCCCGGGACGAGGACCAGCAGCCCATGCCGGTCCACTGGCAGGGCTTCTCGATCGCCCCGCGTGACGTCACCGCTATGAATCCGCTCACTCCCGCTGACCTCGCCGACCAGAACGGGCGTCCCCGCGAAGGCAGTTGAGAAGCGACCTGTCCATCGGGCTGCACCGCCGACCGGTCCCGGAGTACCCTTCCTTGATCGTTGACTAGGGGAGAGCTCGGGGGAGCGGAAGGCGGTGCACGGGTGGGCTCGGGAGGGCTGGAGTTGCCTCCTGGTGACGAGGGTCACGAGGGGAACTCCACAGATGTCCCGCCCGGCGCGGTGTCCCTGGCACGGCCGATGGAGATGGGCTCCATCGGCCCGGAACTGGACTGGGGCGCCGACGCCTGGCGCGAGGTGCGTACGCGCGCCCAGCGGGCCGGCCGCGCCTACATCTGGCTGAATCTGGTCGAGCAGCGGCTGCGCGCGGTCGTGGCCGCCGTGCTGCGGCCGATCTACGAACCGGTCCACGGCGACGAGTGGGTGGTCGCCGCGGCCGGGCCGGCCGGCCAGGAGTGGGTGCAGCGGGCCGTCGCCGTACGCGAGGTGAGCCGCCGCAAGGGCTATCTGCTCGACCCCGCCGACGACAACGTCCTCAGCTTCCTCACGCTGCCCCAGCTCCGTGAGCTGATGGTGCAGCACTGGCCGTGCTTCGAGCCGTACTTCGACGAGCGCCGGGACGTCGAACTGGCCCTGGACGAGCTGGAAGTCACCCGGAACGTGGTCTCGCGCAACCGGGCCCTCTCGGAGGCCGTGCTGGCCCAGGCCGAGCGCGCCTCGGCCCGCCTGCTGGAGATCCTCGGCGCGGGCGGCGACGTGCCGTCCGCCCGCCGCCTGCCCGTCGACGCGGTGGAGCACCTGGTCGGCGACCGGTACGCGGACGTCGTGGGTGTGCACTCCGACCGGGTCAGGCTGCTGCGGCAGTTCCCCGCCGAGGACCTCTTCGGCGGCGCCCGCCGCCTCGACGCCATCGGCATCGGCCTGAACCTGCTGGTGCAGAACTTCTCCGGGCGGCGCCTCGTGCGGCTCGCCGAGTCGGGCTGCCGGGTGCGGCTGCTGTTCCTCAACCCCGCCTCCAGCGCCGTGAAGCGCCGTGAACGCGAACTCGGCATCAAGCGGGGTGAGCTGAGCCGCACCGTCGAGACCAACATCCTGCACATGCGGCGGGTCCGCTCCCGGCTGCGCGACCCGGGCGCCTTCGAGATCCAGGTCTTCGACGAGACCCCGCGCTTCACCGCCTACCTCGTCGACGGCGACGGATCGGACGGCGTCGCCGTCGTGCAGTCGTATCTGCGCCGCACGCGCGGCATGGAGGCGCCGGTCCTGGTCCTGCGCGGCGGAGGCCGGGTGGTCAAACCGGACGACACGACCGAAGAGGGTCTTTTCCCCACGTACCGCGAGGAGTTCGAGGTCGCCTGGTCCGACTCGCGGCCGGTGTCCTGAGAGCTGACTGCCGGCCCTCGGCGGTCCGGCCCGTGGCAGGCCCCCGGCCGGTGCCCGTCGGGGCCGTCGGGCCCGCAAGCGGAACGCGGTCCTCGCGTTGTCAGTGGCCCGTGCGATCGTGGGGACCACTGGGGGAACGCACCATGAAGAAGGGGGGCCGCCGATGGGCTGGCACCGGGAGCTGCTGATCGGCTTCGACCTGGAGACGACCGGGACGGACCCGCGCGAGGCGCGCATTGTCACCGGGGCGGTGATCGAGGTCAGGGGCGGGGAGCCGGTCGGACGCCGCGAGTGGCTGGCCGACCCGGGCGTCGAGATCCCGGCCGACGCGGTGGCGGTGCACGGCATCAGCAACGAACGGGCGGCCGCCGAGGGCCGACCGGCCGACCAGGTCGCCGACGCGATCGCCGCCGTCCTCGTCGGCTACTGGCAGACGGGCGTGCCCGTCGTCGCGTACAACGCCACCTTCGACCTGACGCTGCTCTCCGCCGAGCTGCGGCGCCACGGACTGCCGTCCCTGCGCGACCGGCTGGGCACCGACCCGGGTCCGGTCATCGACCCGTACACCATCGACCGTTCCGTGGACCGCTACCGCCGCGGCAAGCGGAATCTGGAGGCGGTGTGCACGGAGTACGGCATCGCGCTCGACTCCGCCCACGACGCGCTGGCGGACGCGCTCGCCGCGGCCCGCCTCGCCTCCGCGATAGCCGTCCGCCACCCCAAGGTCGCGTCCCTCGGCCCGGCGGAGCTGCACCGCCGGCAGGTCGAGTGGTACGCCGAGTGGGCGGCGGACTTCCAGGGCTTCCTGCGCCGCAAGGGCGACGCGGCGGCCGTGGTGGACGGCATGTGGCCCCTGCGGGACCTCGCGGACGAGCGGGTCTGACGGTCCGCCACGGCACCGGCCCGGCATCCTGGCGGGCGTCCGGCGCACCCGGCCCGTGACCCGGTAGAGCCTCCACCCCGCCGTCACCTCGGACGGCGTTCACCGGTGCGTCCTCCGGGCGGGCGTTCACCGCGTCCGGCCCGCCACTCGGAGGCGTCCACCGCCTCCACCGCACCCCGCCCGCTCGCCGGCAAGCGTCCGCCGCACGCCGCCGCACGCCGCCGCACGTCACCCGGGCGGGTGCGCCCTGGAGCGTGCCTGGGCCGACTGGAGACCCCGGGTGCCGCTCGTCCCCTTTCCCTCCAGCACCGGTCCCGGCCGCCCGATCGCCGCATACGTCCGTGAAACGGCCGCCGTCGAGCCCGGCACCCGCGTCGCGGTCCTCGTTCCCGAAGCCGAGCGAGGGCGACGGTCGCAGCGGCCGCCGCGCAGCCGGCGGGTGGTAGCCCGTAGTGGGCCACGTGGCGCGACGGGCGACGCAGGCGGTGATCCGCCGCTGAGGTTCCGCCTGTCGGGCCGGAGTTCACCCACGCGGCCCGCACCTGGCAGTACGGGCCCCCTTTCCGCAGGTCGAAGGGGGAGGCGAGAGGGGGCGGCGTAAGGATCGCGTCAAAACTGTTCAGGCCGCCGTAAGGGACCCGTCAACGGCGGCCGGATCCGGCCACAGGGGCGCTTTGCTCGACTCGTCCGACTCACTTCCGTACCTCATCTAGGAGCTTGCGATGGCCGACGTGGCCTTCGTCGTCACCACGATCGCGGTGTTCGCGCTGGTGGCTCTCGTTGCCAAGGCGGTGACGAAGCTGTGACCGCCGAGAACGTCGTCGGCCTGGTCGTGGCCGTCGCCCTGCTGGGCTATCTCGTCCTCGCCCTGATCTTCCCGGAGAGGTTCTGAGAGCGGTATGGGTCCCGTACTTGCCGGCGTGCTCCAGTTGCTCGCACTGATCGCGGCACTGGCGCTCGTCCACCGCCCCCTCGGCGACCACATGGCCAGGGTCTACTCCTCCGAGAAACACTGGACCGTGGAGAGGTGGATCTACAAGGGCATCGGTGCCGACCCCGGTACGAAGATGCGATGGCCCGCGTACCTGCGCGGTGTGCTGGCCTTCTCCGCCGCCGGCGTCCTCTTCCTCTACCTGCTCCAGCGGCTCCAGGGCGTGCTGCCGGGCTCACTGGGCTTCGCCTCCATCGACCCGGACCAGGCGTTCAACACCGCCGCGTCGTTCGTGTCGAACACCAACTGGCAGTCGTACTACGGCGAGCAGGCCATGGGCCACGTCGTGCAGACGGCCGGTCTCGCCGTACAGAACTTCGTCTCCGCGGCCGTCGGCATGGCCGTCGCCGTGGCGCTCGTCCGGGGCTTCGCCCGCTCGCGCAATGGTGAACTGGGCAATTTCTGGTCGGACATGGTGCGCGGCGTGACCCGCATCCTGCTGCCCGTCTCGGTGATCGCCGCGGTCGTCCTGGTGGCCTGCGGTGCGATCCAGAACTTCTCCGGCATTCACGAGGTCGGCCAGTTCATGGGCGGTTCCCAGGAGTGGAACGGCGGCGCGGTCGCCTCTCAGGAGGCCATCAAGGAGCTGGGCACGAACGGCGGCGGCTACTTCAACGCGAACTCCGCCCACCCCTTGGAGAACCCGAGCCCGTTCTCGAACCTCTTCGAGATCTTCCTCATCCTGGTCATCCCGTTCTCACTGACCCGCACCTTCGGCCGCATGGTCGGCTCGCTGAAGCAGGGCTACGCGATCCTCGGCACCATGGCCGCGATCTGGCTGGGCTTCACCGCGCTCATGATGTGGACCGAGTTCGCCCACCCGGGCCCCGCGTTCGACATCGCGGGCGGCGCCATGGAGGGCAAGGAGGTCCGCTTCGGCATCAGCACCTCGTCGATCTGGGCGGTCTCCACGACCCTCACCTCGACCGGTGCGGTCAACTCCTTCCACTCCTCCTTCACCGGCTTCGGCGGCGGCATCCAGCTGCTCGGGATGCAGCTGGGGGAGATCGCCCCCGGGGGCACCGGCTCCGGCCTCTACGGCATGCTGGTCATGGCGGTCATCGCGGTGTTCATCGCCGGGCTGATGGTCGGCCGCACCCCCGAGTACCTGGGCAAGAAGATCGGCACCCGCGAGATCAAGCTCGCCGCCTGCTACATCCTGATCACCCCGGCCCTGGTGCTCGTCCTCACCGCTGCCGCGATGGCGCTGCCCACGCCGGGCACCTCGATGACCAACTCCGGCGCGCACGGCTTCTCCGAGATCCTGTACGCCTACAGCTCGGGCGCCAACAACAACGGTTCCGCCTTCGCCGGTCTCGACGCGGACACCCAGTGGTTCAACACCACGATCGGTCTCGCGATGCTGCTCGGCCGGTTCCTGCCCATGGTGTTCGTCCTGGCGCTGGCGGGCTCGCTCGCGGAGCAGAGGCCCGTCCCGGTGACCGCGGGCACCTTGCGCACCGAGAAGCCGCTGTTCACCGGCCTGCTGGTGGGAGCGATCCTGATCATCACCGGTCTGACCTACTTCCCGGCGCTCGCGCTGGGCCCGCTCGCCGAAGGGCTGGCGGCATGAGTACGCATACACAGGAGCAAGAGGACTCGATGTCCACAGCCACCGCGCCGACGCGGGCACCGCACAGCGACGTCCCCACCGGGCACAAGGCCCCCCAGGGCCGTGTGGGCGCCGGCCTCTTCGAACCCGAGCAGCTCATCAGGTCCCTGCCGGACGCCTTCCGCAAGCTCGACCCGCGGGTGATGGTCAAGTCGCCCGTGATGTTCGTGGTGCTGGTCGGCTCCGTGCTGACCACCGTCTTCTCCTTCAAGAGTCCAGGCGACTGGTTCGGGTGGACCATCAGCGCCTGGCTGTGGCTGACGGTCGTCTTCGCCAACCTGGCGGAGGCCGTCGCCGAGGGGCGCGGCAAGGCGCAGGCCGACACCCTGCGCAGGGCCAAGACCGACACCGTGGCCCGGCGGCTGCCGGCCGACGGCGCGGAGGAGCGGGTCCCGGGAACGGAGCTGAGGATCGGCGACCTCGTGGTCTGCGAGGCGGGCGACACCATCCCCGGCGACGGTGACGTCGTCGAGGGCGTCGCGTCCGTGGACGAGTCGGCGATCACCGGTGAGTCGGCTCCGGTCATCCGTGAGTCCGGCGGTGACCGCTCGGCCGTCACGGGCGGTACGAAGGTGCTGTCCGACCGGATCGTCGTCAAGATCACGACGAAGCCGGGTGAGACGTTCATCGACCGGATGATCAGCCTGGTGGAGGGCGCGGCACGGCAGAAGACGCCGAACGAGATCGCGTTGAACATCCTGCTCGCCTCGCTGACGATCGTCTTCCTGCTGGCGGTGGCCACGCTGCCGCCGTTCGCGGACTACGCCGGCACGCACCTGACGATGGTCGTGCTGGTGGCGTTGCTGGTGTGCCTCATCCCGACGACGATCGGCGCGCTGCTGTCGGCCATCGGCATCGCGGGCATGGACCGGCTGGTCCAGCGCAACGTGCTGGCCATGTCGGGGCGTGCGGTCGAGGCCGCCGGTGACGTCTCCACGCTGCTGCTGGACAAGACCGGCACCATCACCCTCGGCAACCGGCGGGCGTCCGAGTTCGTGCCGGTGCGCGGTACGACCGAGGCCCAGCTCGCGGATGCCGCCCAGTTGTCGTCGCTGGCCGACGAGACGCCCGAGGGCCGCTCCGTCGTGGTCCTCGCCAAGGAGAGGTACGGCCTGCGGGAGCGCCACCAGGGTGAGCCGGCGGACGCCGAGTGGATCGCCTTCACCGCCCAGACCCGGATGTCCGGCGTCGACGTCGACGGCCGGAAGATCCGCAAGGGCGCGGCCGGTTCGGTCGTCGCCTGGGTCGAGGAACGGGGCGGAGCGGTTGCCGAGGACGCCGACACGCTGGCCGGTCGCATCTCCGAGGCGGGCGGTACGCCGCTGCTGGTCGCCGTGGAGGACAGCGGCGGCGCCCGTGTCCTTGGCGTCATCCACCTGAAGGACGTGGTCAAGGACGGCATGCGGGAGCGGTTCGAGGAGCTGCGCCGCATGGGCATCAGGACCGTCATGATCACGGGTGACAACCCGCTGACGGCCAAGGTGATCGCCGAGGAAGCGGGCGTCGACGACTTCCTCGCCGAGGCCACGCCCGAGGACAAGATGGCCCTCATCAAGCGGGAGCAGGCGGGCGGCAAGCTGGTCGCGATGACCGGTGACGGCACCAACGACGCGCCCGCGCTGGCGCAGGCCGACGTCGGCGTGGCGATGAACACCGGTACGTCGGCCGCCAAGGAGGCCGGCAACATGGTCGACCTCGACTCCGACCCGACCAAGCTCATCGAGATCGTCGAGATCGGCAAGCAGCTGCTGATCACGCGGGGCGCGCTCACCACTTTCTCCATCGCCAACGATGTCGCGAAGTACTTCGCGATCATCCCGGCGCTGTTCGCGGCGGTGTACCCGGGCCTGGACAGGCTCAACATCATGGGCCTGTCCTCACCGGACTCCGCGATCCTGTCCGCGGTCGTCTTCAACGCGCTGATCATCATCGCGCTGGTGCCGCTGTCGCTGAGAGGTGTGCGGTACCGGCCCGTCAGCGCCGACCGGATGCTGCGCCGCAACCTCACCGTCTACGGCATCGGCGGCCTGGCCGCCCCCTTCGTCGGCATCAAGCTCATCGACCTCCTCATCTCCCTCATCCCCGGGATCGGCTGAAGGCCATGAACAACTCCCTCACGCACACCGCCCGGCTGCTCGGGGCGGGGCTGCGCGCCCTGCTCGTGCTGACCCTGGTGACCGGCGTCATCTACCCGCTGGTGATCACCGGCATCGCCCAGGCGCTGTTCAACGGCAAGGCGAACGGCTCGGAGACCAGGGCGGACGGCAAGGTCGTCGGCTCGTCCCTGATCGGGCAGGCGTACAACCTGCCGACGAAGAAGGGCCAGGACACTCCCCGGCCCGACCCGAGGTGGTTCCAGGGCCGCCCGCAGAACGGCCTCGGCACCAACAGCGTCAACACCCGGTACACGCTCATCCTGTCCGGCGCCACCAACCGGTCCGGCGACGACGAAGAGCTCATCCAGTGGGTGAAGGACGCCAAAGCCGCCGTCATCGAGGACAACTCCGTGCCCGGCCACAGGGTGAAGCCGTCCGACGTGCCCGCCGACGCGCTCACCTCCTCCGGCTCCGGCCTGGACCCGGACATCTCGCCCGAGTACGCCGACATCCAGGTCCGTCGTGTCGCCGAGAGGAACGGCCTGGCCGCGGCCCGGGTCCAGAAGCTGGTGGACGAGCACACCGAGGGCCGCACCCTGGGCTTCATGGGTGAGCCCCGGGTGAACGTCCTCGAACTCAACATCGCGCTCAAGGAACTCCTGGCGAAGAGCTGACGGGTGCGCACCGCGGCACGCGGGGCAGGCGGCCCGGGCCCCCTCGCATCCCGTCGCCCACCGCCATGAAATCCCGCGGACCGATCCGGCCCGTGCCCGGCAGGCAGGCGCACACAGATGGCCCGGGTGCTGGTCGTGGAGGACGCCCCCAGCTCGTACGCGCGCTCGTCATCGAGCTGCGCCGCACACTGGAGACGGACACCTCCCACCCCCGCCACCTCAGCACCGAGCCGGGGACGGGCTGCCGCCTCGAGGCGTGCGCCCGTCCCTCCCACTGCCGGAACCACACACGAGAGCCGACGAGAGCAGAGAAGAGAACATGGCACGCGGGAAGCTCAGGATCTATCTCGGGGCGGCACCGGGCGTCGGCAAGACCTACGCGATGCTGTCCGAGGCGCACCGCCGGATCGAGCGCGGCACCGACTGCGTGGTGGCCTTCGTGGAGCACCACAACCGGCCGCGCACCGAGGTCATGCTGCACGGCCTGGAGGAGATCCCGCGCCGGGAGCTGGAGTACCGCGACGCGGTCTTCACCGAGATGGACGTCGACGCGGTCCTGGCGCGGCATCCGCAGGTGGCGCTGGTGGACGAGCTCGCCCACACCAACGTGCCCGGTTCCCGCAACGACAAGCGCTGCCAGGACGTGGAGGAGCTGCTGGCGGCCGGCATCGATGTGATATCGACGGTGAACATCCAGCACCTGGAGTCCCTCGGTGACGTGGTGGAGTCGATCACGGGCGTGCGGCAGCGCGAGACCGTACCGGACGAGGTGGTGCGGCGCGCGCATCAGATCGAGCTGGTCGACATGTCCCCGCCGGCGCTGCGGCGCCGGATGGCGCACGGCAACATCTACAAGCCGGACAAGGTGGATGCGGCGCTGTCCAACTACTTCCGTCCCGGCAACCTCACCGCCCTGCGGGAGCTGGCCCTGCTGTGGGTGGCCGACCGGGCCGACGAGTACCTGACGGAGTACCGCAGCGAGCACCGGGTGTCGAAGATCTGGGGCTCACGGGAGCGCATCGTGGTCGGCCTGACCGGCGGTCCCGAGGGCCGCACGCTGATCAGGCGGGCGGCCCGCCTGGCGGAGAAGGGCGCGGGCGGCGAGGTCCTGGCCGTCTACATCGCCCGCAGCGACGGGCTGACCTCGGCCTCACCCAAGGAGCTGGCCGTCCAGCGCACCCTGGTGGAGGATCTGGGCGGCACCTTCCACCACGTGGTGGGTGAGGACATTCCGGCGGCGCTGCTGGACTTCGCGCGCGGGGTGAACGCCACCCAGATCGTGCTGGGTGTCTCGCGCCGCAAGAGCTGGCAGTACATGTTCGGACCGGGCGTGGGCGCGACGGTCGCCCGGGACTCGGGCCCCGACCTGGACGTGCATCTGATCACGCACGACGAGGCGGGCAAGGGCCGCGGGCTGCCGGTGGCGCGGGGCGCGCGGCTGGGCCGGGCACGGATCGTCTGGGGCTGGCTCATCGGCGTCGTGGGCCCCCTGCCGCTCACCCTGCTGCTCACCCTGGGACCCGACGCCGGTCTGGCCAACGACATGCTGCTGTTCCTGACACTGACGGTGGCGGCAGCCCTGCTCGGCGGCCTCTACCCGGCACTCGCCTCGGCCGTCGTGGGCTCCGCGCTGCTGAACTGGTTCTTCACCCCGCCCGTCCACACCCTCACGATCGCCGACCCGAAGAACATCGTCGCCCTCGTGGTCTTCGTCGGCGTCGCGGTGTCGGTGGCGTCGGTGGTGGACCTGGCGGCCAGGCGCACCCATCAGGCGGCCCGGCTGCGTGCCGAGTCGGAGATCCTGTCCGTCCTGGCCGGCAGCGTGCTGCGGGGGGAGACCAGCCTGCGGGCACTGCTAGAGCGCGTTCGGGAGACCTTCGGCATGGAGTCGGCGGCCCTGCTGGAACGGGCCGGTGACGTCGACCCCTGGACCTGCGCGGGCAGTGCGGGCCCGCGTCCCGCCCAGCGCCCCGAGGACGCGGACGTCGACATGCCCGTCGGCGACCACATGGCCCTCGCGTTGTCCGGGCGGGTGCTGCCCGCCTCCGACCGCCGGGTGCTGGCCGCGTTCGCGGCCCAGGCCGTCGTCGTCCTGGACCGCCAGCGGCTCCAGCGGGAGGCGGACCAGGCCAAGGAGCTGGCCGAGGGCAACCGCATCCGGACCGCGCTGCTGGCCGCCGTCAGCCACGACCTGCGCAGCCCGCTCGCCGGGATCAAGGCGTCGGTGACGTCCTTGCGCTCGGACGACGTGGAGTGGTCCGAGGAGGACCAGGCCGAGCTGCTGGCCGCGATCGAGGAGGGTGCCGACCGGCTCGACCACCTGGTGGGCAACCTCCTCGACATGTCGCGCCTGCAGACGGGCACCGTCACCCCGTTGATCCGTGAGATCGATCTGGACGAGGTCGTCCCCCTGGCGATGGGCGGCATACCGGAGCGGGAGTCGACAGTCGTCCTGGACGTGCCGGAGAGCCTGCCCATGGTCGCCACGGACAAGGGCCTGCTGGAGCGGGTCGTCGCCAACGTCGTCGAGAACGCCGTCAAGTACAGTCCCGCGGGTGAGCCCGTCCTGGTCTCGGCCAGCGCCCTGGGCGACCGGGTCGAGGTCCGGGTGGTGGACCGCGGTCCGGGCGTCCCCGACGAGGCCAAGGACCGCATCTTCGCGCCCTTCCAGCGCTACGGTGACGCCCCGCGCGGCAACGGAGTCGGCCTCGGCCTCGCGGTCGCCCGCGGCTTCGCCGAGGCCATGGGCGGCACCCTCACCGCCGAGGACACCCCCGGCGGCGGCCTCACGATGGTCCTCACCCTCCCCGCGGCACGACCGGGCGGCAGGCTTCCGCAACCCGTACCGGCCGGGACCGCACGTCCGGAACACCCCGTACAGACCGAGAGGCGAACTCCATGACCCGGGTGCTCGTAGTCGAGGACGAGCCACAGATCGTGCGCGCGCTGGTGATCAACCTCAGAGCGCGCAAGTACCAGGTCGACGCGGCGCACGACGGTGCCACCGCCCTGCGGACCGCCGCCGCCCGCCACCCGGACGTGGTGATCCTCGACCTGGGCCTGCCCGACATGGACGGTGTCGAGGTGATCAAGGGCCTGCGCGGCTGGACCCGGGTGCCGATCATCGTGCTGTCCGCCCGGCACGCCTCCGACGAGAAGGTCGAGGCGCTCGACGCGGGCGCCGACGACTACGTCACCAAGCCCTTCGGCATGGACGAGCTGCTCGCCCGGCTGCGGGCGGCCGTCCGCCGCGCCGAGCCCACCGGCGGGGGCGACGACGCCCTCGTGGAGACCGACGGATTCACCGTCGACCTGGCCGCCAAGAAGGTCAGGCGCGGCGGCGAGGACGTACGGCTCACGCCGACCGAGTGGCACCTGCTGGAGGTGCTCGTGCGCAACACCGGCCGCCTGGTCAGCCAGAAACAGTTGTTGCAGGAGGTCTGGGGGCCGTCGTACACGACGGAGACGAACTACCTGCGGGTGTACATGGCCCAGCTGCGCAGGAAACTGGAAGCGGACCCGTCGCATCCCGAGCACTTCATCACGGAGGCGGGAATGGGCTATCGCTTCGAGAAGTGAGATGCGAGGGGCCGGGAGCGAGGGGCCGGGGTCGACCACCGGCGACCTCCGGGATCAGGACACGGGCGAGGTGACCGGACGGGTCCTGGCATCCGTCCCGTCACCCCGGTGCGGACGACGGGACGGGTGGACCGCCGGCTGTTCCCTCCCGCACGGGTGACGGGACCGCGCGCGGACTGTCGTCGTCCTTCGGCTCCGGGTGGGCCCGGTGCGCGCGTTCCACCGCCTGGCCCCAGTACGTCCCCGCGACGAGCAGGGCCGCGCCCAGACCGGTCAGCGGGGTGAAGTGCTCACCGGCGAGGCCGATGCCCACCGCGGCGGCCCAGACCGGCTCGGTGCCCAGCAGCAGGCTGGCCCGGCTCGCCGAGGTCCGCTGCACGGCCCACGTCTGCGCCAGGAAGGCGAACACACTGCAGAACAGGGCGAGATACAGCAGCTGCGCCCAGCCCCCGGCGCCCACCCGGGCGAGGTCCGGCAGACCGCTCGCGGCGGGCACCAGGAACACCGCCGTGCCGACGAGGGTCTGCACGGTGGTCAGCCGCAGCGGCCGGACCGCCCGGTGCGCGGTCAGCCGCCCGACCAGGGCGACGTGCACCGCCCGTACCACCGCGGCGGCGAGCATCAGGAGGTCGCCGAGGCGGGGCGCGTGGAAGCCGTTGCCCGACATGAGGAGGGCGACGGCCAGCAGGCAGACACCCGCGGCGGCGTAGAAGGACGGCGGCAGCCCGCCGTGCCGGCCGGTGCGGTCCAGCAGCGGGGTGAGCACGATCGTCAGGCTGATGATCAGCCCCGCGTTCGCGGCACTCGTGTGCGCGACCCCGTACGTCTCCACGACCAGGACGGCGGCCTGGGTGATCCCCAGCGGCACGCCGACGCGCAGCTCGTCGCGGGTCCAGCCCCCGGACCGGCGGTCGGCGGCGACCAGGCCGAGGCAGGCGAGCGCGGACAGCGCGTACCGCGCGAACAGCACCACGAGGACGGGCAGGACGGCCGTGGCCGTCTGGGCGGAGAGATAACTCGAACCCCAGACGAGCGCGACCAGCAGGAGTACCGCATCGGTACGGCGGGCATCAGGCACGCGCCCACCCTGCCCGGCCCGCTCCGTGAAGCCCAGGGCCAACCTCTTAAACGACCTTTCAGTTTCCCTACACTGAGGAGATGGACGAACGGCAGCTGCGGATCCTGCGGGAGCTCGGCGAACTGGGCAGCGTGACCGCGGTGGCCGAGGCCCTGCTGGTGACGCCGTCGGCGATCTCCCAGCAACTGCGGCTGCTCCAGCGGGCGATCCCCGTCCCGCTCACCGAGCGCCAGGGGCGCCGGCTCGTGCTCACCGACGCGGGCCAGGCCCTGGCCGGGGCCGCCATCGAGGTGGAGACCGCGCTGGAGCGGGCGCGGCACACCGTCGCCGAGTTCGTCGGCCGGCCGGACGGCGAGGTGTCGGTCGCGGCCTTCCACAGCGCGGGCTCGGCGTTCTTCCCGCTGCTGCTGCGCGCATTGGCGGCGCCCGGCGGGCCCCGGCTCTCGCTCGCCGACGAGGACGTACCCCAGGACGACTTCCCGCCGCTGACCAGGGAGTACGACCTCGTCCTCGCCCACCGCCTGGAGCACGCCCCGGCGTGGCCGGGGACGGTGACGGCGACCACCCTGCTGCGGGAACCGCTCGACGTCGCCATGCCGGTCGGCCATCCGCTCGCCGCCAAGCGCCGGCTCGTCCCGCGCGATGTCGCCGACGAGCCGTGGATCACCGTGCACGACGGTTTCCCGCTCATGGCGACCATCGACGCCATCGCCACCGCGGCGGGCCGCCGTCTCCATCTCGCGCACCGCATCAACGAGTTCGCGGTGGTGGCCGAGGCGGTCGCCGCAGGCGGCGGGCTCGCCCTGATGCCGCGCTGGACCACGCGCGCGCACTCCGCGCTGGTGCTCAAACCGCTGAGCGGGGTCCGCGCCCGGCGGCACATCGACGCCCTCCACCGGCCCGAGCGCACCGCGCGGCGCGCCGTGCGCACCGTCCTCGCGGAACTGCGCCGGGCCGCCGGGACGATCCAGGGGCGGACGTGAGCGGCGGAGTCCCGCGGCCGGGTGTCAGAACGGATACCAGCGCACGGTGTCGTCGCCGTCCCGCAGGGACGCCACCCGCCGCTCGAACTCGGCCAGCGCCTTCGCGTTGGCCGGCGCGTGCTGCGCCACCCACGCGCAACTGGCCGTCTCCCGCGCCCCGCGCAGCACCCCGCAGCCGTCCCACGCGCGGACGTCCCAGCCGTACGTCCGGGTGAAGGAGTCGTACGCCTCGGCGGGCAGCCCGTAGCGGTCGCGGGAGAGCGCCATCACCACCAGGTCGTGCTCGCGCAGGTCGGCGGAGAAGGTCTCCAGGTCCACGAGGACCGGCCCGTCCGGTCCGACGTGGACGTTGCGCGGCAGGGCGTCGCCGTGGATCGGGCCCGGCTCCAGGTGCGGGATGAGGGCGGCGGCGGCCGCCGCGAACCCGTCACGGCGTTCGCGCAGGTACGCCGCGTCCGCCGGGTCGATCGCGTCGCCGGCCAGCCGCAGCCAGCGCTCCACCCCGCCCAGCAGCTCGCGGGGCGGCAGCGCGAAGGGCGGGGCGGGCAGCGCGTGCACCACACGCAGCAGCGCGGCCAGATCCGCGGGCTCCGCGGGACGTACGGCATCGGGGAGCCGGTGCCAGACGGTCACCGGGCAGCCGTCCACCAGCAGCGCCTCGGGCGAGGCCGCGCGCACCGCCGGGACGTCCGCCTCGGCGAGCCAGGCCGCGATGTCCAGCTCCCGCCGCGCCCGGCCGAGGAGTTCCGCGTCGCGCCCCACCTTGACCACCAGGTCGCCGGCGGCGAAGACCGCGTTCTCGCCCAGCGCGAGGAGCCGCGCGTCCCCCGCGGTCCCGGGCAGCACGCCCGCCGCGTCCAGCACGTCCCGCGCCCGTGCCTCGTCCATCGTCCGCCTCCGTGTTCCCGCGTGTCCGGCGTCCCGGCCACGCCTTGTCCCCGGTTCCGGCCGCCGCGGATCCCGTCCAGCGGCGAGTTCCGGCCATCCGTCCGCCAGTGTCGCATCGGCACTGGTCGGAGCGGTCACAAGGGCTGACGCCCGGCCTTGACGCCGCGTCAGGGTGTCAGGACCATGACGAGGTCCTGTCCCCTGGACGCACGGTGCCGCGACGACGAGACCGAGATCCGTACGAGCCGCCCGAAGGAGCCGAATCCGTGACACAGGCGACCGCGACGAGGCGGTCGGGCAAGCGTGCGGGCGAGGGCGCCGGAACCCCCGGGCCCGCCGCTTTCGGCGCCTGGTTCCTGGTGCTGCCCGCGCTGATCCCGATCCTCGTGCTGAGCGTCGGACCCCTGCTCTACGGCGTCGCGCTGGCGTTCACCGACTCCCAGTCGGGCCGGACCGCGCCCACGCGGTGGATCGGCGCGCTGAACTTCCGGGACCTGCTGCACGACACGCTGTTCTGGGACTCGTTCCGGATCGGCCTCCTGTGGGCGGTCGGCGTCACCGTGCCGCAGTTCCTGCTGGCCCTCGGCCTGGCGCTGCTGCTCAACCAGGACTTGCGGCTGCGCCGGCTGGCCCGGGTGCTGGCGATCGTCCCGTGGGCGATGCCGGAGGTGGTCGTCGGCATCATGTGGCGGCTGGTCTACAACCCGGACGCGGGCATCCTCAACGAGACCCTGCGCGACCTGGGCCTGGGCGAGGGCCGGGACTGGCTCTCGGGCCTCGGCACGGCCCTGCCCGCGGTGATCGTCGTCGGCGTCTGGGCGGGCCTGCCGCAGACCACCGTCGCCCTGCTCGCCGGGCTGCAGAACACCCCGCGCGAACTGCACGAGGCGGCGGCGATGGACGGCGCGGGTGCCTGGCGGCGCTTCCTGACGGTCACCTGGCCCGCCCTCAGACCCGTGGCGCTCGCCATCACGGCGCTCAACTTCATCTGGAACGTCAACTCCTTCGCGCTGGTCTACGTGCTCACCAACGGAGGGCCGGGCGGGCGCACCCGGCTGCCGATGCTGTTCGCGTACGAAGAGGCTTTCCGGTACGGGCAGTTCGGATACGCGGCGGCGATGGGATGTGTGATGGTCGCGGTGATCTCGGTGATTCTCGCGTTCCGCCTGGCGGCCGGTCTGCGGGGAGGTGACGACCGGTGAGCGCGCCCCGCACGCGCAGGGGTGCCTCGGGCCTGCGGACCGGCAGGGCGGGCCGGGTCGGACAGTACGCCGCGCTGCTGGCGTACCTCGTGTTCCTCGCCTTCCCGCTCCTCTGGCTGGTCTCCACGGCCTTCAAACCGCCGCGGGAGCTGGCGAGTCTGCACCCGACGTGGCTCCCCGAGGCCCCGACACTCGCCAACTTCCGGCAGGCCTTCGACGAGCAGCCGCTGCTGCGCGCCGCCCTCAACTCCCTGGTCGCGGCGCTCGCGGCGGCGCTGATCGCCGTGGTCGTCGCCACGCCGATGGCGTACGTGATGGCACGGCACCGCACCCTCCTGGCCAGGGCGGCCACCGGGTGGGTGGTCGTCAGCCAGGCGTTCCCCTTCGTGCTGGTGATCATCCCGCTGTTCCTGGTGCTGAAGAACCTGCGGATGATCGACTCGGTGCCCGGGCTCGTCATGGTCTACGTGGTGTGGGCGCTGCCGTTCGCCCTGTGGATGCTGGTGGGCTACGTACGGGCGGTGCCCGCCGAGCTGGAGGAGGCCGCGGCGGTGGACGGGGCGGGCCGGGCGCGGACGCTGGTGTCGGTCACGGCCCCGCTGCTGGCGCCCGGCATCGTGGCGACGGCACTGTTCGCGTTCATCAGCGCGTGGAACGAGTTCTTCTTCGCGCTCGTGCTGCTGAAGACCCCGGAGAAGCAGACGCTGCCGGTCGTCCTCACGCACTTCATCGGGGCCGAGGGCGTCGCGGACCTCGGCCCGCTGGCGGCGGCCGCGTTCCTCGCGACGCTGCCCTCCCTCGTCGTCTTCGCGGTCATCCAGAAACGGATCACGGGCGGCATGCTCGCCGGGGCGGTGAAGAGCTGATGCGGCGGAGCCGGTGGGTCGTGTTCCTCGCGGTGTGCGGGCTGCTGCTGGCCGGCTGCTCGGGCGACGACGGGACGGACGGCGGGGGACCGGTCGTGCTGCGCTTCCAGTCCCTGGCCTGGCAGGAGGAGTCCGTCGCGGCCAACAAGGAACTGGTGAAGGAGTGGAACGCCACCCACCGGGACGTCAAGGTCAAGTACGTGCAAGGCAGTTGGGACAGCGTCCACGACCAGCTCCTCACCTCCTTCGAGGGCGGCGAGGCACCGGACATCATCCACGACGCCTCGGACGACCTCGCGGACTTCGCGTACGGCGGGTACCTCGCCGATCTGCGCGACCTGCTCCCCGAGAGCCTCACGTCCGACATCCCGGAGCGCAGTTGGGAGTCGGTCACGTTCGGCGCCGGGATCTACGGGGTGCCCTTCCTCCAGGAGCCGCGCGTGCTGGTCGCCGACGCCGACCGGCTGCGCGAGTCGGGCGTGCGCGTGCCGACGCCCGGCGACCCCTGGAGCTGGGAGGAGTTCCGGTCGGTGGCGAAGCGGCTGAGCGGCAAGGGCCGGTACGGCGTCGCCTGGCCCCTGAAGGAGCCGGTCTCGGCGACCCTCAACCTCTCGCTGTCGGCCGGCGGGCGGCTGTTCCACCGGGACGCGGACGGCCGGGTGGAGGTGCGCTTCGAGGCGGCCGACGCGGTGGTGCCGCGGATCGTCCACGACGGGGTGAACACGGACGGCAGCGCCTCGGGCACGACGCTCGGCATGGGCGGTTCCGACACGCTGCCCGGATTCTTCGGCGGCAGGTACGCCATGGTGCCGCTCGGCTTCTCCTACCGGCAGCAGCTCGTCCAGCAGGCGCCGAAGGGCTTCAACTGGCGGGTGCTGCCCGCCCCCGCGGGCGCCGACGGTCTCACCCAGGGCGTCAGCCCGCAGACCCTGTCCGTGGCCGAGGACAGCCCGCACAAGAAGGAGGCCGCCGCGTTCGTCGCCCACCTGCTCCGGCCCGCGAACATGGTCAGGCTCGCGCTCGGGGACTGGATGCTCCCCACGGGCACCGAGGCGCTCCGGGACCCGGCCCTGCACACCGCGAAGCACGACTGGGCGACCGGTACGGCGCTGGCGAAGCACCTGCGCTCGGCGCCCGCCCAGTCCGTCCGGGGCTATCCCGAGTGGAAGGACAAGGTGGCCACCCCCGCCTTCCAGGAGTACTACAGCGGGGCGATCGGCCTGGCGGAGCTGCGCGAGCGGCTGGTGACGGACGGGAACCTGGTGCTCGCGCGCTACCAGCGGTGACCTCAGCCGTGGAGCCCGGGATGCGGGCCGGAACCGTCCTTCCGCGTCCGACCGGCCCCTGCTCTCCGTACTACCCGATCGCACCCGTGCCCGCGACCGCAGGTGGGGATCACCGGCCCGCGGTCGCGACCGGGGGACGTGAGGCCACCGCAGCGGTCCCCGCACACGACCGGCCGCACGAGAGAAGCCGGCCCCTCGGAGCGGCATGTTTTTTTCCGGGCTGGAAGACGGATCGAGCGCACCGCTTTGTCCCGTGTAAGCGCCCCGTATGGGCCGGAACGTCACCGTCCAGGCACCTCGTCCACCCCGTGCGTCACGGTTGCACGGCAACGGTGAAGTCCTGGCGCACGTTGGATAACGGACAGGTCATTCGATAACGCTCGGATAACGCGGGTACTGCCTGGAGAAGTCACGGACTTGTCCGGAAAGGGAGACCGTTACCCCCCTGGGAAGGTTGCACGGGCGGGATCTTGTTCCTTGGGACAACGGCTACCTAGCGTGAGATGAATTCCAGTCGAACGCCAGGAAGTTGACCCATGCGATCCCCACGACGAGACATACCGCCCCTGCCCGAGGTCCGACGCATCACGGAGAAGAAGCGCGACGCGTGGTGGACCGTGCTGCTCGTCGACCCGGTCGCCACGCCTCTGGTGAGACAGGTCGCGCTGCGCACCCGGATCACGCCCAACCAGATCACCTGGGGCGCCTTCCTGCTGGGTCTCGCGTCGTCCGTGTTCTTCGCCCTCGGCGACTGGCGCTGGCTCGTGGCCGGCGCCTTCCTCTACCACCTGAGCTTCATCCTCGACTGCATGGACGGCAAGGTCGCCCGGCTCACCGGCCAGGGCTCGGTCTTCGGCGCGTGGCTGGACTTCGTCTTCGACCGCATCCGCGTGATGGTGTGCGCGGTGGCGCTGATGGCGGGCCAGTACCAGCGCACCGGCGAGACCGTCTACATCTGGCTGGCGCTCGCGGTCGTCGGCCTGGACACGTTGCGTTACATCAACTCGCTGGAGATCTTCAAGATCCGGCACACGATGCGCAAGCAGATCAAGGCCCGCCTGCGGGCGGCGCGCCGCGCGGAGAACCAGGCCGAGCTGGCCTTCATGGAGGATCTGCTCCGCGACAACCCCGAGGCCGACATCGAGCAGGACCTCCGCGCGGCGTCGGCGTCCGCGGGCGGCCCGACCACCGCCGACCCGGCCGTCGCCGGCGGCCCGGCCCCCGTGGGTGACGTGACGGCCGTGGGCGCGAGCGGCGGTGAGACGGCTGCCGGGGACGGCACCGGCGACGACCCCGCGCTGCCGCCGTCCCGGGTCATCGACCTGCACCAGGAGTTCCGGCACCGCTTCCCGTCGTATCTGCGGGCCCGTTCCTTCCTGCTGCGCCACCGCATCCGGACCCACCTGATCAGCGGCATCGAGTTCCAGATGGGCGTGTTCATCCTCGGACCGCTCCTCGACTCCGTGATCGAGGCGACGATCGTCTCCGGGGCGCTGCTCCTGGTCTTCGAACTCGCCATCATCTACAAGCTGTTGTTGTCGACCCGCGACTTCACCCGCACCATCGACTCCTTCGAGCGCGAGGACGTCGCGGCGGCGGCCTGACCGCACGACGACGTGGCCGGGGCGCGTGCGCCCCGGCCACGTACGTCCTCATCGGTGAGCGGTCAGACGCCGACCCGCTCGCCCTCGACCGCCGGCGGCTGCGGCGGCCCGGAGACCTGCTCCGGGGCCTCGTCGTGCGTGAGGTCGGGCAGACGGTGCAGCCACTTCGGGAAGTACCAGTTGCGCTCCCCGAGCAGGGCCATCACCGCCGGGAGCAGCACCCCGCGGATGATCGTCGCGTCGATCAGGACGGCGGCGGCCAGACCCACGCCCATCTGCTTCATCGACTGCATGGACAGCGTGCCGAAGATCGCGAAGACGGCGACCATGATGACGGCGGCGCTGGTGACGACACCGGCGGTGGTGACCACACCGTGCCGGATGGCCTCCTTGGTCTCCAGCCCTCGCAGCCGCGCCTCGCGGATCCGCGAGACGACGAACACGTGGTAGTCCATGGAGAGTCCGAACAGGATCACGAAGAGGAACAGCGGCAGCCAGGTGATGATGGCGCCCACGCCCTCCGCGCCGACCAGCGAGGCGCCCCAGCCGTGCTGGAAGACCCCGACCAGGATGCCGTAGGCGGCGCCCACGGACAGCAGGTTGAGGACGATCGAGGTGATGGCGACGGTCAGCGAGCGGAACGACAGGAGCATCAGCAGGAAGGCGAACACCACCACGAACGCGAACACCGGGACCACCGAGCCGACGAGCTGGTCGTTGAAGTCCCGCGAGCCGGCGACCTGTCCGGTGATCGGCGCCTCGACGCCGTCCACCCTGCCCAGCGTGGCGGGCCGCACCTCGTCGCGCAGCAGGTCCAGGCTCCGGCCCGCCTTCTCCTGGTCGGAACCGCCGACCAGCGGGACGTAGACGAAGGCGACGTTCTGCGCGTCGTGCACCTTGATGTCGACCGGGCCGCGGGTGGCACCCGAACTGATCGCCCGGCTGCGGAAGTCGGCCAGCGCGGACTTGACCTCGGGGGAGTTGATGTCCCGCGCCTTGACGATCACCTCGGCGGGCTCCGTGCCGCCGGGGAACGCCTCGTTGACCCGGTTGTACGTCGCCACGATGGGCAGCGAGTCCCCGAACTCCTTGTCCAGCGTGAGCTGTTCGGTCTTCATGCCGAGCGCCGGTGCGGCGATGGCCAGCAGCGCGCCCGCCGCGACGACGAGGGAGATGCCCGGCTTGGCGAGCACGCCCCGCAGCACGGCACTCCAGAAGCGGCTCTCGCCCCGGCCCGCACGCGCCGGCGCCTCCTCGTTCTTCCTGCGCCGCTTGTCCCGGTGCAGGAACGGCAAACGGCCCTTCTCCACCCGCTCACCGAGGAGCGAGAGCAGCGCGGGCAGCACCGTCACGGAACCGACCATGGCGACCGCCACGACCATCAGCGAGGCCAGGCCCATCGCCTCGAACTCGGCCAGCCCCGTGAAGAGCATGCCCGCCATGGCGACGCACACCGTGACACCCGAGACGATGATGGCCCGGCCGCTGGTCGCGGCGGCGATCCGCAGCGCGGTCTGCGGGTCCCGGCCCGCCTCGCGCTCCTCGCGTTCGCGCCGCAGGTAGAACAGGCAGTAGTCGACACCGACCGCGAGTCCCACGAGCAGCATCACGGAGTTGGCGGTGTCGCTCATCGGCATCACATGGCTGACGATGCCCATCAGGCCCATCGTCGCCATGATCGCGGTCACCGCGAGCGCCACCGGCAGCAGCGCGGCGACCAGCGCGCCGAACGCGATGAGCAGGATGCCGAGCGCCACGGGCACGGCGGACAGCTCGGCCTTCTTGAAGTCGTCGCCGAACGCGTCGTCGAACGTCTTCATCATGCTGGCGCCGCCGATCTCCTCGATCAGCAGCTCCTCGTGGTCCTTCTGCACCCCCTCGACGGCCTTCAGCACCGGCTCGATGCGCTCGCCCGCCGTGTCCGAGTCGCCCCGGACGTCGAACTGCACGAGCGCGCTGCGCCCGTCCTTGGAGATGGTCTTCGTCTCGTACGGCGAGGTCACGTCGGAGACCCTGCCCGTCGCCTCGACCGCCTCGACGACGGCGGCGACGGCGCTGCGGAACCCGGCGTCGGTCGCCTTGGTGCCCGCGTCCTTCGCCTGGACCAGGACGGTCTCGCCGGCCGGCTCCTCGATGCCCGCGTCCTCGATGATGTGCGCGGCGGTGCTGGTCTCGCCCTTGAGCTGCTCGCTGTCCTTGACGTCGACGCGGCCCGCGGCCGAGCCGAGCCCCATCGCCAGGACCACGAACAGCACCCAGATCCCGACGGCCGCCCATCGGTGCCGGGCGCTCCAGCCGCCCGCTCTGGCGGCGATGCCCCGCACTCTCGTGTCTCCGTTCCCCATGACGGGCTTGCCCCCTCGTCCGTGGTGACAACCCCCTGCCGTCACCTCGCACTACGAAGGTATGGGGCGGATAAGAGCGTCTCGTCGTGCTTGCCGGTGACCCGCCCCCGGCCCGGCTCCTCCCCCCGGCCCCCGGTCCCTCCCCACTGGGGATGATGTAAGCCCCTTACACGTAAAGGGAGTTGTCGGGGATGTGGATCAGGGTGCGCCCCGCGGGAGCCCGGGGCGGCCTGCCGGTGGCCGCTCCGGGGCCGGCCGCCACGTCACCCCCGTGCCCGCCGGCGGCCGCTCTAAGGTGTGCGGATGACGATGTATGCGGCGCTGCTGCGCGGGATCAACGTGGGCGGCAGCAAGAAGGTGCCGATGGCCGAGCTGCGCACCCTGATGCAGGGGCTCGGGTACGCCGGGGTCGCCACCTACCTGCAGAGCGGCAACGCCGTGTTCGGCAGCGACCACGGCGACGAGCGGTCCCTCGCCGCCGAGCTGGCGCAAGCGGTCGAGGAGCACTTCGGGTTCCCCGTCGGGGTGCTGGTGCGCGACCACGCCTACCTCGCGGCGGTACGCGACGCCTGCCCGTTCCCCGCCGCCGAACTGGAGTCCAGGCAACTGCACGTCACGTACTTCTCCGAGCCCGTCGACGCCGAGCGTTTCGCCGCCGTCGACCCGGGGGCCTTCCTGCCCGAGGAGTTCCGCCTCGGCGACCGCGCCCTGTACCTGTACGCGCCCGACGGCCTCGGCCGCTCGAAGCTGGGGGAGGCCCTGTCGAAGCCCCGCCTCCTGAAGGGCCTCACGGCCACCACCCGCAACTGGAACACGGTCGTCAAGCTGGAGGAACTCACCCGCGCGTGACCGCTCCGCGTGCCGAGGCCGCCTTCAGGGGCCGGGCAGCCTGACCTTCCGTACCCCGCTGTAGGAGGTGTACGAGACGACCTCGTCCGGGACGGCGAGGCGCGGGTCCCGGTACAGCCGTCGCGCCTCCTCGTCGGTCCGGGCGGCGGCGACGCGGTCGACCGACGCGAGTTCGCCGTCCGTGAGGCCCGTGTCGTCGACGATCTCCGGGCCCCAGCAGTCCCAGGGCAGCACCTCGACGCCGTTGAGCGCCGCCAGGTCGCGGAGCACGTTGCCGCGGACGAACCACAGACCCCTGAGGCCCTCGTCCCAGCTGAGGCCGAAGGAGCGGGGATCCGCCCGGCCGGCCCGGCACTCCCGCCAGGCCCGCCCGGCCACGAGGAACCGGTCCCGCGGGACGTCCAGCGGGTCGAAGGACACGTCGTAGGGGCCGTACGCGATCTGCGCGTCCATCAGCTGCCAACCGACGCCCGGCAGACGGAACTCGGTGACCCAGTGGTCCTCGTACCAGTCGGCGACGAAGTAGTCGGCGAAGCCGCAGCGGGGGCGAGCCGGGGTCCCGGTCGCCCGGAGCAGCGAGCACAGCAGCAGCGAGAAGTCACGGCAGGTCCCGACGAACCGCTCGGCCGGCTCCCGCCGTTCGGTGAGCGGCAGGTCCGAGCGCTCCCGCAGGAGGCGCAGCACGGTCGTCACCCGGCGCGACTCCGCGTCCTCGCGCAGCCACCGCCCGTCCACGGCATGGCCGAACAGTTCGCCCTCGCCCCGATGGATCATCACATTCCGTACGAGCCTCGCGAGCTGGGCCGGTTCACGGGGAAGCGCTCCGAGGTCGAGTGCGCCGGGGTCGCTGTAGACGCTCTGCGTCAGATAGGGATCCATGCCGGGACCATCGGGCCTGCCCCAGGGGCAAGGTCCAGGGCCGGCGGCCCCGAACCGCGTAGCCCTCCCCGCAGGGCGTCCGAGGCTGTCGCGTTTCTTCAAGAAGGGGCACGGGCGCGGCTCCTAGCGTGGGGCGCATGAGCGACGCATACAAGAACGTGCATCCGTACATGAGGGAGTGCGCCACCGAGGCCGCCCGGGTGGCCCGGGACGCCGCGACCGCGCGGCTGGACCGGCCCACGCACTGCGCCGGCTGGGACGTCCGCGCCCTGGTGAACCACTGGGTGCTCTACACCTCGCACGGGCTGGAGCACCGGGCGTTGCGCGAGCCGCTCCCCGACGAGCTGACCGGCCGCGACTTCACGGCGGACCCGGACTGGGCCGAGGCGTACGCCGCGCAGCTCGACCGCGCCGTCGCCGCCTGGGACGACCCCGCGGTGTGGGAGGGAGAGGTGGACCTCGGCACCGCGGCGATCCCGGCCGCCGACGTGGCGGAGATGATCGTGAAGGAGATGGCGGTCCACGGCTGGGACGTCGCCGTCTCCACGGGCCAGGAGTTCCGCGTCTCGGAGGGCGCCGCCCGGCTCGTGCTGGACGTGGTCGAGAAGCACGGTGAGCTGTACCGCCGCTACGACGGCTTCGCCGACCCGGTCGCCGTTCCCGACGACGCACCCGTCTTCGACCGCGCGCTGGCCGCGAGCGGCCGGGACCCGCGCCAGGGCGCGGCCGACCACTGAGGAACACGACGCCAGGCGGACGCGCCTCGCGGGGGAGGGAGGTGCGAGGGCGGGACCGGCGCGCGCCGGGGGAGAGGCGTGCGAGGGCGGACTGGCGCGCCGCGCGGTGGAGGGGTGCGCGCGGCCGGGCGGGCGAGCCTCGCCGTGGAGAGGTGTGGGACGCCGGGTCTGCGCGCCTCGCGCGGGTGCGCCCGAGGCCGGCGGCGCGGGCCGGATTCCCGGGCGTCGCGTGTCGTCGCGGCTACGCGCCGAGCGCTGCCAGGGCGGGGCGCCGTGCCTCGTCGTACCGGTCCAGCAGGACCCGCACGACCTCCGGCGCCGTGCCCAGGACCTCGGCCAGGACGTCCGCCTCGGCGGCGCCCCGCGCGATGCGGTCGGGCAGGAAGCCGGGGGCGAGGACGTACGGCGCCACCGCGACCCGCTCGCACCCGAGCGCACGCAGTTCGCGCACGGCGTCCTGCGTGCGCGGAAGGGCCGCGGAGGCGAACGCAGGCCGCACAGCGCACCAACCGGTGCGCCGCCACTCCCGCGCGATGTCAGCGATCACTGCGATCGCCTCCGGGTCGGTGGACCCCGCCGAGGCCAGTACGACCCCGGTCGAGGACTTGTCGGCGGGCCCGAGGCCCGCCTCGTACAGCCGGCGTTCGAGCGCCGCCGTCAGCAGGGGCGACGGGCCGAGCACCTCGGCCTGCCGGACGCGCAGCCGCGCGGGCGCGTCCCGCAGCACCGCCGGGATGTCCGCCTTCGCGTGGAAGGCGCGGGTCAGCAGCAGCGGCAGCGCCACCACGTCCCGTACGCCCTCCGCCGCCAGGGACTCCAGCACCCCCTGCACGGACGGCAGGGTGAAGTCGAGGAAGCCCGTCTCCACCCGCAGACCCGGCCGCGCCGCCCGCAGCCGCCGTACCAGGGCGTGCACCGTCGCGGCATGCCGCGGATCACGGCTGCCGTGGGCGACGACCAGCAGGACGGGGCGGGCGGCTACGGGCATGGGGAATCAGCTCTTCACGAGGAGACCGCGGCTGCGCAGCACCCACCGCTCCAGCGGGCTGAAGATCAGCAGGTCGATGGCGATACCGACGATCAGGATGAGGAGGATGGCGAGGAAGACCATGGACATGGAGCTGACCGTGCGGCCGTTCTCCAGCAACTGGCCGAGGCCCACGCCCAGTTCGGGCGAGGACGCGATGATCTCCGCGGCCATCAGCGAGCGCCAGGAGAACGCCCAGCCCTGCTTCAGGCCCGCCAGGTAGCCGGGCAGCGCCGCCGGCATGACGATGTGCCAGGTGTGCAGCAGGCCCTTGGCGCCCAGTGTCCGGCCCGCCCGCAGATACAGCGGGGGCACCTGGTCGACGCCCGACACCAGGCCGTTGGCGATGGAGGGGACGGCACCGAGCAGGATCACCGCGTACATCATCGACGGCTCCAGGCCCAGCCAGATCACCGCGGGCGGCACCCAGGCCACCGACGGCAGCGACTGCAGGCCCGACAGGACCGGGCCGATGGCCGCGCGCACGAACCGCACGCGTGCCACCAGCAGGCCCAGCGGGGTGCCGATGGCCAGCGCCATCAGGAAGCCGAGCAGGCCGCGCGAGACGCTCGTCCAGATGTAGCCGAGCAGCTTGCCCTCGAGCCAGGCGTCCTCGACCTCGGCCCACACGTCGCCGGGCGAGGGCAGCTTGGTGGGGTCGTCGACCACCTTGAACGAGATCAGCGCCTGCCACACCACCAGCACCAGCGCGATGGCGACGAGCGGCGGCAGCACCTTCTGCACGAGGGTCTGGCGCAGGGGCGTACGCCCGGTCTGGACCGTCTCCAGTGCGTCGAGGCCCGCTTCCAGTCCGGCCAGGTCGCCGTGGTTCCCGGCGTCCGGGCCGGCCTTGGTCTCAGTGCTGGCCATGGCGGCGGATCTCCCCACGCAGTTGTTCGGTGATCTCGACGGACAGTTCCGCCACGGCGGAGTCCTCGATGCGGCGCGGCTGCGGAATGCCGACCGTCCACTCGTGCGCGACGCGCCCCGGGCGGGAGGACAGCAGGACGACCCGCTCGGCGAGCCGGACGGCCTCGCGCACGTTGTGGGTCACGAACAGCACCGAGACGTTCGTCTCGCTCCAGATGCGGGTCAGTTCGTCGTGCAGCACGTCCCGCGTGATGGCGTCGAGCGCGGCGAACGGCTCGTCCATCAGCAGCAGCGGGCTGTCCTGGGCGAGCGCGCGGGCCAGCGCGACCCGCTGCCGCATGCCGCCCGACAGCTCGTGCACCCGCTTGCCGTACGCGCCCTTCAGCCGGACGAGCTCCAGCAGCTCCTCCGCCCTGCCGCGGCGGTCGGCCTTCGCGATGCCCCGGAGTTTCAGGGCGAGTTCGATGTTCTTGCCGGCGGTCAGCCACGGGAACAGCGCGTGCTCCTGGAACATCAGGGCGGGCCGCCCCGCCGTGGTGATGCTGCCGGCGGACGGGGCGTCGAGCCCCGCCACCAGGTTGAGCAGTGTGGACTTGCCGCAGCCCGAGGCCCCCAGGAGGGTGACGAACTCGCCCGGTGCGACATCGAGCGAGATGTCGTCGAGGACGAGCTGCTGTCCGGCGGGCCCGGCGAAGGACTTCGAGACGTGCTCGATCCGCACGGCCTGCTCCACCGACGTACCGGTGTCGGCTGCCTTGACGAGAGCGGTTGCCATGGTCGTCACCTCCTGGGAACTGATCAGTGTCGGATGCGGACTACTTGACGCCGAGACCGGCGTCGTCGACGGTGCTCTCGCCCTCGGCCTTCAGGACCTTGTTCAGCAGAGTGAGGTCGTAGATGCCCTTGAGGTCGGGCGCCTCCAGCAGACCGGCCTTGACCGCGTGGGCCGCCTCCGTCTCCAGGGTGGACGCCAGCGGGTCGTTGGTGATCTGGATGGACTTCCACGCCGGGTCGAGGATGTCGGCCGGGAGCTCCTTGCCGGAGTCCTCCTTGAGCCGGGCGTTCGCCGCCTTCTTCGCCTCGTCCGGGTTGGCGCCGATCCACTTGTTGGTCTTCACCGCGCCCGCCAGGACGGCCTCGACCACCTTCGGGTGCTCCTTGAGGAACTTCTGCGACACGATGATGTTCGTGATCACGAACTTCTTGCCGGGCCACAGGTCGGCCTCGTCGAGCAGCACCTTGCCGCCCTCGGCGACCAGCTTGGACGCGGTCGGCTCCGGCACCCAGGCGCCGTCGATGGAGCCGGACTTGTAGGCGTCCGGAGTGATCTTGTTGTCCGTGCGGATCACGGAGACGTCGCCCTTGCCGCTCTCCGCGTCGACCTTCCAGCCCTGCTCCGCGGCCCAGTTGAGGAACGCCACGTCCTGGGTGTTGCCGAGCTGCGGGGTGGCGATCTTCTTGCCCTCGACGTCCTTCAGGGACTTGATCTTCTTGGGGTTCACCACGAGCTTCACGCCGCCGGAGGCCGAACCGCCGATGATGCGCAGGCTCTTGCCGTCGGACTTGGTGAAGCCGTTGATCGCCGGGGAGGGACCGATCCAGCCGATGTCGATCGAGCCCGAGTTCAGCGCCTCGATCTCGGACGGGCCCGCGTTGAAGGTGGCGTACTCCGCCTTCGTGGCGCCCAGTTCCTTCTGGAAGAGGCCCTGCTGGCGGCCCACCAGCGCGGTGGCGTGGGTGAGGTTGCCGAAGTAGCCGATCTTGACGGTGTCGAGACCGTCGATCTTCTCGGCGCCGGCGGCGACCTTCGCCGTGTCGTCGTTCTTCTCGGAGTCCGAGCCGTAACCGCAGGCGGCCAGGGTGAGAAGGGGAAGCGCGGCGACGGCCGCGAAGGTGCGTCGCAGGACGGTGGAGCGGTTGGCAGGCACGGGAGGTGTTCCTCTCGTTGGCCCGGCGGTCACGGTCTCAGGTCGTGGCCGGGAGGTCGGCAGGTCTTCGTCTCTGCTGGGACGGCAGGTGGGGGGACGGGGCGCGCAGGCAGTGCGCGTACGTCATCGCGCACATCGCGCGACCCCGCCCTGCCCGCTGCCGAGGGCGCCGCTGCCGACGCGGCCGCCCTCCTTCGCGAACGTGGAGAAGAAGTCGGTGGACGTCATGTCAGAAGTCCCACCCGTCGTCGTCCGTCTCGTCCCTGACCGGCTCGGGCGCGGCGAAGGACTCGCCGACCATGCCCGCGGTGAGGGTCGTGCCGTCGGCGGGGTCGATCAGGATGAACGAGCCGGTGCGGCGGGAGTCGGCGTACGAGTCCAGCGGCAGCGGCTCCGCGGTACGGATCTTGACGCGGCCGATGTCGTTGGCGACCAGCCGGCCCGGGTGCGGGTGCAGCGAGAGGTCGTCCAGCGTCAGCCGGGACGGGATGTCCTTGACGATCGCCTTGACCGTGCGGGTGCCGTGCTTGAGCAGCACGCGGTGGCCGACGGTGAGCGGTTCGTCGGCGACGTGGCAGACGGTCGCCTCGACGTCCTGGGTGGTCGGCGGCGCGTCCTTGCTCGGCACGATCAGGTCGCCGCGCGAGACGTCGATGTCGTCCTCCAGCAGCAGGGTCACCGACTGCGGGGTCCAGGCGACGTCGGCGGGCGTGCCGAGGACGTCGATCCCGGCGAGCCGCGTCGTGCGGCCCGACGGCAGCACGGTCACGCTCTCGCCGACCCGGAAGGTGCCGGCCGCGATCTGCCCCGCGTAGCCCCGGTAGTCGGGGTGCTCGGCGGTCTGCGGCCGGATCACGTACTGCACGGGCAGCCGGGCGTGGCAGTGGGCCAGGTCGTGGCTGACCGGCACGGTCTCCAGGTGCTCCAGGACCGTGGGGCCGCCGTACCAGTCCATGTTCGCCGACGGCTCCACCACGTTGTCGCCGGCGAGCGCCGAGATCGGGATCGCGGTGATCTCCGGGACGCCCAGCTCGGACGCGTACGCCGTGAACTCCTCGGCGATCGCGGCGAAGACGGACTCCTGGTACGCGACCAGGTCCATCTTGTTCACGGCGAGGACCACGTGCGGCACGCGCAGCAGGGCGGCGACGGCGGCGTGCCGGCGGGTCTGCTCGATGACGCCGTTGCGGGCGTCGACGAGGACGACGGCGAGGTCGGCGGTGGACGCGCCGGTGACCATGTTGCGGGTGTACTGCACGTGGCCCGGGGTGTCCGCGAGGATGAACCGGCGGCGGGCCGTGGCGAAGTACCGGTAGGCGACGTCGATGGTGATGCCCTGTTCGCGCTCGGCGCGCAGGCCGTCGGTGAGCAGGGCGAGGTCGGGGGTGTCCTGGCCGCGGCTCGCGGAGACCCGCTCGACGGCTTCGAGCTGGTCGGTGAGGACCGACTTGGAGTCGTGCAGGAGGCGCCCGACCAGGGTGGACTTGCCGTCGTCGACGGAACCGGCGGTGGCGAAGCGCAGCAGGGTCGTCGCCGACAACTGCTCGACCGACAGCGGCTGGGCGGGCTCGGTGGTGCTGGACATCTCTAGAAGTACCCCTCGCGCTTGCGGTCTTCCATGGCGGCCTCGGACATCTTGTCGTCGGCTCGGGTGGCGCCGCGTTCGGTGAGCCGGGAGGCGGCGATCTCGGCGATGACGGCGTCCAGCGTGGTGGCGTCGGAGTCGACGGCGCCGGTGCAGGACATGTCGCCGACGGTGCGGTAGCGCACGAGGCGCTTCTCGACCGTCTCGCTCTCCTTCGGGCCGCCCCACTCGCCGGGGGTCAGCCACATGCCGGCCCGCTGGAACACCTCGCGCTCGTGGGCGAAGTAGATCCCGGGCAGTTCGATGCCCTCGCGGGCGATGTACTGCCAGACGTCCAGCTCGGTCCAGTTGCTGAGGGGGAAGACGCGGACGTGCTCGCCGGGCGCGTGGCGGCCGTTGTAGAGCTGCCACAGTTCGGGGCGCTGGCGCCTCGGGTCCCACTGGGAGAACTCGTCGCGCAGGGAGAAGACGCGCTCCTTGGCGCGGGCCTTCTCCTCGTCGCGGCGTCCGCCGCCGAAGACGGCGTCGAAGCGCTCGGCCTGGATCTTCTCGGTGAGGGGGACGGTCTGCAGCGGGTTGCGCGTGCCGTCGGGGCGCTCGCGCAGCACACCGCGGTCGATGTAGTCCTGCACCGAGGCGACGTGCAGGCGCAGGCCGTGGCGGGCCACCGTGCGGTCGCGGTAGTCCAGCACCTCGGGGAAGTTGTGCCCGGTGTCCACGTGCAGCAGGGAGAACGGCACGGGCGCGGGGGCGAAGGCCTTCAGCGCCAGGTGCAGCATGACGATGGAGTCCTTGCCGCCGGAGAAGAGGATCACCGGCCGCTCGAACTCGCCCGCCACCTCGCGGAAGATGTGGACGGCCTCGGACTCCAGCGCGTCCAGGTGCGACAGCGCGTACGGGCTGTCCGTCTCCTCGGAGACAGTGGCTGCGGTCGTCATGCGAGACCCCTTTCGGTGAGCAGCGAGTACAGCGCGGCCGCGGACTCCTGCACGGTCTGGGTGTGGGACTCGATGCGCAGGTCGGGCGAGGCGGGCTCCTCGTAGGGGTCGTCGACCCCGGTGAGCCCGGATATCTCCCCGGCCGCCTGCTTGGCGTACAGCCCCTTCACGTCGCGTACGGAGCACACCTCGACCGGAGTCGCCACGTGCACCTCCAGGTACGCGGCGCCGCTCGCCCGATGGCGCTTGCGCACCGCCTCGCGGCTGTCGGCGAACGGCGCGATCACCGGCACCAGCGCCTTGACGCCGTTGCGCGCGAGCAGGTCGGCGAGGAAGCCGATGCGCTGCACGTTCGTGTCACGGTCCTCGCGCGAGAAGCCGAGGCCCGACGAGAGGAACTCGCGGATCTCGTCGCCGTCGAGGACCTCCACGCGGTGTCCCTCCGCGCGCAGGCGTCCGGCCAGCTCGTTCGCGATGGTGGTCTTGCCGGCACTCGGCAGACCCGTGAGCCAGACGGTGGCTCCGGTCGTCACTTGCTTCTCCTGCGTTTCCCGGGAGTCGGGCGTGGCCGTCGTCATCCGTGCAGCCCGCACTCGGTCTTGTTGCGGCCCGCCCAGCGGCCGGCGCGCGCGTCCTCGCCCTCCAGCACCCGGCGGGTGCAGGGCGCGCAGCCCACGGACGGGTAGCCGTCCGTCAGCAGGGGGTTGGTGAGGACTCCGTGCTCGGCGACATAGGCCTCCACGTCGTCCTGCGTCCAGCGGGCGATCGGCGACACCTTGACCTTGCGGCGCTTCTCGTCCCAGCCGACGACCGGGGTGTTCGCCCGGGTCGGGGACTCGTCGCGGCGCAGGCCCGTCGCCCACGCGTCGTACCCCGTCAGCCCCTGCTCCAGCGGCTGCACCTTGCGCAGCGCGCAGCACAGGTCCGGGTCGCGGTCGTGCAGCCGCGGACCGTGCTCGGCGTCCTGTTCGGCGACCGTCCGGCGCGGGGTGAGCGTGATGACGTTGACGTCCATCACGGCCTCGACCGCGTCCCGGGTGCCGATGGTCTCGGGGAAGTGGTAGCCGGTGTCGAGGAAGACGACGTCGACCCCGGGGCGGGCGCGGGACGCGAGGTGCGCCACCACGGCGTCCTCCATGGAGGAGGTCACGCAGAACCGCGTGCCGAAGGTGTCCGCGGCCCACCGGAGGATGTCCAGCGCGGACGCGTCCTCCAGGTCGCGTCCCGCCCGCTCGGCGAGGCTCTTGAGGTCCTCGGCCGTGCGTCCGTCCTGAAGCGTCGTCATGTCCCGTCCCCTCCACCGTCGTTGTGCTGGAAGCCCCGGGACAGCAGCCCGAGGAACTTCAGCTGGAAGGCTCGATTGCAGGCCCCGCATTCCCAGGCCCCGTGGCCCTGTTCCCCGGGCCGCAGGTCCTCGTCGCCGCAGTAGGGGCAGTAGAAGGGCGCGGCACGCTCACTCATGCGCCGTCCCCCCGGTGGTCGCCGGCCCGGTTCACGACAGGGCCTCCTCGGAGGCGCGCGCCGCCCAGACGGCGAACCGCTCGCCGTCCTCGCGCTCCGCCTGGTAGCGCGTGAGGACCCGCTCGACGTAGTCGGGCAGTTCGTCGGAGGTGACCTTCAGGCCGCGGACCTTGCGGCCGAACCCGGCCTCCAGGCCGAGCGCGCCGCCGAGGTGCACCTGGTAGCCCTCGACCTGCTCGCCGTTCTCGTCGAGGACCAGCTGGCCCTTGAGACCGATGTCCGCGACCTGGATGCGGGCGCAGGCGTTCGGGCAGCCGTTGAGGTTGATGGTGATCGGCTCGTCGAACTCGGGGATGCGGCGCTCCAGTTCGTCGATCAGGGCGGCTCCCCGCGCCTTCGTCTCGACGATGGCGAGCTTGCAGTACTCGATGCCGGTGCAGGCCATCGTGCCGCGCCGGAACGCGGAGGGCCGCACGGTCAGGTCGAGCGCCTCCAGGCCCGCTGTGAGCGAGTCGACCTGGTCCTGCTCGACGTCGAGCACGATCATCTTCTGCTCGACGGTGGTGCGCAGGCGGCCCGAGCCGTGTGCCTCGGCCAGTTCGGCGATCTTCGTGAGGGTGGCGCCGTCCACGCGGCCGACCCGCGGCGCGAAGCCGACGTAGTGGCGGCCGTCCTGCTGCCGGTGCACGCCGATGTGGTCGCGCCAGCGGGCGAGCGGCTCGGCGGGCGCCGGGCCGTCGACGAGCTTGCGCTTCAGGTACTCGTCCTCCAGGACCTGGCGGAACTTCTCGACGCCCCAGTCGGCGACCAGGAACTTCAGCCGGGCGCGGTTGCGCAGCCGCCGGTAGCCGTAGTCGCGGAAGATCGAGATGACGCCCTCCCAGGCGTCCGCGACCTCGTCCAGCGGGACCCAGGCGCCGAGGCGCTGGCCGATCTTGGGGTTGGTGGAGAGGCCGCCGCCGACCCAGAGGTCGAAGCCGGGGCCGTGCTCGGGGTGGTCCACGCCGACGAACGCGACGTCGTTGATCTCGTGGGCCACGTCCAGCAGCGGCGAGCCGGAGATCGCGGTCTTGAACTTGCGCGGCAGGTTGGAGAACGCCTTGTCGCCGATGAAGCGCCGGTGGATCTCCTCGACGGCCGGGGTGCCGTCGATGATCTCGTCCTCCGCGATGCCGGCGACCGGCGAGCCGAGGATCGTGCGGGGCGTGTCACCGCAGGCCTCGGTGGTCGAGAGCCCGACGGCCTCCAGGCGGTTCCAGATCTCGGGCACGTCCTCGATGCGGACCCAGTGGAGCTGGATGTTCTGCCGGTCGGTGATGTCGGCGGTGCCGCGCGCGAACTCCTGCGAGACCTCGCCGATGACCCTGAGCTGAGCGGTGGTCAGCCGGCCGCCGTCGATGCGCACGCGCAGCATGAAGTACTTGTCGTCCAGCTCCTCGGGCTCCAGGATCGCGGTCTTGCCGCCGTCGATCCCGGGCTTGCGCTGGGTGTAGAGGCCCCACCAGCGCATCCGCCCGCGCAGGTCGTTGGGGTCGATCGAGTCGAAGCCGCGCTTGGAGTAGATCGTCTCAATGCGTGTCCGCACATTGAGACCGTCGTCGTCCTTCTTGAACTGTTCGTTGCCGTTGAGCGGGGTGAAGTGACCCACGGCCCACTGACCCTCGCCGCGGTGACGGCTCACCTTGCGGCGGGGCGCGGCGGGATTCTGCGGGGTGGCGGCCATGGCTGATACGTCCTTCGGGACTACGGGACAGGCAGGAGAGCGGCTCTGACCTGCACATATGGGCACATACCGGAGTATGGGCGCGTCATTGCGCAAAGGTCACACAAGGGGAGATCTCGGCAGCGCTGGGCTGATCAGCTCGCCGGACAGATGGCGCTGGACATGCGGCAGAGATCGACGTGTCGCCGACTCACCAAGGCAATCCCAGTTCCAGACATGACGGAAGCGTGTCACGGGGGTCTCGGGGGAGTCCACCATCATCCATCATGTGGACACCCTAGTCCCGAATGGCGAGACAAGGGTGTCGTCGATCACATCCGGGGCCGCCGGACCTCCGCGACGGGGACCAGCGGCCCGCGGTTCCGGCAGGTCACCGCACCCGCGCTCCGGGCCAGGGGCCGGGCGCGGGCACCTCCGGCTCCTCCTCCACCTTGGTGTCGAAGAGCGAGAACCCGCGCTTGAGGTAGTTGTCCATGGCGTGCTCGCCGTCCTTGCTGCAGGTGTGCAGCCAGACCCGCCGGGTCTCGGCGCGGCCCGGCCAGCGCCGCGCCAGGTCCCAGGCGCGCGCGGTCCCGTACGAGAGCAGGTGCCCGCCGATCCGGCGGCCCCGGAAGGCGGGGATGAGCCCGAAGTAGGCGATCTCCACGGCTCCGTCGTCCTGCGGGTCCAGTTCCACGTAGCCCGCGGGCGTCCCCCGGTCGTAGGCGACCCAGGTCTCGACGCCCGGCCGGTCCAGGAACTCCCGCCACCGCGCGTACGTCCAGCCGAGCCGGTCGGTCCAGCGGATGTCCCCGCCGACGGAGGCGTACAGGAAGCGGCTGAACTCGGGGGAGGGCACCTCGGAGCGGACGACGCTCACGTCGGCGCCGGGCGCGGGCGCGGGCAGCAGGTCGGCGGCGGCCGTCTGCTCCAGGGACCAGGTGGTCACGGTGACGTTGCTCATGCCGGCCAGGGAACCACGGAGCGCGTCGCGCCTCCAAAATGCCGGCACGGGACCCCGGACGCCACCCGCTGCGGGCGCGCGCCGGGCGCTAGTCCAGGGAGTTGTTCACCGACGACAGGGGCACGGCGTACAGCACGCGTTCCGGGATGGCGGTCGGCTCCCAGGCGTTGTCCTTGTTCGCCGCCCACTCGGTGAGCGTCCACAGCTCACCGGTCTCCGTCCAGTACGACAGCGACTCCGTGTGCTGTCCCCAGCAGGCGTGCGACCGGTCGGCGGTGCAGCGGGCCGCGGCGGCCCCGCTCGCGTTCTGCCGCCACAGGGTGCCGTGCGTGCCGCGGCTGCCCGGCGCCTGGCCGACGTACCAGTCCGCTCTGCTCGCGCCGTCCGCCCGGTGGGAGAGCGCGCCCTGCACCCCGACGGCCTTGGTCTCGAAGGCCTCGTCGGCGTCCACCAGGCCGCCGGCGCCGGTGGCCAGCAGGCCGGTGCGGTCGCTCGCGGTGCTGTAGTGGTAGCGCCACAGGCGGGCCGGCTGGGTGCCGCCGGAGCTGAACCACTCGTTGGCGACCAGGCTGTCCGGGGTCGAGGTGCGGTCCAGTGAGACGGAGGCGAAGCACGGGACGGCGTCGTCGTGGCTCGCGGTGCAGGCGCCGCCCGTCAGGTTGTACGAGCCGATGGCGGGCAGCACGTACTGGTAGCCCTTGGCCGAGTAGCCGCCGCTGACCTTGCCGATCGCGCCGCTGTCGACGCTCGCCCGCAGGATGCGGCGCATGTCGAAGACGAACAGGGCGTTGTCGTGGTCGGCGCCGTTCTTCGCGGTGACGATCAGCTTGTCCTGGTACCAGACCATGCCGCCGAGGTGGGAGCGCACGGCCCCGAAGTCCGCGCCGCCGCTCAGCGGGGCGACGAGCAGCACCCAGCGGTACCTGAGGTGGTCCGGGTCGTTGGCGTCGATGAACGCGATCCGGGCCAGCCCGGTGTCCTCGGGCGGCTCGCCCGCCTTGTGGTCGTTGTGCGTCCAGCCGGCCAGGATGACGCGGTCCTCGCCCCACTTGCCGTCGTCGTCGGCGTCGCCGGAGGTGGTGACGGACTGCGGCAGCCACTTCTGGGTCGTGGCGTCCCCGCTGTCCCAGCAGTACGCGCGGGACGCCTCGGGCTCCACGGGCAGGGCGCCGGTCTCGGTGCCCGCGCACTCCCCCTTGCCGCGCATCGCGTGGTTGGCGCTCTGCAGCACGCCGTGGACCCCGACGTTCCCGCCCATGTTCGCGGTGAGGGTGTCCAGGGTGCTTTCCGAGACCAGGTTCTCGTGGAGCCGGAGCTTGCCGATCTCGGCGGACGAGGTGAGCGGCGTGAGCGCGCCCGGGTCGTCGCCGTCGGTGGCCTGCGAGGTGCTGATCAGCGTGGCCGCGGCGGTCAGGGCGAGAGCGGTCCCGGCCAGGGTGGCGCGCAGCGCCTGGCCCCTTCTCTTTCGACGGTGCCTGCCGCGCTGCTTCATGCGTCCTCCCGAGAAGGCCAACTTCCCCTCCGGGTCCAGACATTGAGCGAGGGGCGTGCGGGGTGGCCCGTGGAAGGGATGCTACGGCAGAGAGCACCGAGCCTGGTCAAAGACGGGGGAATACGAGAAGATCCGCAGCGCTACGCCACCCCCCGCACCCACTCCTGACCCGGAGGATGTGCATGACTCGCCGGCTCTCCCGCCGCACACCCCGCGGCCTGCTCGCCGCCACCACGGCCGCGCTGGCCCTCACCAGTGTCACGGCCCTCGCCTCGGCCCCGGCCTCGGCGTCGGCAGGTCCCGAGGCCCGTGTCTTCATGGTCAACCCGGTCCAGTCGTCCGGTGACCAGACGCTCGCCGACGCCAAGGACTCGGCGTCGGCCGTGCCCGCCTCCGCCTACGCCCGGGCCGCGCTGCGCAACCTCGACGCGTCCGGCGGCCTGTCCGGCCGCTGGGCCCACGTCCGTTCGGACACCGGCACCTCGGCGAGGACCGCCGACGCCGGCTCGTACACCCGCAAGGACGACCAGTTCGAACAGGTGATGGCGTACTTCTGGGTCAACGAGGCCCAGGAGTACCTGCAGAGCCTCGGCTTCGGCAGCGAGCTCCCCGGCGCCAACGACCGCGCCCAGCCGGTCCGCATCAACCAGTGGGGCGCCGACAACTCCTTCTTCACCGACAAGAAGGCCGAGATCCGCTTCGGCAAGGGCGGCGTCGACGACGCGGAGGACGGCGAGGTGATCGTGCACGAGTACGGCCACGCCGTGCACCACGCCCAGGTCCCCGGCTTCGGTACCTCGGAGGAGGCCGGCTCCATCGGCGAGGCCTTCGGCGACTACCTCGCCGTGGCGGTCGGCGAGCACGCGGACGCCCGGTACGGCTGGCCCCGCCGGGCCGACCTCGCCTGCGTCGCCGACTGGGACTCCGTCTCGTACACCTCCGCGGCGCCGCACTGCCTGCGCCGCATCGACGGCGACAAGGTGTACGGCGACAAGGTGGGCGAGGTACACGCCGACGGCGAGATCTGGTCCCGGGCCCTCCTCGACATCCGCAGGGCCCTCGGCGCCCGGACGGCCGACCGGATCATCGTGAACGCGCAGTTCGGGTTCGCCCCGGACACGGGCTTCCGTGACGCGGCGCTGACCACGGTCGCCACGGCGCAGAAGATGTACGGCAGCTCGGCCGCGGCCGCGGTGCGGGCCGCCTTCCAGGACCGGGAGATCCCCGGGGTCTGACCGCGGGGTACGGCGGCCGCGCCTCCCGCGGCCGCCGTCACCGGCCCCGGCGGCTCAGCGCTGCCGGGCCGTGCGCGCCTCGACGATCGCCGGAGCGGTCGAGTGGGGCAGCAGGTCGATGGGGTCCTCGGGGAGGAGGAGTTCGACCCCGGCGACGTCGGAGAAACGATACGGCTGGTGCTCCAGGAACGCGCCGAGGTACCGCCTGACCCGGGACATCTCGGCACGGACCGTCACCGTGCGGGCCGGGTCGCCGAACATGTCGTCGGCCAGTCCCGCGGCACTGCGGCCGGCCGGGTGCAGCGCCAGCAGGTACAGCAGCTCCGCGTGACGGGGGCTCAGCTCGTGCGTCCACGAGCCCGCGTCGCCCGACACGGTCACCCTCCTGCGGCGCGGGTGCGACAGGTCCAGCACGATCCGGCTGGCCTCCCGCGGCGCCGGCTCGTCCGCCACCCGGATCAGCCAGCCGCCCGGCAGGGACTCCACCACGCACAGGCCGAGCGCCGGCAGCCGGCTCAGGCCGTCCCCGCCGAGCGAGGCGGGCAGCGCCACCCGGTTCGTGTACGGCATCCCGGTCACCGCGGCGGTCCAGCCGTCCCGGTCCACCACCACGGCACGTCCGCCGAGCCGCGCCAGCATCGGCGCCGCCACCGCCCGCAGCCGCTCCAGCGAACTCTGGTGCAGCTCCCGCAGCCGCGCCTGGGCCAGCTTGGCCACCGCGTCGACCAGCGCGAGCGTGGCCGGATGCATCGTCTCCAGCGGTCCGCTCACGTCGACCGCGCCGACCAGACGGCCGTCGCGCGGATCGGTGATCGGGGCGCCGGTGCACGTCCACGAGTGATGCGTGCGCACGAAGTGCTCGGCGGAGAACACCTGCACCGGACGCCCGGTGACCAGCGGTGTGCCCACGCCGTTCGTGCCGACGACGTCCTCGCGCCAGTCGGCGCCCACCTCGAAGCCGTGCCCGTCGGCCTTGCGCAGCACCGAAGGACTGCCCTCCCGCCACAGCACCCGGCCCTCCGCGTCCGCGACGACCATGATGTGGTGCGTGGTGTCCGCGACCGAGAGCAGACCCTCGCGCAGGACCGGCAGCACGTGCCGCAGCGGCGAGTTCCGCCGCCGGTGCTCGATCTCCTCCCTGCCGAGCAGCCCGGCCCGGAAGTCGTGGTCGGGATCGACGCCGCTGCGCAGCATCCGCTCCCAGGACTCCTCGATGACCGGCCGGGGTGCCACCCGCGCGCGCCGCCCCGACAGGGCAGCGCTGTGCACCTCGCTCAGCACCCGTGCCGCCCCCGCGGCGTCCCTGGCGGCGAGCCGTGTCACGTCCATCGTCGAGTGCGCCACCGGATCCTCCTGCATGAGCCTTGCGGCAACCGGCTTCCGAGTCCTCTTTCGGCCAGAGGCGGAGCCGCGCCGGCTGCCGCTCTCATAGTGCAGCCCCGCCGCCTCGGAGGGAGACGGTCCGCCCACAAGTACCGCCCGGTTGCAACCCCCTGCAACTCTGGCGAACCGTCGTACCGTGTCCGAAACTTGAGCGGCGCCGCCCGTGCGGCGCCCGTGCTCCTCCAACGGGGCCCGCGGGGCGGGGGTGGTGCCGTGTCGGCGCAGCACCACCCCCGCCCCTCGTACCGCACCCCCGGAGGAGCCCCCGGCGTCCGGCCGGGGCGGTCAGCTCACCGGCCGCGCCCGCTCCACCACCGAGGCCAGGTCCAGGCTGTGCGGCAGCGTGCCGAACGCCGAACCCCAGTCACCGCCCAGCCGCGAGGCGCAGAACGCGTCGGCGACCTCCGGCGGCGCGTACCTCACCAGCAGCGATCCCTGGAGCACCAGCGCGATGCGCTCCACGACCCGGCGGGCGCGGGCCTCGACCCCCTCCAGGTCGGCGAGCTCCGTCAGCAGGTTCTTGATCGCGCCGTCCAGCCGGTGGTCGGCACCGCGGGCCTGCCCCACCTCGCGCAGGAAGGCGTCCAGCGCGCCGGGCTCCCGCTGCAGGGCCCGCAGTACGTCCAGCGCCTGCACGTTGCCCGCGCCCTCCCAGATCGAGTTCAGCGGCGACTCGCGCAGCAGCCGGGGCATCCCGGACTCCTCGACGTAGCCGTTCCCGCCCAGGCACTCCAGCGCCTCGACCGCAACCGGCGTACACCGCTTGGTCACCCAGTACTTCGCGGCCGGCACCGCGAGCCGCAGGAACGCCCGCTCCTGCTCCCCGCCGTCGTCGTAGGCGGCGGCCAGCCGCAGCGCCAGCGTGGTCGCCGCCTCGGACTCCAGCGCCAGGTCCGCCAGGACGTTGCGCATCAGCGGCTTGTCGATCAGGGCGCCGCCGAACGCCTCGCGGTGGGCCGAGTGGTGCACGGCCTGCGCCACGGCCTGCCGCATCAGCGACGCCGAGCCCAGCACGCAGTCCAGCCGGGTCGCCGCGACCATCTCGATGATCGTGCGCACCCCGCGCCCCTCGTCCCCGACCCGGCGCGCCCAGGTTCCGTCGAACTCCACCTCGCTCGACGCGTTCGACCGGTTGCCCAGCTTGTCCTTGAGCCGCTGGATGCGGAACACGTTGCGCGTGCCGTCCTCCAGCACGCGCGGCACGAGGAAGCAGGTCAGACCGCCGGGCGCCTGCGCCAGCACCAGGAAGCCGTCCGACATCGGCGCCGAGCAGAACCACTTGTGGCCCGTCAGCTCGTACGTCCCGTCCTCGGCGAGCGGCCGGGCGGCCGTCGTGTTGGCCCGGACGTCGCTGCCGCCCTGCTTCTCCGTCATCCCCATCCCGAAGAGGACGCCGGCCTTCTCGTGGGCGGGGCGCAGCCCCTGGTCGTAGACGGTGGACGTCAGCCGCGGCTCCCACTCGGCGGCGAGCGCCGGGTCCGTGCGCAGCGCGGGCACCGCGGCGTGGGTCATCGACAGCGGGCAGCCGTTGCCCGCCTCGACCTGCGTCCAGATCATGAAACCGGCCGCGCGCCGGACGTGCCCGCCGGGACGGGACCAGGCCGCGGTCAGACCGGCGGAGACGCCCTTGCCGAGGAGCCGGTGCCAGGACGGATGGAACTCGACCTCGTCGACGCGGTTGCCGTAGCGGTCGTGGGTGCGCAGCCGGGGCGGGTACTCGTTGGCCAGCGCACCCCACTCCAGGACCTGCGTGGCGCCGGCCGAACGGCCGAGGCCCGAGAGTTCCCCGCGCGCCTCGTCGAGGAGGGCCGGGTCGAGGTGCCGTTCGACCCCCTCCACGAGGGCCCGGTCGGCGGCGAAGACGTCATATCCGACCAGGGGCGGAGCCTGGTTGGTCACGGTGTGGGTGGTGGCTGCCATACGGATACGGTAAGGATGTGCACCAGGCAAAAGAAACACCTGAACGGCCACCCTCGGGCCGTCTTCACCGCGCCAAGGCGCTGTACCGGAACGTGTCGAAGCGCAGGACCGCCTGGCTGCTGCTCAAGGACACCGTCAACTCGTGCATGGAGTACCGGATCCTGGGACTGGCGGCGGAGGCGGCGTTCTTCACGCTGCTGTCCGTGCCGCCGCTGCTGCTGAGCATGATCGGACTGCTCGGCTACGTGGACGACTGGACCGGCGCCGACAGCATCGCCGGGCTGGAGAACAACCTGTTGGAGGCGTCCCGCACAGTCCTCTCCGACAAGGGTGTCACCCAGATCGCCCAGCCGATCCTCGACGACGTGATGAAGGGCGGCCGGCCCGACGTCATCTCCCTCGGCTTTTTGTTCGCGCTGTGGTCGGGCTCCCGCGCGGTGAACGTCTTCATCGACACCATCACCGTCATGTACGGCCTCGACGGCACCCGCGGCATCGTGGCGACCCGCGTGATGTCGTTCCTGCTGTTCATCGTGGCGCTGCTGATCGGCTCGGTCGCGCTGCCGCTGATGGTCGCGGGCCCGGACGCCGTGGTGCAGATCGTGTCCTGGTCGACGACCGTCGTACAGGTCCTGTACTGGCCCGTCGTCATCGTGCTCTCCATCGTCTTCCTGACGACGCTCTACCACGTGTCCGTGCCGGTCCGCTCGCCCTGGATCGAGGACGTGCCGGGCGCCCTGGTGGCCCTCGCCATGTGGGTGCTGGGCAGCTTCCTGCTCCGCATCTACCTGACGAACACGGTCGAGGGCCCCACGATCTACGGTTCGCTCGCCGCGCCCGTCGCGGTCCTGCTGTGGATCGGTGTGTCCGCCTTCGCGGTCCTCGTGGGCGCCGCCGTCAACGCCGCCATCGACCGGGTCTGGCCCGCCGCCGCCACGGCCGCCGCCCGCGCCGCCAACGAGCGCCTGCGCGAGGCCCAGGCCGCGGAGTACGTCGCCCGCGCGTCCGCGGCCCGCCACGGCGACGCCGGCCCGGATCCGGACGACCCGGACATGCCCTCCGAGTTCCCCGAGCGGTGGTCCCGCTTCCTGCCGCCCGAGGACGTGACGTCCCGGCTGCGGACGCACGTGCGGAACACCCACCACCACCCGCACAGGAACGGGGACGAGAAACCCCCCGAGGAGTGAGCCGCCGGGGCCCCGTGCGGAGTCGCCGAGCCGCCCGGGGAGCTGGGCGGGGCTGCCGAGCCGCCCGGGAGCCGTGCGGGGCGGCGGACACCGCCCCACCGCCAGCCCCGGTGGGCAGGGCGCCGGGCGCGGTCAGGTCTTCCAGACGCCCGCCGCCGCGGCCTCCCGCGCGAAGTCGGCGAAGTCGCGCGGCTCGCGGCCCAGCACCTCCCGGACACCGTCCGACAGCCGGGCGTTGCGGCCGTCCAGCAGACTCCCGAACAGCTCGACGAGGAACTCCGCCTCCGCCGGCGGCACCCCGAAACCCACGAGCCGCTCACCGTACGCGCGTGCCGTGACCGGTGTGTACGTCAGCTCACCGCCCGTCGCCGCCGCGATCTCCGCCAACGCCTCGCCGAACCCCAGCAGGCGCGGCCCCGACACGGCGATCTCCCGGCCGGCGTACCGCTCGCCCGCCGTCAGCGCGGCCACCACCACCTCCGCGATGTCCCGCACGTCCACGAACGGCTCCCGCACGTCGCCCGCGGGGAACACCAGCCCCCCGTGCCGCAGCTCCTCCACGAGCGGCCCCTCGCTGAAGTTCTGCGCGAACCAGGCCGCCCGGACGACCGTCCACACGGCCCCCGAATCCCGGACCGCCTCCTCCGTCGGCAGCGCCCGCTCCTCGCCCCGCGAGGACAGCAGCACCAGCCGCCGCACCCCGAGTCCCACCGCCTCCCGGGCGAACGCGCCGATCGTCTCCGCGGCCGACGGGGCGCCCACGTCCGCGGGGTGGACGAGATAGGCCGCGTCGGCGCCCCGCAGCGCCCGGGCCCACGTCGACCGGTCGTCCCAGTCGAAGCCGTGCGCCCGCGACGCCGCCCGCACCCCCAGGCCCGCGGCCCGCGCGGCCTCCGCGACCCGGCGGCCGGTACGCCCCGACGCCCCGGTGACCAGCACCGTCATGTCCTTCGCACGTGCCCTGTTCTCCGTCATGCCTTGAGTCAACCGCCGGGCCGGGAAGGGGACCATGGCCGAGCGGCTCGTCCCCATAAGCGGACGTCCACGACGGCTTCCGCGCCCTCTACGCTGACGCCATGGACGCACTCGCAGGCCTGCTCGACGGTCCACGCGCGCGTGGCGCCTTCATGATCCGGGCCAGCTTCGACCCGCCCTGGTGCGTGCGCGTCGAGGACGGCGCCCCGCTCACCGTCGTGCTCGTGGTCCGCGGCGAGGCCCGCGTCGTGCCGGACGGGGCGGAGGGCGTGCTGCTGCGGGCCGGCGACCTCGCCATCGCCCGCGGACCCGACCCGTACGTCTGCGCCGACGCCCCGGACACCCCGCCGCAGGCGGTGATCCTGCCGGGCGGCGTCTGCACCTACCCCGACGGGCGCTCCCTGCGGGGGCACTGGGACCTCGGGGTGCGCAGCTGGGGCGACCGGCCGGACGGCTCCACCGTGCTGCTGATCGGCACCTACCTGATGCGGGGCGAGATCAGCGGCCGGCTGCTCGACGCCCTGCCCCCGCTGCTGTCGCTGACCTCCGACGTCTGGGAGTGCCCCCTGACCCCGATCCTCGCCGCGGAGATCGTGCGCGACGAACCCGGCCAGGAGGTCGTCCTCGACCGGCTCCTCGACCTGCTCGTCATCGCCGCGCTGCGCGCCTGGTTCTCCCGTCCGGACGCCGGGACGCCCGCCTGGTACCGGGCGCTCGCCGACCCGGTCGTGGGCCGGGTGCTGCGGCTGGTCCAGGACGACCCGGCCCACCCCTGGACGGTGGCCTCGCTCGCCGCCGAGGCCGGGGTGTCGCGCGCCGCGCTGGCCCGGCGCTTCAGCGACCTCGTCGGCGAACCCCCGATGACGTACCTCACCGGCTGGCGTCTCGCCCTCGCCGCCGACCTGCTGCGCGACGGCGAGGAGACGATCGGCGCGATCGCCCGCCGGGTCGGGTACGGCAGCGCGTTCGCCCTGTCCAGCGCCTTCAAGCGGGTCTACGGCGTCAGTCCCCAGGAGCACCGGACCCGGGCGGCGTAGCCTGGCGTACGTGTACGAGGAGCGGGCGTCCCGGCTGGCGGGCGCCGTCGTCTGGTCGCACGGCGGGACCGGCGGCGCGGCGCGGCCCGTGCTGCCCGACGGCTGCATGGACCTGCTGTGGACCGAGGGACGGCTGCTGGTCGCCGGACCCGACACCCGTGCCCACGTTCCCGAGGGCGCGGCGGGCCGCCGCTGGGCGGGCGTGCGCTTCTACCCCGGCACGGCCCCCGCCCATCTCGGGGTGCCCGCGTACGAACTCCGTGACCGGCGCGTGGAGTTGGCCGACCTGTGGCCCGCCGCCGAGGTGCGGCGCCTCACCGGCCGGATCGACGCCGCCGCCGACCCGGTGACCGCGCTTGAACAGGTCGCCCTGGAGCGGGCGGTCGGAGCACCGCCACCCGACCCGAGGGTCCGGGAGATCGTGGCGGCGCTGCGGGCCGGGCGCTCGGTCGCCGCGGCGGCGGACGGACTCGGCCTCGGCGCCCGCCAGTTGCACCGCTGTTCGCTGGCCGCCTTCGGGTACGGGCCCAAGACGCTGGCCCGGGTACTGCGGCTCCAGCGGGCCCTGGCGCTGGCCCGCGACGGCGTGCCGTTCGCGGAGACGGCGGCCCGGTGCGGCTTCGCGGACCAGGCTCATCTGGCGCGCGACGTACGCGAGTTGGCGGGCATGCCGCTCACCGAGCTGCTGGCCGGCGCGTAGTGCCCGTACGGCTGTGCGGGCGGATGGTGCCCGTCCTTCGGCTGTGCGCGTAGCGGTCCGAGGGGGCCCCGCGGCGTCACTCCGCCGCGGGGAGGCGCGCGAAGAGGTCCACCCCGTTGCCGTCGGGGTCGTGCACCACGGCGTAGCGCATGCCCCAGAAGGCGTCCCAGGGCTTGAGCTCCCCGTGGTGGCCCGCGTCGACCAGCTCCTGGTAGAGGGAGTCGACCTCCGCCGGGCTGTCGCACAGGAAGGCGAGCGAGACCCGGCCGCCGCCCCCTGCGGGCGGTCGCCATCCGGCGTGGAAGGAGCGGATGGTCTCCTCGGTGTCGAGTGCCAGCCGCAGGCCGCCGGGGAGTTCGGCCTCGGTGTGCGGCAGGCTCTCGGAGCCGTCGGGGAAGACGAGCCCGAGCCGGCGGTAGAAGGCGAGCGCGGCCGCCATGTCGGAGACGGCGACGCCGATCACATCGAAACGTGGAGTCATGCGATCACCGTAGGCGGGCGGGCGGCGGCCGGTCTTGAAGGAATCGGACATCCGTGACCGGCCCTGCGGCAGGGGAACGCGTGTGCGGCAGGATGGGCGCATGACCCGGACCGTGCGCCTGCTGCTGCCCGCGCTGCTGCTGCCCGCCCTGCTCGCCGGCTGCGGCACCGAGAAGTCGGGGCCCGGCGGGCGGCCCTCGACGTCCGCCGCCCACGACCGGGCCGAACTGGACGCCCGGGTACGGTCGTCGGGCAGCGCACCCGAACTCGTCCGGGTCACCGAGGTCCCCGGCTTCACCATCGCCCGGCAGTCGGTCGGCGTGTACGGCGACGACGGGTTCTCGGCCGTCTACTGGTCGGAGAGCAGCGGGGCGCAGATCCGCCTGTCCGTGGACCGGGGCACCGTGACGGCCGGCGACTGCGAGCGGCAGCCGGTCGGCGACGTCGCGGACGAGCCGGTCACCTGCGTGCGCGACGGCGCCGCCTGGTACCGCGAGGGGCCCGCGCAGCACGAATACGCGACGAGCGGCAAGGGGATCGTGGTGCGGGTGACCGCGGACGTCGCCGCCGTGGACCGCCGGGTCCTGCGCGCCGCCGCGAAGGCCGTGCACCGCCCCGACGACGCCGAGCTGGCCGCCGCGCTGCCGCCCGAGCGGTCGGGCACGGCCACGGAGCCGGTCGAGCGGGGCGACCTGCCCCCGGAGGGCGACGGCGCCCCGAACAACGAGGTGGGGACCTCGGGCTGACAGGACCGGACCGGGTACGCCGCCGGGCCAGGGGACCACGGCGGCGGCGCACACGAGCCGCGGCACCCGTCCCGGGGTCGGTCACGTGGTCGTGGGGCGGAGGCGTCCGGGGTTGGTCACGTCGTTCTGAGGCCGGAGCGTCCAGGGCGGTGGACGTCGTCGTGCGGCTGAAACCTTCAGGGTCGGCCACCTCGCCGTGCGGCGGAAGCGTCCGGCGTCGGCCACCTCGCCGTGCGGCGGAAGCGTCCGGCGTCGGCTACGTCGTGGTGTGGCGGGAGCCGTCCCGGGGTCGGTCACGTGGTCGTGGGGCGGATGCGTCCGGGGTTGGTCACGTGCGGCCGGACCGTCCGGGTCGCCGGGGTCGGCTCGGGCGCGCGGGCGGTCAGCCGGAGGTGGGGCGCAGGACCAGGCAGACGAAGCCGAAGCTGTCCCGGTAGGACCGCAGCCACTCGGAGCGGCGTACGGCGGACGTCGCCAGCACCTCGGCGCTGTCCGGGTGGCCGGGCCGGTCCAGCGCCCACGCGGCCATGGACCCCCAGCAGGCCCACTCGTAGGCGTCGAGCTCGCGCCGGGTGCTGATGTGACCGTGGACGGGCGTCCACCCGTCGGCGGTCACCCGCTCCACGGTGGTGGTCAGGTCGGTCAGCTCGCCGAGCATCTCCACGGCCTCCGGGGAGGGTTCGCGCTCCCAGAACCCGTCACCCACCAGCACGCGCCCGCCCGGCGCCAGGTGGCCGCGGGCCGCCGCGAGCGTGGGGAGCAAACCCCCGAACGCGTGCGCCGCCCCCACGCTGAGCACCAGGTCGAAGAGGTGCGGGGAGGTGAAGTCGGCGGCCGACCGGTGGTGCAGCGTCAGGCGCGAGCCGACGCCGAGACGCTCCGCGGACTCTCCGGCCCGCGCCAGCGCGTCCCGCGAGATGTCGACGCCCTCGGCGCGCAGCAGGGGACCGGTGGCCAGGGCGCGCAGCAGCCACTCGCCGCCACCGCAGCCGAGGTCGAGCACACGCGCGTCCGGCCGGGCGATCCCGTGCTCCAGCAGCTCGCGCACCGAGCCGTCGTCGAGGGGCGCCTTGATCGGGTGACCTGCGTGAGCGATCTCGGACAGCTGTTCACGGTTCATCGGCGCAGCCTGACAGCGACGGCCGCCGCACGCACACCCATTTCCCGGGGGACCACCCCCGGCGGCGGCACCGGGGTCCGCCGGACCCGCCCCCGTCCGCGCGCGGAGAAGCACGGGCCCGCGAGGGAAGAACCGCCCGGACGGCGACATAGGCTCGGGGCATGGCCTTCCGCGTTCTCGTGTACACCCGGACCACCGACTACCGGCACGACTCCATCCCGGACGCCGTCACCGCCGTGCGTGAACTCGGCGGCGCGCACGGCTTCGGCGTGGACGCGACCGAGGACCCCGCCGCCTTCGAGGGGCCGTTGGACGCGTACGCGGCCGTCGTCTTCCTGTCGACGAGCGGGGAGGTGCTGACTCCCCGGGGACGCGAGGAGCTGCGGGCCCACGTCGAGTCGGGCGGCGGGTTCGCCGGTGTGCACGCGGCGGCCTGCACCGAGTACGGCTGGCCCTACTACGGCGAGCTGCTCGGCACGTGGTTCGACCGGCACCCCGCCCTCCAGCCGGGCCGGGCCGTGGTGGAGGACCACGGGCATCCGGCGACCCGGCACCTGCCGCCCGTCTGGGAGTTCACGGACGAGTGGTACGACTTCCGCGCGAATCCCCGGAGTTCGGCGCGCGTCCTGGTCCGCGCCGACGAGACGTCCTACGAGGGCGGCGGGACGGGGGCGGACCACCCGCTGGCGTGGTGCCGGGAGCAGGGCGCGGGCCGGGTCTTCTACACCGCGCTCGGGCACGCCTCGGAGGCCTACGCGGACCCCGACTTCCGCGCCCATCTGCTCGGCGGGATCCGCTGGGCGGCCGGTGCCTCAGGATGACGGGGCCGAACCGTAGGCGGTGAGGAAGCGGTCGCGGAACGAACTCATCCTCCAGACGGGGGCGTCGTGCGCGGGCCGGAGTCCGTCCGTCCAGCCCCAGCCGGCGATCTTCTCCAGCACCTCGGGGTCGTGGGCGACGATCGTGCACGGCACGTCCCGGCTCGCGTGCGCGCCGCTGACCCGGGCCATGGGCTGGTGGTCGCCGAGGAAGACGAGGACGGTGTCCTCGCGGCCGTACCGGGCCAGGTGGTCGACGAGGCTGTTCACCGAGTACTGGATGGACCTGCCGTATTCGCGCTTCACCTCGGCCGAGTCGTAGAAGACGTCCGCGGGCTTCTTGCCGGCCCGCTGGATGTCCTCGTAGACCGAGCCGTCGCCCACCCGGTCCTGGGGCACCGTTTTCGGGACGGGGGCCCAGGGCTGGTGGCTGGAGGTCAGGATGATCTCCGACATCAGGGGCTTGTCGTGTCGCCTGCCGTGTTCGAGGCGCTCGAAGGCGGTGAGGGCGTACTGGTCGGGCATGGTCGACCAGCTGAACTTCGGGCCCCGGTAGCCGAGGTCCCGTGAGTCGTAGACGTGGTCGAGACCGTAGAACTCCGCCTCCGGCCACGCCTTCTGCACGCCGGGCATGATGCCGACCGTCCGCCAGGCCCCCGTCTTCCGGAACGCGCCGGTGAGGGTGAGGTGGTCGCCGGCGGTGACGGTGCGGTAGCGCTGCTGGCTGTCGATCCACAGGCCCGTCAGGAACGTGGAGTGGCCGAGCCAGCTGCTGCCGCCGTACGTCGCCGAGGTGAGCCAGCCGCTCTTCGCGGCGTACCCGGCCCGGCCCAGCCGCTCGGTGGCGGCGGTGAGCGTCGCGTCCACTCCCGGCGCCGTGGCCGGGTCCTCGATCGCGCTGCGGCCGTAGCTCTCGATGAAGGTGATCATCACGTCCTTGCCGCGCAGCCCGGTCAGCAGCCGGTCCGGTGGGGTGTCGCCGAAGGCGTCCTCCCGGGCCACCTTCGCGAACGCCGCCTCGTCCCGCAGGGTCGCCCGCACCCGTTGCACCCGGTCCTGGACGCTCGCGGCGGTGTGCTCGGCGGCGACGGGCACGCCCGCGACCTGCACGCCGGTCGCCGTGCACAGCACCCAGGCCGTGCCGAGGGCCAGCGTCGAACGCGTCGCGACGGGACCGTGCCGGGCCAGGATCCCGGCGAGCCGCACCACCGCGAGCGCGGTCAGGACCAGCACGGCGAGGACGAGGACCACCGCCGCGACCAGGGCGGCGGTCGCGCCCGTCGGCCCCGCCGAGTCCTCCAGGTACGCCCGGGCGTCGCCGAGGAGCGCCCAGTCGAGGACGAGGTTGAAGCCCCGGCCCAGGAACTCGTCGAAGCCGAGGTCGAGGAGGTTCAGGACGGTCAGCGCGCCGAGGCCGAGGCCCGCGACGGCGGCCACGACGGTCCGCGGCCGGCGCGGCAGCACGATCAGCACGGCGGCACCGAGGACCGCCTCCACGGGCAGGCGCGCGAACCCGGCGGGACGGAGGTCGACGAGCCTGTTCGGCAGCACGAGCGCACCGGTGACGAGCAGGAACGCCAGTCCGTCGGCGGCCCGGCTGAAGCCCCGCGCCGCCAGACGACGCCGCACGCTCCGGTCACCCCGCGAATCGCCGTCCCGCCCGTCGGAGCCCGCCCCCTCGGAGGAGGCGGCGGAGTCGCCCGGACCTGGGTGGTCCGTGCCGCGCGGCGCGGACGCCCCGCCGGCCGACGCGGCCCCGTCGTCCGGTGGGACCGCGACCATGTCCGGGGCGGCGTCGGTGTGCGGGGTGGTTTCGGTGTCGTCCCGGGCGTCGGTGTCGTCCGGGTGCGGCTTCTCCCGGCCGGTCGCCCCGGCCGGGTGCGGAGACCGCCATGAGCGCGTGAAACGGGACAACCCGGTGTTCCTTCCGTGCAGAGCCGCTGACGGCACCGCGGACCAGAGGGCGGCCGGGGCTCCCGCGCGCGCCGCTACTCCGTACGGCTGTCCGGCGCGTTCCGTTCAGTCACCCGGCGTCCCCTCACCGGCTCCGGCAAGGACGGTCCTGGCGGGCCGGACGGGAACCGGGTCGGCCGTGCCCGCCGTCCGTCTGGTCGGGGGGGACCCCCGGCCCGTGAGGGGACGTCCGGACGGGCCGGATGGGAACTGCCCCGGCCGTGCCTCCCGTCCGTCTGGTCGGAGGGCGCCTCCGGTCCGTGGGGAAACGCTCCGGGCGGGCCGGACAGGAGCCGCCCCGCCTGTGCCCGCCGTCCGCCCGGTCCGACGGTGAGCCTTCTACACGTCCGCGCCGGCGCCCCCACCCGGACCCCACCGGCGCGCAACCCGGGCGGGACACGCTGGAGCCCGGATCCGGCACGTCCGGGCTGCGGGGGCGCCGGGTGATGTGATGCGGTGACTGCGGCAGCCCCGCACCACGGTGAGGAGAGGGATGTATGGGACGTATGGCCGGCACGTCCGAGGACCCGGTGGTCACCACCCCGTACGGAGCCGTGCGCGGCCGGTACGAGAAGGGCGCCGCCGTCTTCCGCGGCATCCCGTTCGCCGCACCCCCGTTCGGCCCGCACCGCTTCCGTCCCCCCGTCCCGCCCGAGCCCTGGGACGGCGTGCGGGACGCGGGCGCGTTCGGGCCGACCCCGCCCAAGCCGCCGTACTCCGAGGCGTTCGCCCGGCTCCTGTCCGACCCGGTGATCCCCGGCGACGACTGCCTGAACCTGAACGTGTGGACCCCGGACCCCGATCCGGCGGCGCGGCTCCCGGTCATGGTGTGGATCCACGGCGGCGCCCTCACCCGGGGCTCGTCCGCCGTCCCCGTGTACGACGGCAGCGCCTTCGCCCGTGACGGCGTCGTCTTCGTCTCCCTCAACTACCGCCTCGGCGTGGAGGGTTACGGCCTGTTCCCGGACGCCCTGCCGAACCTGGGCCTGCGGGACCAGCTCGCCGCCCTGGAGTGGGTGCGCGACGCCATCACCCCCTTCGGCGGCGATCCGGACCGGGTCACGCTGTTCGGCGAGTCCGCGGGCGCCATCAGCATCGGCGCGCTGCTCGCCAGTCCGCGCGCCGCGGGCCTCTTCCGGCGGGCGGCCCTGCAGAGCGGGCCGCCGGAGGCCACGGACCGGGAGAAGGTGCGCCGCCTGGTGCGCCGGATGGCGGCGCGGCTGAAGATCCCGGCGACCGCCACCGCCTTCGCCGCCGTCGACCGGACCCTCCTCGCCGAGGTGCAGGCCGAGGTCGGCCGGCGCGCCAGTCCGGTCCTCGGCGGACCGGCCTTCGGCATCGTCGTCGACGGCGAGCTGGTGCCGCGCGACCCGCTGGCCGCGCTGCTCGACGGTGCCGCCCCGGACGTCGGCCTGCTGCTCGGCTGGACCAGTGAGGAGTACCGGCTGTGGCTCGCGCCCACCGGACTGCTCGAACGGGTCGACCGGCTCGGCCCGGTGGCCCTGGCCGGCGCGATGGCCCGCTGCCACTGCGGGCCCGAGGTGCCGCGCGGCTACCGCGCCGCCCACCCGGACGCGAGCACCGGCGAACTGGTCGGCCAGCTCGTCACCGACCACCTGCTGCGGGTTCCGCTGCACCGGCTCGCCGACGCCCGCACCGGCCACGCGCCCTCCTACGTCTACGAGTTCGCCTGGCCGTCCAACGTGCCGGGGCTCGGCGCCTGCCACGCCTTGGAGCTGGGCTTCGTCTTCGACACCGCCGACGTGCCGGAGTCGGCGAAGCTGGCGGGTCCCGGCGCGCCGCAGGAGCTCGCCGACGTGATGCACTCGGCGTGGGTGCGGTTCGCGGTGGACGGCGACCCGGGCTGGCCCGCCTGGGACTCCTCGCACCCGGTCCGGATGTTCGGCACGGAGCCGGGCCTCCTGCACGGTCCGCGCGACCACGAGATGCGGCTCTGGGAAGCGGAGTCCGCGCGCGCCGCGGCTACCCCGGCCCCGGAGCCCCGCCCGGGCCCGCCCCTACGAGGCACGGCCCCGCTCTCGGCCGTACGCCGCCTGCGCCGACCGGGAGGCGTCCGCCGCCCGTGACGCCGTGAACCGGTCTCCGCTGGGCGGTGGTTGGCCTGGGGGTCGAGGGGCCTCTCGGCCGGACGGTGCCACCGCCCCAGGTCCCGTCGTCACCTGTCAGGCACATCAGCAGGGAGGCCAGGTGACGGATGCCTGGCAGGACTCGGCAGTCCTCTCGTGGCGGGTGGCGATGCCGCGCCATTGCTTCAGCCGGTTGAGGCATCGATCCACCACGTGGCGCCGCTCGCAGATCCCCTGGTCGAAGGCCGGGGACCGGCCACCAGCGGCTCGAACTCCGTGACGATGCGCTCGGCGGCAGTGACGATACGGCCTGTCGCCGTCCGACGGGCGCTATAGCCTGCCCGCGTGAATGCGGACCAGATCGTCATATCGCCCTTCATCCCTGTGTCGGCAGGGCTCTCGGCCTGGGCCTGTGTGAAGGCGTGGGACAACTTCCGCCTCCTCACCCGAGGGCAGTGGATCGAGGCGGAGATCGTCCACGTCCGGGAGGACACGGACGGCGAGGGCGACCCCCGCTTCTATCCCGAGGTCGCCTTCACCCCTCTGGACAACGATGAGGTCAGGGTCGAATCCAAGGTCGGCCGGCTGTATCCGATCGACTACCCGACGCGAATACGCGTCCGGTACGACCCAGCCAAGCCCCGACGTGCCCGTCTGGAGGGCTACGGCGAACCCGGACTGTTCGCATCCCTGATAAGCGGGGTCGGCATGGCCTTCCTCGCCGTGGTGCTGTATCTGGATCTCTTCACTTGATTGTGCTGAACTGCCCCACCACCCGGCCGCCGTCACGGCCCGGGAACAACTCCTCGATCAGGCCGCCATCGCCCTCAGGCGGTCATGGTGTTGGCCTGACACTTCGACGACAGCTCCTGGCCACCTCACCCGGATGGTGCCGCCGCTGTCGCCGGTACGCCGCCTGCGCCGCCACAAAAGTGTCCGCCGCCCGGGACGCCACGAACTCGCGCCCGGTACGCAGCGGTTGGCCGGTGCAGCGGGGCGCGCCCGGTCCGGACGGTGCCGTCGCCTGCGAGCGCTCGATGGTGTCCGTGCCTCGGGGCTACCGCGGGCACGCGCCTGGTATCCCGGAACGCCGGGGTACCGGGCGGCGCCGGGATCACCCCGAGCGCAGTGCCCCCGCGATGCCGGCGATGGCGTCGGGCCCCACCCGGCAGCAGCCCCCGATCAGCCGGGCCCCCGACCGGCGCCAGCCCGTGACCTCGGCGGAGGTGAACGTGGCGCGGCCGTCCCAGGCGCGCCGGTCCGCGTCCCAGGTCTCCCCGCTGTTCGGGTAGACCACCACCGGCTTGCCGGTGACCCGCGCGGCCGTCTCGACCGCCCGGCCGACGTCCGCCGGGGCGCAGCAGTTGACGCCCACCGCGACGATCTCGTCCGCGTCGGCGGCCGGGGCGAAGGCCTCCTCCAGCGGCTGCCCGGCCCGGGTGCGGTCACCGTCCACGGAGTACGACAGCCACGCGGGTACGCCCAGTCCGCGCACCGCCCGCAGCAGCGCCTCGGCCTCGTCGGCGTCCGGCACGGTCTCCAGCGCCAGTACGTCGGGGGCGGCGGCGGCCAGCACCTCCAGGCGCGGGCGGTGGAAGCGCTCCAGCTCGGACACGCTCAGCCCGTACCGGCCCCGGTACTCGGAACCGTCCGCCAGCATCGCCCCGTACGGCCCCACCGACGCGGCCACCCACAGCGGGCGGTCGATGCCGCCCGCCTGCGCGCGCCGGGCCGCCTCGCGGGCCAGTTCGACGCTGAGCGCGATGAGTTCGGCGGCCCGGGCGGGTGCGACACCGCGTTCGGCGAAGCCCTCGAAGGTGGCCTGGTAGCTGGCGGTGATCGCCACGTCCGCGCCCGCCTCGTAGTAGGCGAGGTGTGCCTCGGTGATCGCCTCCGGCCGGTCGGCGAGCAGCCGTGCCGACCACAGTTCGTCGCTCAGGTCGTGTCCGGCCGACGCGAGCTGGTTGGACAGGCCGCCGTCCAGGACGACCGTGCCGGCGGCGAGGGCGTCCGCGAAGGTGCGGGAGGTGTCGCTGGTCATGGCCCGACGCTAGCCGATACGCCGCCGTGCCCGGTGTCCGGTCGCCCGCGGGGGCGTCAGGCGCGCGAAGGTTCGACGGGGACTCCCGTCCCCGCGCCTGCCGGTGCCAGTGCGAGGCCGCGTCCCCCGCCGGTTCGGCCGGGACTCCCGTACCGCTCCTCCCGGTGCCGGTGCCGGTGCCGGTGTCCGTTCCGGTACGCGGCCACCTGCCCCGCCGGTCCGGTCAGACCCGTACCGCTCCTCCCCGTGCCGGTGCGCGGCCGCGTCCCCCGCGTCACGGGCGCGCGCGACGGTTCGGCGGGTACCGAACTGTCGGCGCCCTAGCGTTCCTTCCATGAACGAGCACCCGCAGGAGACACGGCAGGAAGAGGGCCCACAGGCGACGGGCGCGAGCCCGGGGGAGCGGGCCGGCGCCGGCAGTCCCGCCGGGACCCTCGTCGCGATGGTCGACCACGTCCTCGCACTGGCCGCGACCTGGACCGCCTGGGACGGCGGGCCCGTCCACGCGGACGGCCGCGTCCACACCCCGCACAAGGCGATCCGCCGGGTCGCCGACCATCTCGTGGACCACCTCGCCGAGTTGGAGGCCAGGCTCGCCGGTGAGGACCCGCTGCCGGACCACTGGCACGCCTCGGCGACGACGACCCCGGCGGACCTCGCCCCGTTCACGGCCGAGGACTTCGACGAGGCCCGCAGCCGGCTGACCAGACTCGCCGGGATCTGGGCGCACCGCCTGGACGCGCTGACCGAACGGCAGCTCGACGACTCCCCGGGCGAGGGCTGGTCGTTCCGTGAACTGGCCTCGCACCTCGCGGAGTCGGTGTATTACGCCGACGCGGTGGGGCGGCTCGCGTGACCGCCCTCCGGGACCTCCACCACGGGGACGCGCCGCTGCTGCTGCCCAACGCCTGGGACCACGCGTCCGCCGCCGCCCTCGCCGCCCAGGGGTTCACCGCGATCGGCACCACGAGTCTCGGCGTCGCCGCGGCCACCGGTCTGCCGGACGGCTCCGCGGCCCTGCGCGGGCCGACGGAGCGGCTCGCCCGGCGGCTCGGGGCGGAGCCCTACCTGCTCTCCGTCGACGCCGGGGACGGATTCGGCGCGGACCCCGACGACGTGGCCGCGTTCGCCCGGCGGCTGGCCGACGCGGGGGCCGCCGGCATCAACCTGGAGGACGCCCTCGCCCCCGCCCGGCTGCACGCCGCGAAGATCGCCGCGGTCAAGGCGGCCGTGCCGGACCTCTTCGTGAACGCCCGCACCGACACCCACTGGCTCGGCGACGGCAGCCACGCCGAGACCTGCCGCCGCCTCGACGCGTACCAACAGGCGGGCGCGGACGGGGTGTTCGTGCCGGGGCTCAGCGACCCGGCGCGCATCGCCGAGCTGGTGCGCGGCCTGGACGTGCCGCTCAACATCCTCTACTCGCCGCTCGGCCCGGACGTCGGCCGTCTGGGTGACCTCGGCGTCCGCCGGGTCAGCCTCGGCTCCCTGCTGTACCGCCGGGCGCTGGGTGCCGCCGCGGAGGCCGCCGCGGACATCCGGGCGGGCCGGCCACCGCGCGGTGCGGCGCCCACGTACGCGCAGGTCGAAGCGCTGGGCGCGCGTGGCCCGGGCGACTAGTGGGCGGGGTCCGGCATCCCGCGGAGACCGTTCGGGTGTCGGCCGCGCCCGGCGGGACCGCAGCACCGGGCCGCTCCCGCGCACGTCGTGGTGCGCCGGAATCTCACGCGTCGGCCGCCGATCCGTCGGCCGCCGATCCCTCCGCGGGCCAGTGGAGCAGCAGGACGTGCAGGGCGTCCACCGCCCGGTCCCAGGACGTCTGCACGTCACGGGGCGCGCCGAAGCCGCCGGCGGCCTCGATGCCGCAGAAGCCGTGGAAGGAACTGCGCAACAGCCGTACCGCGTCGGTCAGATCGGGCTCTTCGAGGCCGTAGGCGCGGAGCATGCCGTAGGTGATCTCGGCGGTCCGCCGCAGGGCGCGGGAGTCGGTGACGAGTTCCTGGTCGATACGGATCTGGGTGGCCGCGTACCGTCCGGGCCGCGTCAGGGCGAACTCCCGGTAGGCCCCCGCGAACGCGGCCAGCGCGTCCTTCCCGGCCCGCCCGGCCACCGCGTCGGCGATGCGCTCGATCATCTCCTCGCCGGCCAGCAGGGCGACCCGGGTGCGCAGGTCCCGCAGGCTCTTGACGTGCGAGTACAGGCTGGCGTCCTTCACGCCGAAGCGGCGCGCCAGCGCGGAGACGGTGACGTTGTCGAAGCCGACCTCGTCCGCGAGGTCGGCCGCCGCCGCCACGAGCCGGTCGACCGTGAGTCCGGCACGGGCCATCCCCGACCACCACCTCCGCGAGCACCTGAACCTAGGGATGCTAGGTATTTGCCTAATATACATAGGTACCGGCACTGGCGCTGGTACTGGCACAGGTCCGGGCACGACCACCGGCACTGGTACTGGCACGAGTACCGACACGGGTACCAGTACCGGCACCGAGTACCGGTACCGGCACGGGTACCGACACGGGCACTTGTACCGGCACCGAGTACTGGTACTGGCACGGGTACCGCCACAAGTACCGGCACCGGCAAGGACATTGGTACCGGTACTGGTGCCGGCAGGGGCACCAGCACCGCCCCCGCACCGGCACCGGAACCCAGGTCCGGAAGGTCCCTGCGGGGAGCCGCCGCTCCCAGGTCGTCCGCAGCTCACGCGGCGGCCGTTGAACGTTCATGTGTTCCGTCGATCCTCCTTGTCGCGCGGCCGTCCGGCGCCGCCGGACTTGAGGAGGCCGACATGGGCCACGCACACGGACACGGGCACCACCATCACCCGCACCCGCACGAGCACGCGGCGGAGCCGCTGCCGGCGGCGTTCGACACCTCCGTGCCGGACGAGGCGCTGACCCCCGAGCAGCGTTCGCGCCGCTCGCTGCTGCGGCGCGCCGGTCTGCTGGGCGCGGGCCTCGCCGCGGGCGGCGTGCTCGCCCAGGGCGCCGCGGCACCCGCGTACGCCGCCGAGGGCCGGCGCAGGAGCGGCGGCTTCCTCTGGCTCTCCGGCGACCACCACATCCACACGCAGTACAGCAGCGACGGCAAGTACCGCGTCTCCGACCAGGTCCGCCAGGGCGCCCGGCACGGACTCGACTGGATGGTCATCACCGACCACGGCAGCGAGACGCACGCCAAGATCGGCGTCGAGAAGGTCAACCCCGACATCAAGGAGGCCAGGGCCGCGTACCAGGACACCCTGGTCTTCCAGGGACTGGAGTGGAACATCCCGGCCGCCGAGCACGGCACCGTCTTCGTCCACCCGGGCAAGAACGAGGTCTCCGTCCTCAAGCAGTTCGAGACCTCCTACGACGGCAGTGTGAAGGGCGCCTCCGACTCGACGCCCGCCAACGAGGCGCTGGCCGTCGCCGGCCTCAACTTCCTCGCGGAGCAGGTGCGGCGGCGCAAGGTCAAGGACGCGCTGATGCTCGCCAACCACCCGGCGCGGCGCGGTGTCGACTCCCCGCACGAGATCCGCAGCTGGCGCGACGCGACCGGCTCGGGCCGCCAGATCGCGATCGGCTTCGAGGGCGCGCCCGGCCACCAGGCCGCCGGCATCGCCGCACCCCTCGGCATGGGCCGCGCCCGCGGCATCTACGACAACAGCCCGAGCGCCAACTCCTTCGCCGGATACCCGCTGGAGAGCTACCGCACCTGGGGCGGCTTCGACTGGATGACCGCGACCGTCGGCGGCCTCTGGGACAGCCTGCTCGCCGAGGGCAAGCCCTGGTGGATCACCGCCAACTCCGACTCGCACCAAGTCTACACGGACACCGCCGTGCGCGGCGGACCGGACAGCGACTTCACCGCCAACGGCAGGCACACGGACCCCGTCTACGGCGGCAAGGTCGACCTCGCCCAGGGCGACTACTGGCCCGGCCAGTACAGCCGCACCCACGTCGGCGCCGACGGATTCTCGTACGCCGCCGTGATGGACGGCATCCGCGCCGGGCGGATCTGGGTCGACCACGGCGGGCTGATCTCGGGTCTCGACGCGCGGGTGTCGGGCGGCGGCCGCTGGGCCACGCTCGGCGGCGCGCTGCACGTCAGGAAGGGCACGAAGGTCACCGTCACGATCGACGTCGCCCTGGCCGGCGGCCCCAACTGGGCGGGCTTCGTACCGGAGCTGGACCGGGTGGACGTCATCCTCGGTGATGTCACGGGCGCCGCCGGGGACAAGGACACGTTCACCGCCCCCACGGCCAGGGTCGTCCGCTCGTACGAGGTCGGCAAGTCCACCGGCACGGTCCGGCTGACGTACTCCCTGGGCGTCGTCGACCGTCCCCTCTACGTCCGGTTCCGCGGCACGGACGGCAACCGCTCGGCGACCGGTCTGATGGGCGCCGCGGTCGACCCGGCGGGCCCGGCCGTCGACGTCGTCGGCGACGCCGACCCGTGGCGCGACCTGTGGTTCTACTCCAACCCGGTGTGGGTCCTGCCCTCGTGAGCGGACCCCACACACTGACGGTGGACGCGGGGACGGGCGACCTGCGCGCGGCGGATCACCGGCTGCGCGCCCTCGCGGACGAACTGGCCCTCAATGAGGGCTGGTTCGGCTGCACCCACCTGGTGCGGGGCGCTCGCCCCCGGGTCGCCCTCTCCCTCTCCGCCCCCTCGCGGTCACTGCTGAGCACCGTCCGGCAGCGCCTCGCGGACCGGGGGTACGAGGTGTCGCCGGGGGCGCCCGACGAGGTGGGCCGCGCGGTGCTGTACCCCGGCGTCGCGCGGCTCACCGGCACGGTGGCGGTCGCGGAGGTCCTGGCGGCCTCCGCGATCGCCCGTGTCGCCGTCCTGGGCGAGCCGGGGCCGCCCCCGCCGGACCGGCGGCTCGTCACCCGGGACCACGTGCGCCCCGAGTGGCGCGACGGCGAACTCGTCCTGGCCGCGATGCCCGCCGCCGGCGGCACCCTCGTCCCGTTCGAGGTCCCGGACCCGACCCCGTGCTGCGCGGACCACTGACGTACCCCTCGCGGCCCCTCGCGGCCCTTCCGGCCTCTCCGGCCTCTCGCGGCCGAGCTCCCGGGCCCGCCGCGCGCGGCGTCCGAACCGGGGCGCGGACCCGCACAGGTCCGTGCCCCGGCCGGGTACGCCGCGCGCGCCGGGCCGGCCCGTCCGGCGTCCCTGGGTCAGCCCCGCGGCTCGGAGAAGACGAACGAGAACTCCGCCGGTTCCGCGAGGAGTCGGTACTGGGGCAGCACGCCCGGACCGCACGACTGCGAACCGATGCCCTGCTGGCCGTGGTCCAGGTTCACCCACACCGTGTCCCCGGGCACCAGGTCCGTCAGGTGGTCCGCCGCGTCGAGCTGCTCGGTCGTCCAGCGCCGGGCGGTGAACCAGAACTCCGGGTCGCCCTCGATCCGCAGGCCGCCGAGCTCCGCCCACCGCACCCCGGCCCGCGCCCCGTTCTCCTGCGGCCGGACGTAGGGCGTCTGGAGCGCGTCCACCGACGCCTCCCAGCGGCCCGGCAGCGAGGCCGCCCGGGTGTCGGGGTAGCCCTCGCCGGGGCCTCCGCCGAACCACCGCACCCGGTCCGCGGACGCCGGCAGCCCGAACCGGATCCCGAGCCGGGGCAGCGGCACTGGCCAGTCGCCCTCGGGTGCCACGGACACCGTCAGCCGCAGCAGGGTCCCGTCGGACGTCCACCGGTACACCGTGCGCAGGCCGAGCTCCCGCCCCGCGGGCGCCACCCGGGTCCGTACGGTCAGCGCGTCGCCGGACGCCTCGACCGCGTCCACGCGGTGCCGCATCCGGTGCAGGCCGAGCGCGCGCCACCGCGGCCCGAGGCGCTGCTCGGGCTGCCAGGGGGCGCCCTCGTCGTTGTCGGTCGGCGCGCGCCAGACGTCCAGGCGCAGCGCGCTCACGCCGGTCCCGCCGATGGTGAGCGGTGCGCCGGTGCGGGAGTCGAAGGAGGCGGGGCCCAGGGTGACCGTGCGCCCGCCGTGCACCGGTGCGGCGGAGGCGGCCACCCGGACCGGCGCCCGCCGGGCGAGCGGGAGGTGGGCCCACGCGACGGGATGGCCCGCGGGCGCCCAGGCGAACTGCCGGGCCAGTACCGCCCGCACCGTCCAGCCGGTCTCGGCGCCGTCCCCGTCGGCGGCCGGCGGCGGCAGCCTCACCTCCGCCGTCTCGCCGGGAGGGAGAGCGGGCACGGGGAGGGTGCCCGTCGCGACGGTCCCGCCGTCGACCTGGAAGGACCACGCGAAGGCCAGCGCGGACAGATTCGCGAAGTCGTACCGGTTGGTGATCCGGAGCGTGCCGCCCGCCCCGTCGCCCGTGATCCTGACCGGCTCGATCACCTTCTTGTACTCGGCCAGCCCCGGTGACGGCGTCCGGTCGGGGAAGAGCAGTCCGTCGCAGACGAAGTTCCCGTCGTGCAGCTCCTCCCCGAAGTCGCCGCCGTACGCGAAGCCGTACCGCTCGTCCCTGACGCCGTGGTCGATCCACTCCCAGACGAAGCCGCCCTGGAGGCGCGCGTGGGACTCGAACAGCCGCTGGTAGTCGGCGAGTCCGCCGGGGCCGTTGCCCATGGCGTGCCCGTACTCGCACAGCACGAACGGCAGCGACCGCCGGCGCCGGGAGCCGCCGTCCAGGCCCCGCCCGATCCGCTCGACCTCGGCGTGCGGGGCGTACATCCGCGTGTACACGTCGGTGTCACGGCAGTCGGGGTCGCCCTCGTAGTGGAGGAGCCGTGAGCCGTCCCGGGCGCGGATCCACCCGGCCATGGCGGTCAGCCCGCGTCCGGTGCCCGCCTCGTTGCCGAGCGACCAGAGGACCACCGAGGGATGGTTCTTGTCGCGTTCGACCATGCGGGCCGCCCGGTCCAGCAGCGCCGGGGTCCAGCGGTCGTCGGCCACGGGGTTGTCGCGCCACGCCTGCTCGGTGAAGCCGTGGGTCTCCAGGTCGCACTCGTCGATCACCCACAGGCCGTACTCGTCGCACAGGTCGAGGAAGGCGGGGTGCGGCGGGTAGTGCGAGGTCCGCACGGCGTTGACGTTGTGCCGCTTCATGAGCAGCACGTCCTCGCGCATGGTCTCCGGGTCCAGGGCCCGCCCCGTCTCCGGGTGCCACTCGTGCCGGTTGACGCCCCGGAAGAGGACCGGGCGGCCGTTGACCTCGATCAGCCCGTCGCGGAGGGCGACCGTGCGGAAGCCGATCCGCAGGGGGACGCGCTCGCCCTCCGTCGCCAGCACGCCGTCGTACAGGCGCGGTGTCTCGGCGGTCCACGGCTCGGCCGGCACGGTCACGGACTCGCCGGTCGCGACGTCGACGCCCAGTTCCGGCACGGTCACCCGGCCGTCGACGTCGGAGTCCACCCGCAGCGTGCCCTCGCCGCCCACGTGGCCGTACGAGGCGTGCACGAAGAAGTCGAGCACGGCGCCCGGCGGACGGTGCAGCAGGGTGACGTTCCGGAAGATGCCGGGCAGCCACCACTGGTCCTGGTCCTCCAGGTACGAACCCGACGACCACTGGTGGACCCGGACCGCGAGCACGTTGCCCCGTGGCCTCAGCAGGTGGCCGACCGCGAACTCGTGGGGCAGCCGCGACCCCTTGAACTCGCCGACGTCCGTGCCGTTCAGCCAGACCCGGGCGCAGGACTCCACCCCGTCGAAGCGCAGCACGCTCCCGCCGTCCGCGGGCCACCCGTCGGGCAGGTCGAAGTACCGCAGGTGGTCCCCGGTCGGGTTCTCGTCGGGCACCCGCGGCGGGTCCACCGGGAAGGGGTAGCGGTGGTTGGTGTAGATCGGTGCGCCGAAGGCCCCGTCGCCCTGGAGGACCCAGTGGCCGGGGACGGACACCTCCGCCCAGTCCCCGCCGTCGTAGCCGTCCGCGGCGAACGAGTCGTCCTCCGCGTCGGCCGTCGGGGAAAGCCGGAAACGCCAACGGCCGTTCAGGGACAGTAAGTCGGCGTCCGAGGACGCGTACCAGGCGCGCGGGGGAAGTGTGCCGGCGCCGGGGGAGACGTCCTCGACGTAGTCGGTGGCGGACGGGGATCGCTCGCTGGGGGAGGTGCGGAACGACATCGGTCTCCTAGATCGGATCGGCCCAGGGTGCGGTCGTCGTGCGGCTGCCGGGCGCCTCCCGCGGGGAGGGCGGCCGGCCGGTCACGCGGGCGGCACGGTGTGCTTCCCGGCGGTGGCGGAGAAGACGGTGGTGCCGCGCCGATGCGCGGCCCCGTTGGCCGGGGGGCGCCGGCCCACGGCCGACAGGGCGCCCTCCAGCGCGAACGTGGCGGCGCCGAGGCACCCCGGGTCGGTCGGGACGGGGATGTCACGGGATGTGCCTTTCACCGGACGTGCCCCCTCGACCCGGACGGACCAGGGCCCCCGGCCCCCGCGCCCGGCCAGGCTACGGTCGGGCACGGACTTGCCACCAGGGGTCGGGAAAGGGGCTGGGGGAAGGGGCGGGGGCACGCGTCGGCCGCCGAACAGCCGCGTGGTCCCGTGGTCGGCCCCGGTCGGCCGACCGGCCGGGGTCAGCCGCCCAGGACCTCGCGGACGAAGGCGTTGCGGAACGTGCCCGCCGGGTCCAGCTCGGCGGCGAGTGCCGCGAAGTCGGCCAGGCGCGGATAGCGTCCCCGCACCACGGCGGACGGCATCGCGTACACCTTCCCCCAGTGCGGCCGCGGACCGAAGGCGTCGAGGGCCTCCTCCACCCGCCGCACCACGGGCAGGACGGCCGCCGTGTCCGCGACCCAGGTGAAGTGCAGCGCCACGGTGTCCCGCCCGTACGCGGGACTCAGCCACTGCCGGTCCGCGGCGACGGTCCGCACCTCGCAGATCTGGAGCACCGGCGAGACCGTGTCCCGGATGGCGTCCAGGGCGTGCAGCGCCCCGAGTGCGTGCTCGCGCGGCAGCAGGTACTCGGACTGAAGCTCGGCCCCGCTGCTCGGGGTGAACTCGGCACGGAAGTGCGGAAGCCGCTCGTGCCACGGCCCCGGGACGCCGAACTGCTCGGTGCAGTTCACCGCGGGCATGCCCGGTACCGGGTGCATGGCCACGGTGGCCGGCGCGGCCCACGGGAAGGCGGCGGCGGGCCGGTCGGTGCGCCGCTTGAGCCACACCTGCCGGAAGCCGGGCGCACCCCAGTCGGTGAAGAGGCTGACGCTGTACGCCGACGCCGCCACCGCCTCGAAGTCCAGCCCCGCCAGCGGGAGTTCGGTGAAGACGTGCTGGCTCACCTCGAAGTCCGGCTCCAGGTCGAGCGTGAGGGCGGTGACCACGCCGAGGGCGCCGAGCGAGGTCACCGCGCCGTCGAAGCGCTCGTCGCCGCGCGCGATCGTCACGGCCGAGCCGTCCGCCGTGACCAGCTCCACCTCGCGCACGACCGAGGCGAGCGAGCCGTTCGCCACCCCCGACCCGTGGGTGCCGGTCGCCACCGAGCCGGCCACGGAGATGTGCGGGAGCGAGGCCATGTTGGGGAGCGCGAACCCCCGCTCGTGCACCCGCCGCGCCAGCTCGGCGTACCGGACACCGCCCGCGACACGCACCGTACGGGCGTCGGTGTCGACGTCCACCTCCGGCGGCAGCGCGGTCAGCGAGAGGAGCACGCCGTCGTCACCCGGATCGGCGATCGTGTTGAACGAGTGCCCGCTGCCCAGCACCCGCACCCGCGCGCTGGCGGCCACCAGCGCCGCGAGCGCGTCGAGCGACTCCGGACGGTGCAGCTCCTCGGCGGAGTACGTGATGTTGCCCGCCCAGTTGGTCAGGATCTCTGTCATGTGTGGCGTCCTCCCCGGGAAGTCCCTGGCGGCCGTGCACCCGCCGTGACGACGTGCCGCGTACGAGGGAATCCCGGCTCACGGACTCCCCGCGATCAAGACCGTACGCCCCGGTGCGCGAGGACGGCGGACCGGAGCGCCCCGTACGGTCCGCTGGCCCGGCTCGCGCCCCCACGGGGGACCCGGCACGCCGGCGCCGCAGGCAGGGGCATACCGTGAGGAGTCGAGCACGAACGCCGGGAGCGAGGAGAACGGGATGGGCAGCCGCACCGCGCTGGTCGAGGATCTGATGGAACGGTTCCCGCACGTGCCGCGGGAAGCCGTCTTCAAGGAGGACCTGCTCCGCGGGGGCGTCGCCTTCGACGACTCGGCCCTCTCGGACAACGAGGACGGCGACGTCAAGCCGAAGTCGTACTTCATCTTCTCCTTCGACCACGGCACCCTGCCCGAGCTGGGCGCGGCCGCGCTGCGCCGCCCGCCGGAGGAGATCATCCTCACCGGCGGCCCGTACGACCTGCGGCGCACGGTCGTCTCGGTCCGCGTGAACCCCGCCTCCCCGTACCGTGTCGCGGCCGACGAGGAGGGCGTGCTCGGCCTCTACCTGGACGGGAAGCGGATCTCCGACGTCGGCGTCCCGCCGATGCCGGACTACTACCGGCACAAGCTCTCCAACGGCAAGTCCGTGATGGAGGTGGCCCCCACCATCCAGTGGGGCTACCTGATCTACCTCACCGTCTTCCGGGTCTGCCAGTACTTCGGCGCCAAGGAGGAGTGCCAGTACTGCGACATCAACCACAACTGGCGCCAGCACAAGGCCGCGGGCCGCCCCTACACGGGCGTGAAGGACGTCGAGGAGGTCCTGGAGGCGCTGGAGATCATCGACCGGTACGACACGGCGAGGACCTCCACCGCGTACACCCTCACCGGCGGCGCGATCACCAGGACGGTCGCCGGGCGCGACGAGGCCGACTTCTACGGCCACTACGCCAAGGCCATCGAGGAGCGCTTCCCCGGCCGCTGGATCGGCAAGGTCGTCGCCCAGGCCCTCCCGCGCGACGACGTGCAGCGCTTCAAGGACTACGGCGTGCAGATCTACCACCCCAACTACGAGGTGTGGGACCGCCGCCTGTTCGAGCTGTACTGCCCCGGCAAGGAGCGCTACGTGGGCCGCGACGAGTGGCACAAGCGCATCCTCGACTCCGCGGAGATCTTCGGCGCGCGCAACGTCATCCCCAACTTCGTGGCGGGCGTGGAGATGGCCGAGCCCTTCGGCTTCACCACGGTCGACGAGGCCATCGCCTCCACCACCGAGGGCCTGCGCTTCTTCATGTCGCACGGCATCACGCCCCGGTTCACCACCTGGTGCCCGGAGCCGACGACGCCGCTCGGCAAGGCCAACCCGCAGGGCGCCCCGCTGGAGTACCACATCCGCCTGCTGGAGGCGTACCGCTCGACGATGGAGGACTTCGGCCTCTCCTCGCCCCCCGGCTACGGCCCGCCCGGCCCCGGCCGGGCCGTCTTCTCGGTCAGCTCGTTCATGGACAGCCTGCCGGCGCGCGAACCGGCTACCGAGCCCTCCGCCCGGTAGCCGCGCCCCCTCACGCCACGCCGCGCCGTCCGCGAGAACCCGGAAGCCCTCTCGCGGACGGCCGCCGCGCAGCGAGGCGTTCCCTGCGATCCCGCGCACGGCACTCCGCACGGTTCGGGTGTTCCCTCCGGTCCCGCGCCCGGCCCTCAGGGACGTCCTGCCCCGCGAGTGCGGCGGCCCGCTTTCCCGGGTCGGCGTACGTCCCGCGCCCAGATGGATATGCTCCTTGTCAGTTGTGCGGGAACCGTGAAAAGGTCGGGGCCTGCCGCGAGCCGATGAGGCCAACTCCGCTGTAGCGGCAGCGAGTTGACGTCGTGGATGCACCTGACGCAGGAGCCCTCATTGCCCGACCTGCCGACTCCCCGGAACGCCACCGAGGCCGCGTGGTTCTCGGAATGCTGGGACGCGGTCCTGTCGTACGCCGATCTGTGCACGTCCGGATCCGCCTCGGCCACGCAGCTGGCCACCGAGGCGTTCACGCACGGCATACGCCAGGCACGCGACGACGACGGCGGGGCGCAGGGGAGCGGGCGCCGGGTGTCGCGGCTGCCCCGGATCCCGCTGCTGCTCACCTCGGTCCGCACCACCGCCGCCGCCTGGGAGGCCGCCGGCCGCGGCCATCACCTCGACCCCGACCTGCGGCTGTGGCTCACCTCCGGGAAGGCCGACCGCCACACCGGGCCGCCACTGCGCCGCCCGCTCGCCCTGCGCGCCCTGCGGGACCTCCAGGAACCGGACGCCGCGCTGCTGTGGCTCGTCGAGGTCGAGGCGCTGCCGCTGACCGCCGTGGCCCGGCGCCTCGGCCTGGACCCGGCGTCCGCCGCCGCCGAACTGGCCCAGGTACGCGCCCTGTTCCGGGACCGCTGCCACCGCGCCCACCTCGACACGCCCATGGACGCGCGGTGCCGCGCCTTCGCGCGCCTGCTCGACGCGGTCACCCGCTCGCCCGGCACCGAGACGCCGGAGGACCTCTCGCACCACCTCGCGCGGTGCGTGGAGTGCGCCGAGGCCGCCGCCTGCCTGCGCCTGCACGGCGGCGGACTGCCCGGCGCCCTGGCGGGCGGGGTCATCGGCTGGGGCGGTCTCGCCTATCTGGAGCGCCGGCGCCGGGCCGCGGAGGCCGGCCTGGTCGGCGGACGCGCCGACGCCACCTCGGACACCGGGATCACCGAGGGCGAGGAGGCCGCGCCCCGGATCGGGCGCACCGGCACGCTGGTCACCGCCGTCCTGGTGTCCGCGCTGGCCCTCGCGGTCTCGCTGATGCCCTTCGACGGCTCCGAGGGCAGCACCTCCGTGCGCGGCGAGGCAGGAGACCGCGCGCCCGTGGTGGACCCCGGCCCGTCCCTCCCCTCCGCCTCCGCCTCCGCGACCACCACGGCCGCCTCGACGGCCTCACCCCGGCCGTCCCGCTCCCGGACCCGCTCCGCCCCCGATCCCGGCCCCGGCATCCAGGGCGGCTCCTCCACACCCGACCGCACCCCGAGCCCCACCCGGTCCACGAAGCGCCCGGCGGCGACCTGCCGGGTGCGGTACGAGATCGTCGACCAGTGGCCCGACGGTTTCCAGGGCGCCGTCACCGTCACCTCCGACAAGGCCCTCGACACCTGGCGCGTCGCATGGACCTTCGGCGACGGCCAGCGGGTCAGCCGGATGTGGGACGGCGACTACGCCCAGAGCGGCTCGCGCGTCACCGCCACCGCCGCCGACTACAACAAGTCCGTCCGCGCCGGAGGCACCTTCGGCGTCGGCTTCATCGCCTCCTGGCACGGCGAGAACGGGCCCGCGCACGACTTCACCCTCAACGGGCGCGGCTGCACGACGGTCTCGTGAGCCCGGTGTCCGCACGCCCCGAATAATCGGTGGCGTCCGCCCGGAGGTCCGGCCTAGGGTGTTCCACGTTCCCCCGCGGCGCACGCCGCCGGGGCCCAACCGAGCGGAAACCAGGAGGTGTTGACCGATGGCTGTCACTGCGATGGGCGCTGCCCGCATCCAGAAGTCCATCAAGTCCACCTCCGTGGCCGCCGGCTGACCTCCTTCTCACTTCTCCGCGCCTGAGCGCGCGTGCCGGGGCCGCCCCTCGAAGGGTCTCCCTTGTCTTCCTCCGCCTCCACCCCTCTTACCGCTCTCTCCGCTCTGTCCGCGCACCCTCTCGCCCTCTACGGCTGGGACGAGGAATGGGCGCGCGAGTTCGCCCCGCACGACGCCGAGGGGCTGATCGCCGGACGCGTCATCCGGGTCGACCGCGGCCAGTGCGACGTGGTCACCGCCGACGGGGTCGTGCGCGCGGACACCGCGTTCGTGACGCCGCACGACCCGCTGCGTGTGGTGTGCACCGGCGACTGGGTCGCCGTCGAACCCACCGGCAACCCGCGCTACGTCCGCACGTACCTGCCCCGCCGTACCGCCTTCGTCCGCTCCACCTCCTCCAAGCGCTCCGAGGGGCAGATCCTCGCGGCCAACGTCGACCACGCCGTCGTAGCCGTGTCCCTCGCCCTGGAACTCGACCTCGGCCGCGTCGAGCGCTTCCTCGCGCTCGCCTGGGAGTCGGGGGCCCAGCCGCTGGTCGTCCTGACCAAGGCCGACCTGGTGCCCGACCCCGCCACGCTCGCCCATCTCGTCCAGGACGTGGAGACGACGGCGCCCGGAGTGCCGGTGCTGCCCGTCAGCTCCGAAGCGGGGGAGGGCCTCGACGTCCTCGCGGCCGTCCTCTCGGGCGGCACGGCGGTGCTGCTCGGGCAGTCCGGCGCCGGCAAGTCCACCCTCGCCAACGCGCTGCTCGGCGAGGACGTGATGGACGTACAGGCCATCCGTGACCTGGACGGCAAGGGCCGTCACACCACGACGACCCGCAACCTCCTCGCCCTGCCCGGCGGGGGCGTCCTCATCGACACCCCCGGCCTGCGGGGCGTCGGCCTCTGGGACGCCGGGAACGGCGTCGGGCAGGTCTTCGCCGAGATCGAGGCGCTGGCCGCCGACTGCCGCTTCCAGGACTGCGCGCATGTCGCGGAGCCCGGCTGCGCGGTCCTCGCCGCCGTCGAGGACGGGGTCCTGCCCGAGCGCCGCCTCGACAGCTACCGCAAGCTCCTGCGCGAGAACCAGCGCATCGTCGCCAAGACGGACGCCCGGCTCCGGGCCGAGATCCGCCGCGACTGGAAGCGGAAGAACGCCGAGGGGCGCGCCGCGCTGCGAGCCAAGCGCGGCCACGACGCCTGACGCCCCCTGACACGGGGCCGGCCCTGACGCCGGCGCGCATTCCGGCCCCGGCCAGAGCCGACGCCGGGCCGACTCCGACCCACGGCGAGGCTGCGCGGGGCCGACCTCTGGGCTGGCGTCCGGCTCCCCGCTGGGGGGCGTGCAGCTTGCGGTCAGGACCAACGCGAGGCTGGTCCCGGCTCACGCCGGGGCGGTTTGCGAGGCTGGGAGTCCGGCCTCTGCCGTGGCCGACTTCAAGGCCGGTGCGAGGCAGGCGCCTGCTCCTGCGGGGCGTACGGGCGGCGCGGGATTCCGCGCCGCCCGTCATCTGGCTTCAGCACGGGGCTTGGCGGTGCCCGCTGCACCCCAGCCACCGGCTGCTGGGCGGGCCGGGTGCACAGGTCCTCCGTGCACTCGCCGCCCGGCGCGTCCCGTACGCGCTCCCCGCCTCCCGGCGCCTCCTGGACGCCCCCCGGCCGCTCCCCGCCCCCGGGCGTCCCGGATGTCCGTCCAGGTGGGGAGGGCGTACCCGTCGGGATTCCGGCGGTGCGGACCCCGTCGGCGTCGGCGTCGCCGTACCGCCCGGAGGCCGAGGACCGGCAGCCGGAGGGGCGATACCCGGGCCACGCCCGGTCGACCCCCCGCGGTGCCGCCCCAGCGCCGTGTCCGATTTCCGCCAGCGGCGGGTGTCCCGGTGGCGGAGACTGGATGGCGTGATCGATGAAGAGACCAGGTACGAGGCGGTGCGCAGCCGCGACGCCCGTTTCGACGGGGAGTTCTTCTTCGCCGTCCGGACGACCGGGATCTACTGCCGGCCCAGCTGCCCGGCGGTGACGCCGAGGCGGGAGAACGTCCGCTACTACCCGACGGCCGCCGCGGCCCAGGGCTCGGGTTTCCGGGCCTGCCGCCGCTGCCGCCCGGACGCGGTGCCGGGCTCCGCCGACTGGAACGTACGCGCCGATGTCGTGGGCCGGGCCATGCGCATGATCGGGGACGGTGTCGTCGACCGGGAGGGCGTCGCCGGGCTCGCCGTGCGGCTCGGGTACAGCGCCCGCCAGGTGCAGCGCCAGCTCACCGCCGAACTGGGGGCGGGACCCGTCGCACTCGCCCGCGCCCAGCGCGCCCACACCGCGCGGGTGCTGCTCCAGACCACCGGCCTGCCGATCACCGAGATCGCGTTCGCCGCCGGTTTCGCCAGCGTGCGCCAGTTCAACGACACGGTCCGCACCGTCTACGCGTCCACGCCGAGCGAGCTGCGCGCGGCGGCGGCCCGGCGCGCTGTCCCCGGGCGGCGTGCGGCGACCCCCTCCGCGGGGATCCCGCTGCGGCTCGCCCACCGGGGCCCGTACCAGTCGACCGCCCTCTTCGACGTCCTCGCCCGCGAGGCGGTCCCGGGCGTCGAGGAGGTCGCCGGCACCCGAGGGCGCCGTACGTACCGGCGGACCCTGCGCCTGCCGTACGGCACCGGAATCGTCGCCGTGGACGAACGCCCCGGCGGCCCGGCACGCCCCGGGCCCGCGCACCCCGGCGGCTGGCTCGACGCCCTGCTGCACCTCACCGACCTGCGCGATCTCACCACCGCCGTACAGCGGCTGCGGCTGCTGTTCGACCTCGACGCCGACCCGTACGCGGTGGACGAGCGGCTCGCCGCCGATCCCCGTCTCGCCCCGCTGGTCGCCGCCCGCCCCGGCCTGCGGTCGCCCGGCACCGCCGACCCGGACGAGCTGGCCGTGCGCGCGCTCGTCGGCCGGGCTCAGGCCGAGCGGCTCGTACGGCGGTACGGCAAGGCGCTGGACGCCCCTTGCGGCACGCTGACCCACCTCTTCCCCGAAGCGGGCGTCCTCGCGGAGGCGGAGCCGGACGGCACGCTCGGCGCGCTGGCCGCCGCCCTCGCCGACGGCACGCTCCGGCTCGACGCGGGCGCCGACCGGGACGACGCACAGCACGCGCTCCTCGCCCTGCCCGGCATGGACGCCCGCACCGTCGCGGTCATCCGCAACCGCGCCCTCGGCGACCCGGACGCCGCGCCACCGGACGCCGGCGTCCCCGACACCTGGCGCCCCTGGCGCGCCTACGCCCTCCACCACCTCGACGCCGCGCTCGCGGCACACGACGCAGACGGCGCCACCGACACGGAACGGGAAACCCACTGATCATGTCCTCGCACACCGTCACGCACTGCACGACCGTGGACAGCCCGGTCGGCCCGCTGCTCCTCACCGCCGACGATTCGGGCGCCCTCACCTCCCTGTCCGTGCCGGGCCAGAAGGGCGGCCGCGAGCGCCGGCCGGAGTGGCGGCACACACCCGGCCTCTTCCGGGCCGCCGAGGAACAGCTCGCCGCCTACTTCGCCGGTGAACTCGACCGTTTCACCCTGGAGTTCAGGGCCGCCGGCACCGAGTTCCGGGAACGGGTGTGGGCCGCCGTCGACTCCGTGCCGTACGGCGGGACGACCACGTACGGTGCCATCGCCGCGCGCATCGGCGCCCCTCGCGCCGCCGTCCGCGCGATCGGCGGCGCGATCGGCGCCAACCCCCTGCTGATCGTCCGCCCCTGCCACCGGGTGATCGGCGCGGACGGCTCGCTGACCGGCTACGCGGGCGGGCTCGACCGCAAGCAGCGGCTGCTCACCCTCGAAGGAGTGCTCACGCCGTAGAAGTCGACGGGGGATCGCGGGACTTCCGCGACAGCGTCAGTCCTCCAGGCCCCAGCTGTGGATCCGCCTCGGGTGGACCCGGATCAGCTCCTCGCTGAAGTGCGGCCCCAAGTCGTGCGGTCCGGTGAGGAGTTCGGCGTCCCCGCGGATGTCGACGCCGCGCACCCGCCACGGGTCGAGGCTCACGATGTCGTCCACGACGAGGGCCACCTTCGGGTTCCGCTGGAGGTTGCGCCACTTCTTGGTCGATCCCATCGCGTACCCGCCGATCAGGATGGTCCCGTCGTCCTGCGGGAAGAAGCCGACCGGGTTGGCCTGCGGCTGTCCGTGGGCGTCGACGGTGGCCAGCCGGCCCAGCCGCTGCGATCTGAGGTAGGCGCGTTCCGCCTCGCTGAATTCGGTCATGGCGGCAAGCCAAGCATCCCCGCGCCCGCCGTACATCGGCCGACAGCCCGAGTCGGGGCGGCACCCGGCGTCTGCGGCCAGGGGTGTGACGGTGTGTTGGGAGCGGCCGGTGCCGGGAACCCTTGGGTCCATGACCCGAGTGATCAAGGTCAGGTACTTCCTGACCGCCCTGGTGACCGCGCTGGCGTTCGCCCCGCCGACGGCCGGCGCCGCCACCGTCTCCGGGCCCGTCCGCCCGGCCGGCGCCCCCGTGCGCGACGCCGTCGAGCGCGGGGCCGTGAACCGGGGCGCCGCGTCCGCCGTCCCGGGCCGTGACGCCGTCCCGGCCGCCCACGCTCCGGTCCCCGCCGTCGGCGCCCCGGCGCCCGGTGCCCTCGGCGCCCCCGGCTACCGCGCCTCGGGGGCCGATCCGCTGCCACCGGCCCACTCCGTCACCGAGGCCCTGACGTCCGGCGTGCTGCGCAGCCCCGACGAGGACTGGACCGGCACCTGGGAGGCGGCCCCCTCCGGGACCGTGCCGGGGCTTCCTGGAGCCTCCGTCCGCAACGTCGTGCACACGAGCGTCGGCGGCAGCGCGGTCCGGGTCCGGATCACCAACCGCCTCGGCACCGCGCCGCTCCGCCTCGGCTCCCTCACCGTCGCGCTGCACCGGCCCGGCGCCCCCGCGAGCCCGGACGCCGTCCCGGGCTCGCTGCGCACCGCGACCTTCGCGGGCGCCGGGTCCGTGGTCGTCCCGGCGGGCTGGGACCTGGTCAGCGACCCCGTACGGCTGCGCGTGCCGGCCGGCGCCGACCTGCTGATCTCGGTGCACACCCCGGACGCCGCGGGCCCGGCGACGTACCACCGCTCCGCCCTCCAGACGAACTTCCTCGCCCGCAGCGGCGACCACACCCGCGACGAGGACGGAGACGCGTACACCGTCACGCTCGGGAACTGGTACCACGTGACCGGAGTCGACGTGCTCGACGCGCCCGCGGCGGGCAGTGTGGTCGCCCTCGGCGACTCCCTCACCGACGGCACCGGGTCCACGTCCGGTGCCAACCGCCGGTGGCCCGACCGGCTCGCCGAGCGGCTGCGCGGCCTGCCGCCGGCCCGTCGGCTCGGCGTCCTGAACGCCGGGATCTCCGGCAACCGCCTCCTGCGCGAGGGCGTCGGACCGGACGCCGTGTCCCGGCTCGACGCCGACGTCCTCTCCCGCACCGGCGTGCGCGCGCTGATCGTCCTGGAGGGCGTCAACGACATCAAGGGCACGCCCCAACAGCTCGACCCCGCCGCCTTCGAGGAGGCGTACCGGCGCATCGTGAGCCGCGCCCACGCGCACGGCATCCGCGTCGTCGGCGCCACCCTCACCCCGTACGGCGGGCACGGCGCCTGGACGGCGTCCCGCGAGGCCGCACGCCGGGCGGTCAACTCCCTCATCCGCACGGGCGGCCTCTTCGACGACGTCGCCGACTTCGACGCCGCCGTCCGCGACCCCGCCCACCCGGCCCGCATCCGCCCCGCCTACGACCCCGGCGACCACCTGCACCTGAACGACGCCGGCATGCGGGCCCTGGCCGACGCGGTCGACCTGACCTCCCTCACCCGCTAGGGACGCCGGTGCGGCCGGTGTCCCCGGCGTCCGCGAGTCCGTCCGCCGCGACGCCTGACAACGGGGCCCGACCGCCACGCAGGAACCCTCTGCGGCCGCGGCATTAGCCCCAGATGACCGCCCCCACCCACGCCCCCATGATCAGCAGACAGGCGAACAGCTCCGCCAGCACGCTCCAGCCCCCCGAACGCATCGCCGTGCGCATCGCCGCCACCGCCTCCCCGTGCCGCCCGAGACGCAGCCGCTCCGACAGATAGATCCCGCCCATGAACCCGGGCAGCGCGCCCAGCACCGGCAGCACGACGAAGCCGAGCAGCGCGCCGCACCCGGCGTACGCCGCCATGCGGGGCGTCGCGCCGCTCGCGCGCAGCCTGCGCGGGGGAAGCGCCCACCGCGCCGCCTGGGACAACAGCTGCACCACCGTCGCGCCCACCAGCACGACCCAGGACAGCTTGCGGGGGTCCTCCAGCGCCCACCACAGCACCGCGGCCCAGACGAGCCACGATCCCGGCACGCCGGGCACCAGTACTCCGAACAGGCCGAGCAGTATCACCACCCCGACCAGCAGGAGCTCCCACACTCCCATCTGTCCAGAGTGCAGGAGAACGGGTGAACCCGCAGGTCAGTCCAGCCGGTCCCGGGCCACCCAGGCACGCTCGTACGCGTGCCAGCCCAGCTGGAGCCGGGTGGTCACGCCGGTCAGCTCCATCAGCCGCTTCACCCGGCGCTGCACGGTCCGCAGGCCCAGGTCCAGCTGCTTGGCGACGCTCGCGTCGGTCAGCCCGGCCAGCAGCAGTGACAGCACCTCCAGGTCGGTGCTGTCCGGGCCGTCCGGTTCCTGCTCGGCCACGCCCGTGTCGCCGAGGCGCAGGGGGAGCGCCTCCCGCCACACCGACTCGAAGAGGCCCGAGAGCAGTTCGAGCAGTCCGCTCGCGTGCACGACCAGGGCCGCGGGCTCGGCGGTGTGCGAGGTCAGCGGCACCATGGCGAGCGCCCGGTCGGCGATCACGAGCTTGGTCGGCACCGTGTCGGCGACGCGGACCCGCTCGTCCCGGCCGAGCGCGGCGGACAGCTCGGTGATGCCGCCGGGCAGGTCGAGGACCGCCCGCTCGACCACCACCCGGTAGGTCACGCCACGGCCGGCCGCCTGCTCCTCGGCCTCGTTGTCCGTCCCCGAGACGACCACCGGGTTCCCCGTGACCAGCGCGCACACCTCCTCACTGGCGCCCAGCTGGAGCTGGAGGAACCGCTGCGCGACCGCCGCCGCGCCGATCACCACCTCAACCAGGTCGTGCACGGCCGGCTCGGCGGCCTGCGCCCGGTACTCCTCGGCGAGCAGCGCCGCCGCCAGCTCCGCCTTCTCCAGCTCGTGCCGCCGCTGGGTGAGCAGCGCGCCCAGCGCGACGCCGGGCGGCGCCGCGACCCAACGCCCGGGACGGGCCGTCGACTGCGCCGCCAGTCCGTGCCGCTCCAGCCGGCGCAGGGCGCGCTCCGTGTCGTACTCGCCGAGCATGAGCCGGCGTGCGAGATCGGGCACGTCGGCGGCGCCCACGGACACCAGTGCCCGGTACGCCGACTCGTGCGTCTCGTCCAGACCTATCGCTCCCAGCATGCGGAGACGTCCCTCCCCGAGGATCATCCGTGACGACCGCGCCGTGGCGGAAAACAGCCACGGCGCAAACCCGCCTTCCCACATCATCGCCGCACCACCCGTCTCTCTGACAAGGTGGCGCCACTGGGGCACCAACCACCGCCCGCAATGCCCGGCTTGAGCCTGTCCGGCCTGCGCGGACGCGGGCGGGGCGGTTCCCGACGGACGTGACCGCGCATCACCGCGGAACATCAGGGAACCAGGTCACACTCAGGACCGGGAAGGACCGCCGTACGCGGCGGCCCGGTCGTCCAGACCGTGACCCGGACCCACGACGTGCGGTGGGTCCCGGTCACTCCGGCGCCGCCGGGCGGTTCTCCCGTGGGGGGTGGGACCGCCCGGCGGTATCACGCACGGCTGTTCGAGCCGACGTCTTTCCGCCGGTCCGACACGCCGTCGCGCGATCTCCGTCCGCCGGATTTTCCCGATGCACCGTTTCCTTCCGGCTCCCGCGGTGGACAATCAGGGACATGAGCCAGCAGGGGGAGAGTCCTACCGGTCACGAGGACGACTGGTGGGGGCAGTTGTACGACGACTCCACCGGAGACACGGGTCCCGCGGCGGCGGCCGACTCCCTCGACGACCGGTTCGCGTCGGCGTCGGGCACGGTGGGGCGCGGCGGCCCGGCGCCGGGTGCGTACGCCGACGAGGTCCCGCCCCGGCCCGGGGAGACGCACGCCGTCCCGGAGCAGCGCACCGGCGGCTCCGGAACCCCGTCCGGCGGCCCCGGAACCCCGTCCGGCGGCCCCGGGCCACGCGAGTCGGGCCCCACGTCACGCGAGTCGGGCTCCGGGGCACGCGACTTGGGCTCCGGATCACGCGACTCCGGCTCCCGGCCAGTGGCCGGCGCCCTCGAAGACCGGCCTCCCGTCGGCACGGAGGGCACTCAGTCACCGACGGCCCCTCTGCCCTCCGCCGGGACGGCCGGAACGGCGTCCGCCGGGACGGCCGGAGCTCCGCCTGCCCGGACGGACGGGCCTGCGTCCGCCGGGACGGCCGGAACTCTGCCCGCCGGGACGGACAGGACTCCGTCCGCCGGCGGAACCGGGGACGGCCGGCCAGTGGGCGGGACGATCGGGGTCCGTCCGTCGGCGGGGGTTGCCTGGAGTGCGTCGCCCGGGGCGGCAGGCGATCCGCCGCCGACCGGTGCGCGCCCCTCCGCAGAGGGCCCGCCCCCGCCCGCCGTGCCGCCCGTCGGTCCTCCACCGGAGGCCCCTCCGCTTCCCGTCGGCCCCCCGCCGCCGACCGGGAGCCCGCGACCGCCCGTCGCCGGTCCGCCCGCGGTCGTCCCGGCCGGTGACGGGACGCGACCGCCCGGCGGGTCCCCGACCGTCGGTGTGCCGCCGCCTCCCGCCGGTTACCTGCCCGCCGAGAAGCCCGGCGGTGCCGCCCCCGCGCCGCCCGACGAACCCACCCTCGCGCCCCTCGGCCGGTCCGCCGGGCCGGCCTGGCCCTCCCTCGCGGATCCGGAGCCCCCGGCCGCGGGCGCCGCGCCGCCGGACCCCGTCGGCCACGTCGGATCCGGGCCGCCCACCTACGACGCGGAGCCCACGGCCCTGCCGCCCGCCGACCCGGACGCGCTGGCGGACCTCGTCGCGGACACGGTGCTGGAGGGCGCGCAGTACGGGGCGTGCACCCTGCGGGCGGTCTCGGTGCGCGGGGACTCCGCGCGGTACCGGGGCGAACCGCGCCGGGACGCCCTGCTGACCGCCCGCTTCGGGACGGGCGAGGACGCCCTGGTCCTCGTGGCCATGGCGACCGGCGCGCGGGCCACCCCCGGCGCGCACCGGGCGGCCGCGGAGGCGTGCCGGTGGATCGGCCGGGCCGTCGGCCGCAGCCACGCACGGCTGGCCGAGGACATCCGGGCGGGCCGGCGCGGCGACCTGAAGTCGGGGCTGCACCGCCTCACCGACCGCAGCCTCGGCAGGCTGCGGGCCAGCGCGGCCGAACAGGGCGTCGAACCCGAGGAGTACACCGCGAGCCTGCGGTGCCTGCTGCTGCCCGCGGACCCGGAGTGCCGTACGCGCGTCTTCTTCGGCGTCGGCCCCGGCGGCCTGTTCCGGCTGCGGGACGGCGAGTGGCAGGACATCGAGCCCCGGGTGGCGGAGACCGCCGGGGAGCCCGTCGTCGGTTTCGGGTCGCCGCCCCACGAGACCCCGGACGGCGACCGGCTCACCATGGACCTCGGGATCACGACACCGCCGAGCCCGTACGAGCCCGCGCCCCGGCCGCCCCGCGCCCCCTTCCGGTTCCGGGCCTCCGTCGCCCGCCCGGGTGACACGCTGCTGCTGTGCACCGGCGGCCTCGCGGAGCCGCTGCGCGGGGAACCGGAGCTCGCCGGGCATCTGACGACACGCTGGTCGGCGCCCGAGCCGCCGGGGCTCGCGACGTTCCTCGCGGACAGCCAGGTCAGGGTCAAGGGGTACGCCGACGACCGGACGGCCGCCGCCGTGTGGGAGGCGTAACCGCCCGCCGTGTGGATTCATGGAACCCGAAGGGATCTCCGGAGACCGAAGGGCACGTGACGTCATGGCCAAGCAGACCGTCGCCGAGCAGTACGTCGACCTTCTCGTCCGCGCGGGCGTGAAACGGCTGTACGGGGTCGTCGGCGACAGCCTCAACCCGGTCGTGGACGCCGTCCGGCGCAACGCGGCCATCGACTGGATCCACGTCCGGCACGAGGAGACCGCCGCGTTCGCCGCGGGCGCGGAAGCGCAGATCACCGGGAGTCTCGCCGCCTGCGCGGGTTCCTGCGGCCCCGGCAACCTGCACCTCATCAACGGCCTGTACGACGCCCACCGCTCCATGGCCCCGGTCCTCGCCCTCGCCTCGCACATCCCCTCCAGCGAGATCGGGCTCGGGTACTTCCAGGAGACCCACCCCGAGCGGCTCTTCGAGGAGTGCAGCCACTACAACGAGATGATCTCCAACCCGAAGCAGATGCCCCGGCTGGTGCAGACGGCGATCCAGAACGCCGTCGGTCGCGGCGGGGTCAGTGTCGTGACGCTGCCGGGCGACATCGCGGGCGAGCCCGCACCGGAGAAGTCGGCGGAGACCGCCCTGGTCACCGCGCGGCCCACCGTCCGCCCCGGCGACGCCGAGATCGACGAACTGGTCAAGCTGATCGACGCGGCCGACAAGGTCACCCTCTTCTGCGGCAGCGGCACGGCGGGCGCCCACGCCGAGGTCATGGAGTTCGCCGAGAAGATCAAGTCGCCGGTGGGGCACGCGCTGCGCGGCAAGGAGTGGATCCAGTACGACAACCCGTTCGACGTCGGGATGAGCGGCCTGCTGGGCTACGGCGCCGCCTACGAGGCCACCCACGAGTGCGATCTGCTCATCCTGCTCGGCACGGACTTCCCGTACAACGCCTTCCTGCCCGACGACGTGAAGATCGCCCAGGTCGACGTCCGCCCCGAGCACCTGGGCCGCCGCTCCCGGCTCGACCTGGCCGTGTGGGGCGACGTGCGCGAGACCCTGCGGTGCCTGACCCCGCGGGTGCGGACCAAGAAGAACCGGCGCTTCCTCGACAAGATGCTGAAGAAGCACGCCGACGCGCTCGAAGGCGTCGTCAAGGCGTACACCAGGAAGGTCGACAAGCACGTCCCGGTCCACCCCGAGTACGTCGCCGCGGTCCTGGACGAGGTCGCCGACGACGACGCGGTCTTCACCGTCGACACCGGCATGTGCAACGTCTGGGCGGCGCGCTACATCTCGCCCAACGGGCGCCGCAGGGTGATCGGTTCGTTCTCGCACGGCTCGATGGCGAACGCGCTGCCGATGGCTATCGGCGCCCAGTTCACCGACCGGAGCCGCCAGGTCGTCTCGATGTCCGGTGACGGCGGATTCAGCATGCTGATGGGCGACTTCCTCACCCTCGTCCAGTACGACCTGCCGGTGAAGGTCGTCCTCTTCAACAACTCCTCGCTCGGCATGGTGGAGTTGGAGATGCTGGTCGCCGGCCTGCCCTCGCACGGCACGGCGAACAAGAACCCCGACTTCGCCGCCGTCGCCGAGGCCTGCGGGGCGTACGGCGTCCGCGTCGAGAAGCCCAAGCAGCTCGCCGGCGCTCTCAAGGACGCCTTCCGGCACAAGGGCCCGGCGCTCGTCGACGTCGTCACCGACCCCAACGCCCTCTCCATCCCGCCGAAGATCAGCGCCGAGATGGTCACGGGCTTCGCCCTGTCCGCGTCGAAGATCGTCCTCGACGGGGGCGTGGGCCGCATGGTGCAGATGGCCCGCTCCAACCTGCGCAACGTGCCGAGGCCCTGAGGCGCGACCCGCACGGGACCGGTCGCACGGCCCCGGCGCCCGCGTGTCGAGTGGCGGGAGCCGTCCCTCCCCGTCGTCTACGGCGGAATAGGCAGGCCGCTGTCGGCAGTTGGGGCGATCTCACGCGGTCGGCGCGCCGTCGCGGGCGGCAGACCCCAGGGACGGCGCGGCCGAGGGCGGGCGCGCGCACCGGCAGCCGCACCGGCTCTCCTCCCCTCACGGGCGCCGGGGTGCCCGGTGAGGGTCGCGCCACCCGCCCGAACTGCCCCTGGACACACAGCGGTTCCGCTCTCGCAGGCGTGCCCGGGCCGGGACGCGCCGCTCCCGGGGGTCCGGCCGACCCCGTCCCGGCGGGCCGCTTCCCCGGTGCGGTGACGGCGAACGGCCGGCGAACGGCGCGTGATTGACGATTCAGCATGACTGTCGTCTTCCACGGCCGGGCATGGATCCCCGTGAACGTGTTCGAGCAGGAAGGAAACCGACATCGGCGTGCGGGCGGGGGTCATGAAGAGGCAGGCACGTGCGGGCGGCCCCGGGACACTGGGGGCACCCGCGGCGGAGACAGTGGAGGAAACGGTCGACGGGGGCGGGGAGAAGCCGGGGGCGCCGCAGCTCCGGCGCCGGCTGGGACGGGGGGACCTGAGGGCCGTGCCGGAGGCCCGCAAGGCACTGAGGGAGCTGTTACGTCACTGGGGGAGACCCGGACGGTCGGAGGTCGCCGAACTGCTCACCAGTGAGCTGGTGACCAACGCCCTGGTGCACACCGACCACGACGCGGTGCTGACGGCCACCGTCTCGCCGCGCGGACTGCGCGTGGAGGTCAGGGACTTCGTGGGGCGCAGGCCACGGCTGCGGGTACCGGACGCCGACGACGGTACGCACGGCAGGGGCCTGGTCCTGGTGCAGTCCCTGGCCGACGCGTGGGGCGTGCGGGTGCACGCCGTGGGCAAGGCGGTGTGGTTCGAACTGGACGGGGGCGCGGCATGACCTCATGCCGCGCCC
>NZ_JBSGZN010000010.1:168729-189581 GCF_053611025.1 Streptomyces sp. NPDC054842
GGGGGGGGGGGGGCAGCACTCCTGCCCGCGCCCCCGTCCGGTGAGGCGTCCGGGACCCGCCGGTACGCCTGTCGGTCCGGCCTTAGCCGAACTGCTGCTCCAGGTCCTTCAGTTTGCGCTCCAGGGAGTCGAGGCGCGGCAGCGCCATGGTGTCGTCCTCCGCGGTGAGGTCGATGACCGGGTCAGTGGCGCCGCGGACCGGCTGCAGGGAGGCGCGGGAGCGTACGGGCAGTTGCTCCGACGCCGATATGGCAGGCTCCGAGGAGGCCGGGGCGGGAGCCCGCTCCACGGTGGTCTCGAGCTGCCGGTTGCCGCGGCCGACCAGGCCGCGGTGACTGCGGCTGAGCGCCTTGAGGTGCGCCCGCTCGACCCGCTCCTGCTCGCGCCGGCGCAGTCGGGTCTGCTCCTTCTGGCGCCGGTCCTCGCGCACCTCGTCCACGGCCTCGTCCAGGGTCCGGACGTTCTCCAGCAGCATCAGCGACCAGGCGCTGTACGTCTCGCGGGGAGCGCGCAGCCAGCGGACGATGCGGATCTGCGGCAGCGGGCGCGGGACCAGGCCCTGCTCCCGCAGCGCGGCCCGGCGCGTCTGCTTCAGCGCGCGGTCGAACAGCACCGCCGCGGACAGGGACATGCCCGCGAAGAAGTGCGGTGCGCCCGCGTGGTCGAGGCCCCGGGGAGCGTGCACCCAGTTGAACCAGGCCGCCGCGCCCGCGAACGTCCACACGAGTATGCGGGAGCCGAGGGCCGCGTCACCGTGGCTGGCCTCGCGCACCGCGAGCACGGAGCAGAACATGGCCGCACCGTCCAGCCCGAACGGCACCAGGTACTCCCAGCCGCCGGAGAGGCCGAGGTTCTGCTCACCGAAGCCCACGAGGCCGTGGAAGGAGAGAGCCGCGGCGACCGCGGCGCAGCAGAACAGCAGGACGTAGGAGGCGGTTCCGTAGATGGCCTCCTTGCGCCTGCGGCGCTCCTCGCTGCGCTCCCACGAGTCCTCCACGCGCGTCGCTTTCTCCCCGGCCCGCTTGCCGCGCGCGAGCACCGCCACCGCCGCCAGCATGCCCAGGAGCAAGACGGCGCCCGGAAGCAGCCAGTTCAGCGATATGTCGGTCAGTCTCATCAGGGGGTCCCTTGCATTGGGATAGGGCGTAATGCCCGCCATAGTGGCCCAATCCCGTCGGCCCTCAGGGGGTTTCGGGGCAAGAGGCCGCCAAGGGAGTGCAAGGGCATGCGCAGGGCGACGATTTGCTCGAACTGCCGCGCGAGGAACGGGAGTTGAGTACGAATAAGACTACCCGTACGGGTGGTTCCACGGAAAGTTCCTGCGGTACGTGAGGAAGTTGTGAACTGACCGTGGTCCGCGAGGTGCCGTGCCGGGTGCCCCTGGGCCGCCGCGACGCGAGTCGATCTTAGGGGGGAAGCCGCGCGACGCGGTCCCGAGGGCGTCAACTCGCCGCGGACGCGGTCAACTTGGTGACGCGGTCCGCGTCGCAGGTGCGCGGGCAGGTGACACAGGTGTCCTCGGGCCGCAGCGTGTAGAAGAGGCAGCAGCTCGCCCGGTCCCGGGTGGGCAGGGCCTCGCCGTCCGGTCCGGTCAGCTCCCGGAACGCCGCGGCACCGGCGTACGGCTTCGTCGTGCCCGGCAGCAGCCGCTCCAGCTCGCGCATCGCCCGCCGCTCCTCGCCGAGGAGGTGGGCGACGTACCAGAGCCCCTCGACGACCTCGTCGGTCGCCATGCCCCACAGGGCGCGGCCGCGCCGCCGCATCCGGGGGCCGAAGCCGTCGAGGACCGGCTCCAGGTGCTCCGCGACGGCGGCCCGCACCTCGGCCTCCAGGGCCGCCTCGTCCGGCACGACGCGGGCGCCGGGCAGGCCGGCCGCGGGGTCGTCGGGCAGGCAGGCGAACGCGTCGACGCGCACCGCCATGCGTCCCAGGGCGCGCTGGTACGTGACGTGTTCCACAGGCAGCCGCGGGACCCGGCGCAGCAGGAACCACGGCACGGTGATCAACAGGCAGGCGGGCCAGGCGTAGCGGTGCAGCCCGAAGCCGGCGACGACGTCCGGGCGGCCCCGCTGCCCGTAGTCCCGGAGCACCTGCTCCTCGTCCCAGGCGAGGAACGCGTCGAGTTCCGCGCCGCCCGCCGCGAGCCCCGCGGCACCGGTCCAGCCGCCGTCCCGGGGTGCCTCCTGCGCCGGACCGAGCTCCTCGACCGTCAGCCCCGGGAACACCTCGGTGAGGCGGGCGTACGCCTCCGAGACGGCCGAGGGGGCCGCGGGGGCGGCGCCGGCCGGGAGGTCCGGGACCAGGGCGGAGAGAGGCATGCGAGGACCACCGCTTCACGCTCGTTTGCAGGTAAGCCTTACCTTACCCACGTCGCTGGAGGTTTGAACTGGGGCCCCGGGCGCCTATGGTCTTGACGGTCGGTGACAACCACCGCATTGACCCCCAACTACCACCAAGCCCGGAGGAGGAGCCCGTGGAGCAGGCCGGCCCGCGCGACGCGCACCGCCCCACGGGTTCGGCGACCCCGGACACCGCCCCGCGCGTGCCCCCGCAGCCGCGGGCCGCGGACCGGGACCGCCGGCGGGGCACGGCCCGCCCCGCCGCCCCCGCGGGCGGCGTCCGCGGTGAGCACACGCACAGCGAGACGCCCCTGCCGCCGCCGGGCGGCGACGGACGCCGGCCCGTCCAGCGCTCCTCCGTGCGCGGCCAGATCCTCGACGCCCTGCGGACGGCACTGGTCTCGGGGCAGCTGGCGCCCGGCGAGGTGTACTCGGCGCCCGTGCTCGGCGAGCGGTTCGGGGTGTCCGCGACACCCGTCCGCGAGGCCATGCAGCAGCTCGCCCTCGAAGGCGCCGTCGAGGTCGTGCCGAACCGGGGCTTCCGCGTCGTCGTGCGGTGCCCCCGCGAGCTGGCGGAGCTGGCCGAGGTCCGGGCGCTGATCGAGGTCCCGGTGATGCTGCGGCTCGCCCGTACGGTGCCCGCCGCCCGCTGGACGGAGCTGCGCCCGCTCGCCGAGGCGACGGCACGGGCCGCGTCCACCGGGGACCGCGCGAGCTACGCGGACTGCGACCGCGCCTTCCACCGCGCCGTCCTCGCCCTCGCCGGCAACGAGCAGCTGCTGCGCATCGCCGACGATCTGCACCGCCGGGCCCAGTGGCCCCTGGTCGGCGGCCCCGTCTCGCGAGGCCGCGCCGACCTCGTGGCCGACGCGGCCGAACACACGGCGCTGCTCGACGCGCTGACCGCACAGGACCTGTCCGTGGTCCAGTCCCTGGTACGGGAACACTTCACCGGCGCCTAGCGGGTGTCGTCCACGGCGCCCGGCCGCAAGGACGGGGACGACCCCGAGCACGCGGGCGGCCGGGTCGGCGGCGGAGCCGGGTCGTCGGCCGGTGCCGGCCCGGGAAGGGCCGTCCGGGTCGGACCCTAGGGCCGGTACCGCACGATCACCGCACGGCTGAAGTTCGCGTCGCCGGACGCTCCGAGTTCCACGGTGCCCACACCCCACGCTTCGCCGGTCCCCGGAACCTGAGTGATCTCGGCCAGGCGGAACTTCTGCCTCCTGTCGGCCTCGGTGAGCTTCCCGGTGAGGCCGGTGAGGCGGGGCGGGCGTGCGATACGGCTCACCTCGCCGTTCCTCCCGCGCACCCTCCTGGCGTCGAGGACCCCGGCGGGCAGGTCGGCCGACTTGCTCCAGCGCTCGCCGTCCCAGTGCAGAGCGCAGGGACGGTCGCCCGGAGGCGTGTGTCTCGGACCGTCGTACGGGCCGTACTCGATTCCCGTGGCCCACACGTCGTCGGCCCCGCGCGCGTCCAGCGCGTGCACCGGCGTCCGGCAGCCGGGAAACTCCGGGTCGTCCGTGGCGACGTCCGGCATCCGCTCCGTCCGCCACTGCCGCCCGTCCCAGCGTGCGGCCGCGAGCCGGAGGGGGCGCGGCTGCGGGTGGTCGGGATCGGCCGCGTCCGCCTCGTCCGCCTCGGGGTCGGTCACGTGTCCGGCCACCCAGAGGTCTCCGCCGGCGGTGTCCGCCGTGATGGCCGTCGCGTCCAGGGGCAGCCGGGTGGCGGTCCAGCCGTGCCCGTCCCAGTGCCAGGCCTTGTGGCGCGAGGCGTTCGCGAGCGCCCAGACGTCCGCGGGTCCGAGCACCGCGACGCGGATCAGGCCGCCCTCGGGGGGAGGCGTGACGGCTCGCCAGCGGGTGCCGTCGAACCGTGCGGCGAGCGGAGCGGGGACGGTGCCCGGTCCTTGGTCGACGCGCGCGAACAGCCAGGCCTCGCCCGCGCCCGCGTGCAGGGTCGGCGAGCCGATCGTGCCACCGCCGAGCGCGTCACGGAGGTCGGAGGACAGGTCGTACCGCTTCCACTTCGAGCCGTCGAACCGCAGCATCCGTGGGCCCGGGGTGGACACGCCGGCATCGTGCAGCGTGCCGATGGCCCAGGCCTCGCGCCGGGAGACGGCGGCGATGTCGAGCAGCTGGTTGCCGACGGGGTCCACTCCGGAGACGTACTCGTACGCCCAGGCCCGGTGGGCGGATCCCGCACCGGTGGCGGAGCCGCTCGGCGCCGGACGGGCCGGGCGCTGTTCTCCCGTGCCGCACCCGGCGAGAAGCACGAAGGCGGCGACCAGTGCGACCCGGCCGGCGAGGTGTGATATCGGCATTCGCGGGAGTCTACGGCCCGGTCGGGGCCGCCCACGTGCCGCCGGGGGATCGGACGCCTTCACGTGCGGCCCTGGCCGGCCGGCCCCTCTCCTCAGGCGTCGTCTCCCTTGGAACCACTCAGGCGTCGTACCTCGTCGGCGGCCTTCGTGGCGCGTCGGCCGGCGGCACCACGAAGGCGTCCGGGCGGTCAGGCCGTGGCGGCCGGCGGGGTCAACTGCCGGGCCAGCCAGGTGGGTACGCCGCCCAGGAGGCGGTACAGCCGGGCGGCCTCCGCGCGCAGCCGGGACGCCTCCGGCTCCGACTCGGCGTCCGCGAGCGAGGCCAGCGCGGGCGCCGTACCGACGAGGAAGCCCAACTCCTCACGGATGCGCAGGGATTCGGCGAAGCCGTGCCGGGCCTCCGCCGACTCGCCGTCCCGCAGGGCGAGTCCGGCGAGGTGGCGCCAGGTGAAGGAGAGCAGCAGCGGATCGCCCTGGGCGGTGGCGCCGGCGTGGGCGCGGCGGTAGGCGGCGCGCGCCGACTGCGGGGAGTGCGCGAGGTTCTCGGCGAGCAGTCCGCGCCGGAAGTCCAGCAGCGCCCGCCCCGGGGCACCCGGCGCGATCAGGGCGGCGGCCCGGCCGAGCGCGGCCCGCGCCTCGTCCGCCCGGTCGCGTACGCCCAACAGGGTTGCCGCGTACGCGAGATGGCCGCGCTCGCAGGCCGCCGCGCCCCGCTCGTCGTCGCTGCGCGCCTGTGCCTCCGCCGTGCGCAGCGCGTCCTCCGCCTCGGCCCAGCCGTGCTCGGTGTACAGGCACCGCTCGACGAGGAGCGAGGCTCTCTGCAGGGACGCCGCCGCGGTGTGCGGTTCCAGGAGCGCGGCCGCGTCGGCCCAGCAGGCGCGCGAGCGCAGCCGCCATACCGCGGTCTGGAGTGGATCGTCCCCTGCAGTCGTTCCGGAACCAGACATGGCGGTATGCGCCACGTTGCCCTCCCCGAGCACACCATTGAGCTGTTGAGTGGTGGCATCTCAGCACGGATTCCGTGGCCCGGCCAAGAGGGTGGGTGAAGGATTTCACAAAGTCGTGGGGCGGCGGCGGCACCGGGCGCGGCCCGCCGCGCGGGCCCACGACCTCAGCTCATGCGCAGGGCGAGGAAGAAATCGAGCTTGTCCTCCAGCCGCGACAGGTCCCGTCCCGTCAACTGCTCGATGCGGCCCACCCGGTAGCGCAGCGTGTTGACGTGCAGGTGCAGCCGGTTGGCGCAGCGCGTCCAGGAGCCGTCGCAGTCGAGGAACGCCTCCAGGGTCGGGATGAGCTCGGCGCGGTGCCGCCGGTCGTAGTCGCGCAGCGGGTCCAGGAGCCGCGCGGTGAAGGCGCGGCGTACGTCGTCCGGCACGAAGGGCAGCAGCAGCACGTGGGACGCCAGCTCCTGGTGTCCGGCCGCGCAGACCCGCCCCGGACGCGCCGCCGCCACCCGGCGGGCGTGCCGGGCCTCCTCCAGCGCGCCGCGCAGCCCCTCGGCGGAGTGCACGGCGGCGCTGACGCCGAGCGTGAGCCGCCCGTCGTCGTTCAGCCCGGCCGACAGGGGGCTGCGTACGGCCTCCAGGAGGACGTCGGCGAGCAGCCCCGACTCGGAGCCGTCGTGCTCGGAGGACACCGCCGGAAGGGGGACGAGGGCGATGGCCTCCTCACCCGTGTGGGCGACCGCGATGCGGTCGGAGTGCTCGGGGCCCGGCGACAGCGGGTCCACGAGGATCTCCTCCAGCAGCGACTGGGCGACCGGGCCGCCGTCGATGTCGCCGCCGTCCCACTCGACCCGGGCCACCACGACCTGCCAGTGCGGGGCCGCGCCGAGCCCCGGCAGCAGCACCGGGGCGGCGACCCGCAGCCGGGCCGCGATCTCGGCGGGTGCCGCGCCCGTCTGGACCAGCTCCAGGACCTCCTGGGCGAGCCGCCGCCGCACGGAGCGCGCCGCGTCGCGCCGGTCGCGCTCGACGGCGATCAGCTGCGTGACGCCCTGGAGCAGGTCGAGCCGCTCCTCCGGCCAGTCCCCGGCGTCCGCCTCGACGGCGAGCAGCCAGTCGGACAGCACCGTCTCGCGCACGTCGCGGGAGGCGGACGCGGAGCGGCCGGACGAGCGGACCGGGAACAGCGAGTACGTCGCCGGGCCCACCGTCACCCGGTGCGGGCCGCGCCGGCCGGTGCGGGCGGCGGCCAGGTGCTCGGCGGCCAGCCGCGCGCACACCTCGGCGGAGAGCGCCGGTCCGTCGCCGTCGGCGCCCGCGACGGTCCGTCCGGTGGGGGAGAGCACCCAGGCCCGCAGGTCGAGGTCGGAGCCGAGGAGGTCCAGGACCACGTCGGGGCCGCCGCCCGCCGGGCCCGAGGTCATCATCCGCCGGTGCCGGTCCACGACGGCGGCCAGATCACCGGCCCGCTCGCCCGACACCTGCCGCACGACGTGCTCGGTGATCGTCGCGAAGGCGACCGACTCGTTGACGGCGAACAGCGGCAGCCGGTGGCGGACGCAGGCCAGGACCAGGTCCTCGGGGATGTCGCCGAGCTCCGCCTCGCCCGCGGCCAGCGCGGCGACACCGGCGCCCGCGAGGATGCGTACGAAGGGCTCGGAGTCCGCGGCGTCGTGCCGCCAGGCCAGGCCGGTGAGGACCAGCTCGCCGCCCGAGAGGTAGCGGCTGGGGTCCTTGAGGTCGGTGGTCATCACGCCGCGCACGGTGCGATCCAGTTCGTCCTCGCCGCCGAGCAGCCGCAGGCCCAGCGCGTCGGTGTCCAGCAGTGCGCGCAGCCGCATGTCTCGTCGCCGCCGTTCTTTGTCTCGAAATCTACGATGGATCGTGGGTGGGTGTCCCACTGCGGGTTCCGGCTCCCGCGGGGCGGCGCGAGGCGGTCGCCCCGGCGGTCGCACCGGGCTCTCCAAGGCCCTGTGCTGGGCTTTCGTGAGCGGGGCTCCCTGTTTCCCGCGACGTGCCGAGTGTTTCCCGGGGGAAGCGAGGAGGTTACCGAGGACCTCCGTTCATACGAATCTACAAGATGTGCGCGCTGGCCAGCCAACTCCTTCATGGTTTCGGTGACTGACCCCGATGGAGGACGGAGCGGTGTACTGACGTCGATCCGCGTTAACAGCACATGAACGAGCCGGGCCCGCCGCACACGATCTGGCTTGATCAGGACGACCCACGATTACGAATGAAGAGAGCCACTCATGGACTTCCTTCGCCCCGCCAGCTGGGAGGAGGCGCTCGCCGCCAAGGCCGAGCACCCCACGGCTGTGCCGATTGCGGGTGGCACCGATGTGATGGTCGAGATCAACTTCGACCACCGGCGGCCCGAGTACCTCCTTGACCTGAACCGCATCGGCGAGCTGAGCGAGTGGGAGGTCGGCACGGAGAGCGTGCGCCTGGGCGCCTCCGTCCCCTACACCAGGATCATGGACAGCCTGCGCGCCGAGCTGCCGGGTCTGGCCCTCGCCTCCCACACGGTGGCCTCCCCGCAGATCCGCAACCGCGGCGGCGTCGGCGGCAACCTCGGCACCGCCTCTCCGGCCGGCGACGCCCACCCCGCCCTCCTCGCGGCCGGCGCCGAGGTCGAGGCCGAGTCGGTCCGCGGCTCGCGCCTGATCCCGATCGACGAGTTCTACACCGGCGTGAAGCGCAACGCGCTGGCGCCCGACGAGCTCATCCGCGCCGTCCACATCAAGAAGGCCGACGGCCCCCAGCAGTACTCCAAGGTCGGCACCCGCAACGCGATGGTCATCGCGGTCTGCGCCTTCGGGCTCGCGCTGCACCCCGAGACGCGCACGGTCCGCACCGGCATCGGCTCCGCCGCGCCCACCCCGGTCCGCGCCAGGGCCGCCGAGCAGTTCCTGAACGCGGCGCTCGACGAGGGCGGCTTCTGGGACAACGGGAAGATCATCACCCCGTCGGTGGCCAAGCAGTTCGCGGACCTGTGCTCCGCCGCCTGCAACCCGATCGACGACGTCCGGGGCACCGCGAGCTACCGCCGCCACGCGGTGGGCGTCATGGCCCGCCGCACGCTCACCTGGACCTGGGAGTCCTACCGCGGCACCGACGGCCGGACACATCAGAAGGGGAGTGTCGCGTAATGCGTGTCAATTTCACGGTCAACGGCCGTCCGCAGGAAGCCGACGACGTGTGGGAGGGCGAGAGCCTGCTCTACGTCCTGCGCGAGCGCCTCGGACTGCCCGGTTCCAAGAACGCCTGTGAGCAGGGCGAGTGCGGTTCCTGCACGGTCCGCCTCGACGGCGTGCCGGTCTGTTCGTGCCTGGTCGCGGCCGGCCAGGTCGAGGGCCGCGACGTCGTCACCGTCGAGGGACTCGCCGACTTCGCCAAGCAGCGCGCGCAGCACGGCGGTTGCGCCGGCGGGGCGTGCGGCACCGCGGAGCAGGAGGGGACCTCGCTCGACGCGGCGAAGGGCTGGGCCGCCAAGGGCCAGGACTCGCACACCGGCGAGGGCACCGAACTCTCCCCGGTGCAGCAGGCGTTCATCGACGCCGGCGCCGTGCAGTGCGGCTTCTGCACCCCCGGTCTGCTGGTCGCGGCCGACGAGATGCTGGAGCACAACCCGACGCCGACCGACGCGGACATCCGCGAGGCGCTCTCGGGCAACCTGTGCCGCTGCACCGGCTACGAGAAGATCATGGACGCGGTCCGTCTGGCGGCCGCCCGGCAGTCTGAGGCGGTCTGACCATGGGAACCACGGGAACGCCCACCAACCTCACCCAGCGCTCCGCGACCAAGGGAGGCATCGGGGAGTCCACGCTCCGCCCGGACGGCACCCTCAAGGTCACCGGCGAGTTCGCCTACTCGTCCGACATGTGGCACGAGGACATGCTCTGGGGCCAGATCCTGCGCTCCACGGTCGCCCACGCCGAGATCGTCTCCATCGACACCGGTGAGGCCCTCGCGACGCCCGGCGTCTACGCCGTCCTGACGTACGACGACCTGCCGACCGAGGTCAAGAACTACGGCCTGGAGATCCAGGACACCCCGGTCCTCGCGCACGGCAAGGTCCGCCACCACGGCGAGCCGGTCGCGCTCGTCGCCGCCGACCACCCGGAGACCGCGCGCCGCGCCGCCGCCAAGATCAGGGTCGAGTACCGCGAACTGCCGGTCATCACGGACGAGGCGTCCGCGATCGCGCCCGACGCCATCCTCATCCACGAGGGCCGCGACGACCACCACATCGGCCACGTCCCGCACCCGAACATCGTGCACCGCCAGCCGATCGTGCGCGGCGACGCCGAAGAGGCCGCGAGGAAGGCCGACTTCATCGTCCGCGGCGAGTACACCTTCGGCATGCAGGACCAGGCGTTCCTCGGCCCGGAGTCCGGGCTCGCCGTGCCCTCCGAGGACGGTGGCGTCGAGCTGTACATCGCCACCCAGTGGCTGCACTCGGACCTCAAGCAGATCGCGCCCGTCCTCGGCCTGCCCGAGGACAAGGTCCGCATGACGCTCTCGGGCGTCGGCGGCGCCTTCGGCGGCCGCGAGGACCTGTCGATGCAGATCCACGCCTGCCTTCTCGCGCTGCGCACCGGCAAGCCCGTCAAGATCGTCTACAACCGCTTCGAGTCCTTCTTCGGACACGTCCACCGCCACCCCGCCAAGCTGTACTACGAGCACGGGGCGACGAAGGACGGCAAGCTCACCCACATGAAGTGCCGGATCGTCCTGGACGGCGGCGCCTACGCGTCGGCCTCCCCGGCGGTCGTCGGCAACGCGTCCTCGCTGAGCGTCGGCCCGTACGTCGTCGAGAACGTCGACATCGAGGCGATCGCCCTCTACACCAACAACCCGCCCTGCGGCGCCATGCGCGGCTTCGGCGCGGTCCAGGCGTGCTTCGCCTACGAGGCCCAGATGGACAAGCTCGCCGACCAGGTGGGCATGGACCGGGTCGCGTTCCGCCAGCTCAACGCCATGGAGCAGGGCACGCTCCTGCCCACCGGCCAGCGCGTCGACTCGCCCGCCCCGGTCGCCGAACTCCTGCGCCGCGTCAAGGCGATGCCCCTGCCGCCCGAGCGCCAGTGGGAGAGCAGCGAGGGCGCCGACGTGCGCCAGCTGCCCGGCGGCCTGTCCAACACCACCCACGGTGAGGGCGTCGTCCGCGGCATCGGCTACGCGGTCGGCATCAAGAACGTCGGCTTCTCCGAGGGCTTCGACGACTACTCGACCGCCAAGGTCCGCATGGAGGTCGTCGGCGGCGAGGCCGTCGCGACCGTGCACACCGCGATGGCCGAGGTCGGCCAGGGCGGCGTCACCGTCCACGCGCAGATCGCCCGCACCGAACTCGGCGTCACCCAGGTGACGATCGCCCCCGCCGACACGCAGGTCGGCAGCGCCGGCTCGACGTCCGCGTCCCGTCAGACGTACGTCACCGGCGGAGCCGTCAAGAACTCCTGCGAGCTGGTCCGCGAGAAGGTCCTGGAACTCGGCCGGCGCCGGTTCGGCTCGTACCACCCCGCGTGGGCCACGGCCGAACTGCTCCTGGAGGGCGGCAAGGTCGTCACCGACGGCGGTGAGGTCCTCGCCGACCTGGTGGACGTCCTCGAAGGCGAGTCCGTCGAGGTCGAGGCCGAATGGCGGCACCGCCCGACCGTGCCCTTCGACCTGCGCACCGGCCAGGGCGACGGCCACGTCCAGTACTCGTTCGCCGCGCACCGCGCCGTCGTCGAGGTGGACACCGAACTCGGCCTGGTCAAGGTCATCGAGCTGGCCTGCGCCCAGGACGTCGGCAAGGCGCTCAACCCGCTGTCCGTCATCGGCCAGATCCAGGGCGGCACCACCCAGGGCCTGGGCGTGGCGGTCATGGAGGAGATCATCGTCGACCCGAAGACCGCGAAGGTGCGCAACCCGTCCTTCACGGACTACCTGATCCCCACCATCCTCGACACGCCGACCATCCCCGTCGACGTGCTCGAACTCGCCGACGACCACGCCCCGTACGGGCTCCGTGGCATCGGCGAGGCCCCGACCCTGTCGTCCACCCCGGCCGTCCTCGCGGCGATCCGGAACGCGACGGGCCTGGAGCTGAACCGGACGCCGGTACGCCCCGAGCACCTCACCGGCACCGCCTAGAACCCTCCGGGCGGCGCACGGAACGTCACAAGTCCGCGCCGCCCGGAGCACTCCGGCACCGCACCGCTCGCGGTACCGGCGAACCACCCCAGCAGGTCCCGCAGTTGTTGTCCCTCCGTTCGCCTCGGGCCGTCCCCCGGGGTCGTGCAGCCGAAGCACCTTCCCAAATCCCGCAGCCAGTCAGGGCTTTCGCGGGTGCCCCTGTGAACCTTGGGAGTCAGGCATCATGACCCAGCAGTCACTGGAGCCGAAGACCGTCGCGGAGGACGCGGGCACGGGTACCCGTGTCCCGGCCGGCCGGTCTTGGCTCGATCGCTACTTTCACATATCCCGGCGGGGATCGTCCGTGGCGCGCGAAGTGCGCGGCGGTGTCACCACCTTCATGGCGATGGCGTACATCCTGCTGCTCAACCCGCTCATCCTGTCCGGCAAGGACGTCGCCGGGGACACCCTCGGCCAGCAGCCGCTGATCACGGCGACGGCGTTCGCGGCGGCCTTCACCACCCTGCTGATGGGCTTCTTCGGCAAGGTGCCGCTGGCCCTCGCCGCGGGCCTGTCGGTCTCCGGTGTGCTGTCCTCGCAGGTCGCCCCGCAGATGACCTGGCCGCAGGCCATGGGCATGTGCGTGCTGTACGGCGTGGTCATCATGCTCCTGGTCGTCACCGGGATGCGCGAGATGATCATGAACGCCATCCCGCTGGCGCTCAAGCACGCCATCACCATGGGCATCGGCCTGTTCGTCGCCCTGATCGGCTTCTACAAGGCCGGCTTCGTGCACCAGGGCAAGGCCACACCCGTCAGCCTCGGAGCCACCGGCGAGCTCGCCGGCTGGCCGGTGCTGCTCTTCGCGGCCACCCTGCTGCTGATCTTCATGCTCCAGGCCCGGGGCGTGCCCGGGGCGATCCTGATCGGCATCGTCAGCGGGACCGTGCTCGCCGTCGCCCTCAACGCCTTCGACGTCATCGACCCGAAGCAGTGGGCGAGCGGTGCCCCCGAACTGCACGGCAGCGCCGTCTCGATGCCGGACTTCTCGCTCTTCGGGGACGTCGAGTTCGGCGGCTGGGGCGAGGTGGGCGCGATGACGGTCGGCATGATCGTCTTCACGCTCGTGCTCGCCGGGTTCTTCGACGCGATGGCCACCATCATCGGCGTCGGCACGGAGGCCAAGCTGGCCGACGCCCAGGGCCGGATGCCGGGCCTGTCCAAGGCGCTGTTCATCGACGGCGCGGGCGGTGCCGTCGGCGGTGTCGCCGGAGCGTCCGGGCAGACGGTGTTCGTGGAATCCGCGACCGGCGTCGGCGAAGGGGCGAGGACCGGCCTGTCCTCGGTCGTCACCGGCCTGTTCTTCGCCGCCTGCCTCTTCTTCACCCCGCTCACCGCGATCGTCCCGGGCGAGGTGGCCGCCGCCGCGCTCGTCGTCATCGGCGCCATGATGATGATGAACGCGCGGCACGTGGACTGGTCCGACCGCGCCACGGCGATCCCGGTGTTCCTGACCGTGGTCGTCATGCCGTTCACGTACTCCATCACCGCGGGCGTCGCGGCCGGAGTCATCAGCTACGCCGCCATCAAGATCGCCCAGGGCAAGGCCCGGGAGATCGGGGCGTTCATGTGGGGGCTGACGGTGATCTTCATCGTCTTCTTCGCCCTCAACCCCATCGAGAGCTGGATGGGCGTCCACTGACGCCCTCCCCGTGACCGCCTGAGGAGACCGAGACATGCTGGACATCGCCGAAGATCTGCACCGGTGGGTCGAGCAGGGACGTGACTTCGCCGTGGCCACCGTGGTGGCCGTCGGCGGCAGCGCGCCCCGCCTGCCCGGCGCCGCCCTCGCGGTGGACGCCGACGGCACGGCGATCGGCTCGGTCTCCGGCGGCTGCGTGGAGGGCGCGGTCTACGACCTGTGCCTCCAGGCCCTCCAGGACGGCGAGACCGTCCTGGAGCGCTTCGGCTACAGCGACGAGGACGCCTTCGCCGTGGGGCTGACCTGCGGCGGCGTCATCGACATCCTCGTGACACCGGTCCGGGCGGCCGATCCCGCCCGGCCGGTCCTCGCCACCGCGCTGGCCGCCGCAGCCCGCGGGGAGGCGGCGGCGGTCGCGCGGGTCGCCTCCGGCCCCGCCGGACTGCTGGGCCGCGCGCTCGTGGTGCGCCCCGACGGCTCGTACGACGGCGGCTTCGGCGCCCACCCCGAACTGGACCGCACGGTCGCCGGCGAGGCGGGCGCACTGCTCGACGCGGGCCGGACCGGCACCGTCGAGATCGGTGAGCAGGGCTCTCGTTGCGGAGCGCCGCTCACCCTTCTGGTCGAGTCCTCGGTCCCGCCGCCCCGCATGATCGTCTTCGGCGCGATCGACTTCGCCTCGGCGCTGGTGCGCGTCGGCACGTTCCTCGGCTACCGCGTCACCGTGTGCGACGCCCGTCCGGTCTTCGCGACGGCCGCCCGCTTCCCCGACGCCGACGAGATCGTCGTCGAGTGGCCGCACACCTACCTGGAGCGCACCCGGGTCGACTCCCGCACGGTGCTGTGCGTCCTGACCCACGACGCCAAGTTCGACGTACCGCTCCTGCGGCTCGCACTGAAGCTCCCCGTCGCCTACGTCGGCGCGATGGGCTCCCGTCGCACCCACCTGGACCGCAACGAACGGCTGCGTGAAGTCGGCGTCACCGACATGGAGTTGGCGCGGCTGCGCTCACCCATCGGCCTCGACCTCGGAGCGCGCACGCCGGAGGAGACGGCGTTGTCGATCGCCGCGGAGATCGTGGCGAACCGGCGCGGCGGCAGCGGGGTCTCGCTGACCGGCGCGCACACGCCGATCCACCACGACGGGACGCGCACCCCGGCGGGGCGGATCGGTTCGGTGGCCTGAGCCCGGGTCCGGGGCAGGGGCCGGGTCCGGGTCCGGGGCAAGGGTCAGGGTCGGGGTCGGGGTCGGGGTCGGGGTCCGGGAGGCGATACGCGTCTGCGAGACGGCGCGCGTCTGCCGGACGGCGCGCGTCTGCGGGACGGTACGCGTCCGTGAGACGGCGGGCGTCCGTGAGGCGGCGGGCGTCCGTGAGGCGGCGGGCGTCCGTGAGGCGGCGGGCGTCCGTGAGACGGCGGGCGTCTACGGGACGATACGCGTCCGCGAGGCGGTATGCGTCCTCAACGGCACTGTCCGGCAACGGACTTGCTCGCGAGGCGCATGGCGCGTCAGGGTGTGGGTCCGGGGGTGCAGGGGGTGCCGCCGCGGGTGAGCGCAGCGGGGGCGGGGCCTTGAGCGAGGCGGAGAACGGGCGGGACCCGGCGGACGACGACCCGGAGGCCACGCGCTGCCTCTCGCCGGCGGCCACCACGGCGCTGGGCGTCTTCCTGGTGGCCGAGGTCGTCCTCGTCTGCGGCGCCCTGATCAGCCTGTGGCCGGTGGTCCTGGTCCTGGTGCAGCCGGAGACGCAGGACGGCTCCGTCGACCGGTGGTCGCCCTTCGGGCTGGGGGACTGGTCGCTCACCGCCGACGCGGCGATGCTGTTCGCGGTCATCCTGTGCAGCGCCCTCGGCAGCTTCGTGCACGCGGCCACCTCGTTCGCCACCTACGTCGGCAACCGGCGGCTGTACGCGAGCTGGCTTTGGTGGTACCTGCTCCGGGCCGGTATCGGTGTCGCGCTCGCCCTGCTCGTCTACTTCCTCCTGCGCGGTGGCCTGTTCGCCGGCAGCTCGGGCGCCGGCGCCACCAATCCGTACGGCTTCTCCGGGATCGCGGGCCTGTGCGGACTGTTCTCCAAGCAGGCCGCGGACAAGCTGCGCGAGATCTGCGACACGATCCTCAGCACCGGACGCGACGGCGACCGCGAACGCCAGGACAAACTCGCGGAGGGGGAGCGGGCCGACCCGGGAGCCGCCGCAGTCCGCCCTTCGGGGCCGGGCGGGTCCACCTGAGCGCACGCCTGCCGGGAGCGGAGGCGCCGTTGGCCTGTCCGGGCACGAACTCATCGACGGCGTAAGCAGGTTCGGTCGCGGGAGGCGGGTCAGGTCCGGCCTCAGCCGTGCTTCAGCAGCCCGGTCATCGCCCGCCCGAACATCCCGCGCCCGGCCCACGCCAGCGGGCCGTCGAACAGGCGCGGCAGCCACCGCACCCGCAGTTCCTCGCGCCAGATCACCCGTGCGCTCCCGGTGCCGGTCGCGTGCACCTCGATCTCGGCCCACCCGGTGACGAACGAGCCCCGCTTCACCAGCCGGCACCAGCCCGGCCGCCCCTCCAGCGGTACCCGCCAGCCCACGACCTCCATCGGGTCGTCGAAGGCGAGCGGCCCGACTCCCGACCGCGCCACGAACGTGGTGCCCTCGCGGGTCGGCGGGGGAGTCAGCACGCTCACCCGGGTCAGCGGGACCACGTCGGCGTGCCGCTCCCACCGGGTGAGCCTGCGCCAGGCCTCGGCGGCGGGCAGCGGGGTGTCGCGTTCCAGGACGAAGAGGGCCACGGGGCGATCGTATGCGGCCCCGGACCCGAGGGCCCCTCCAGGACGCCCGACCGCCACCCTCACGAGACGAACACCTGCCCCGCCGGCCAGCCTCACCGGACCGGGGCGCCCGGCTCCCGCCACCCTCACTGAACCGGGACACCAGGTCCGCCACCTCCATCGGGCAGAACGCCCAGCCCTCGCCGTGTCACCGGACCGGGACGAACGGCCCGCCGCCCCCACCGGACCGGACCCCGCCACCCCCACCGGACCGGGACACCCGGAGCCCGCGGTCCGGCACGCCCGGAGCCCGCCACCACCGCACCGGGACGCCGGCCCTCGCCCTCGCACCAGACCGGGACACCCGGCCCCCGCCGCGTCACCGGACCGGGACGAACGGCCCGCCGCCCTCACCGGACCGGACCAACCCCGCCAGCCTCACCGGACCGGGACGAACGGCCCTCCCGTCGGGCCGAAAGCGTCCTACCGTCCGCTCCCGGCGGTGCGGGACCATGGGCGCTACCCACGCCGTCGCCCGAGAGGCTGCCCCTGTGGACCGCGAAGCGCACGGCAGGCTCGACGCGCTCCAGCGCGACCCCTACCCCCTCTACGAGCTGGCGAGGCGCACCCCGGGTCTCCTCCACGTGGACGAGCTGGACGCCTGGCTGGTGGCACGGGACGAGGATGTGCGCGAGGTGCTGCGGCGGCCCGGGGACTTCTCCTCGGGCAACGCGCTGCGCCCGGACGCCGTGCCGTCCCCCGCCGCCCGCGCGGTCCTCGGCGGCGGATTCGGCGGGCGGCCCGTCGTCGTCACCGCGGACGGTGCCCGCCACCGGGAGCTGCGCGCCCCGATCGTCCGGGGCCTGTCACCCGCACGCGTCGCGGCCGTCCTGCCCTACGCCGCCGAACGGGCCGCGGCCCTGGTCGACGGCTTCGTGAAGGACGGCCACGTCGAGCTGATGTCCGCGTACGCGAGGCGGCTGCCCGGCGAGGTCGTCGGCCGGCTCCTCGGCCTCGGTCCCGACGACGTGCCGGCCGTCGTCAGGGGCGGACTGAGCGCCGAAAGACTCCTGTTCCGGCCACTGACGGAGGACGAACAGGTCGCGGCCGCCCGGGACATGGTGGCGAAGCAGCACCTCCTCGACGCGTGCGTACGGGACCGGCGTGCCCGGCCGTGCGAGGACCTGGTCACGGAGCTGGTCGCCTCGCTCGCTCCCGGGGACGGCGAGCTGACCCTCGACGAGCGGCACGAGATCGTCGGCCACCTGCAGAACCTGCTGATCGCGGGCCATCTCACGACGACCGCGCTGATCGGCAACGCCGTTCTGCACCTGCTGCGGCACCCACGCCAGTGGGAGCTGCTGTGCGCGGAACCCGAGCGGATACCGGCGGCCGTCGAGGAGGCCGCCCGCTACGACAGCGTGTTGCAGGGATTCCGGCGGATCACCACCCGGCCCGTCTCCCTCGCGGGGACCGAACTCCCGGCGGGAGCGGCGGTGTTCGTGGCGTTCGGCGCGGCCAACCGCGACGGTGCCCGCCACGCGCGGCCCGACTCGTTCGACATCACCCGCGACCCGGACCGTCATCTGGCCTTCGGGCTGGGCGCGCACAGCTGCCCAGGCGGCCAACTGGCGCGGGAACAGGTCCGGTTGACCCTGGAGCAGTTGACCGCGCGGCTGCCGGGGCTGCGCCTCGCGGCGAACCGGGCGGTCACGATGCGCCCGACGGTGATCCACCGGTCGCCGGAGGCCCTGCACCTGGTGTGGTGATCGCGCGTTCCGGGGGGAGCGGGGCGGGTCGGCGGCCCCTCAGGACGCGCGGCCGCCGCAGGTGCGGGTTCCCTCCTCCTTCGCCCTTGCCCGTACGAGGGTGCATGCTCAACCGCTAGAGCCAGTCGCGGCGCTTGAAGACGACGTACAGGCTCGTGCACACCACGGCCATCAGGACGATCGCGAACGGGTAGCCCAGGAGCCAGTGCAGCTCCGGCATGTGGTCGAAGTTCATGCCGTAGATCGTGCCGACCAGCGTCGGGGCGAAGAGGATGGCGGCCCACGAGGAGATCTTCTTGATCTCCTCGTTCTGCTCGAAGCCCGCCTCGGCCAGGGCGCGCATCTCGGCGTTCTGCTGCTGGGTCACCAGGGTCGCGTTGACGGTGAGGATGTCCGCGAGGGCCTGGCGGAAGCCGTCGACGCGCTCGCTGGTGTGCGTGACGTGGTCGGCGACGTCGCGGAGGTAGCGCTGGAGCTCCTCGTCCGTGCCGTACTTCGCGAACCCGGCCATCAGGCTGTGCAGCATGCTGACCAGCGGACGGGTGGCCCGCTGGAACTCGACCATCTCGCGGGAGAGTTCGTAGATGCGGCGGGAGACCTCCGGGTCGCCGCGGAAGACCTCCGTCTCGATCTCGTCGATGTCGTTCTGGACGCCGGTGACGACCGGGACGTAGCCGTCGACGACGGAGTCGAGGATCGCGTACAGCACGGCCTCGGGGCCGAGCCGCAGCAGCTCCGGGGTGTCCTCCATGCGGCGGCGCACCGCGGACAGGTCGGGCGCGGCACCGTGCCGGACCGTGATCACGAAATCGGGACCCACGAAGACGTGCAGCTCGCCGAAGTCGACCTCCTCCGCCGCGTCCAGATAGCGGGCGGCCCGCAGCACGACGAACAGCGTCTCGCCGTAGCGCTCCAGTTTCGGACGCTGGTGCGCCTCCATCGCGTCCTCGACGGCCAGCGGATGCAGGTCGAACTCGGCGGCCAGGGAGAGCAGTTCGTCCTCGGTGGGGCGCGCGAGACCGATCCACGCCATGCCGTCGGTCTCGTCGCGCAGCTCACGGAACGTCTCCGCGAGCGAGGCCGGCGTCGAGACCCGTACGCCGTCGCGGTACAGCGCCGCCTGGACGACGCTGCCGGCCTCGGCCGGTTCCGCCGCGGGCGGTTCCGCTTCGTGGTCCCGCCGATTCGCGGGAGGTGCCGACGGGGGTGTCAGCGCGCGGCGCCATCCGGACTTGCGGGCGCTCCTCGCCTCCGCACGGGCGCGGCGTTCCGACATGGTGCTGCCTCCCGCTGTCGCACGTGCACCGGTCCGGTCACCGGCAGGATATACGGGGTGAATGGCGTCGGCGCGGGGCCGGGAGGCCGTACGGCGGGCCCGGGGACGCCTTCCGGCCCGGAGAGGGAACCCCCTCGATGCGGACAGAAGGTGTCCGCAAGTCCCCGTAGCGTCGGAGCATGACGAAGACGGCGGGCGTGACAGGGTTGCCGGGCGGGACGAGGAAGCCGGGCGGGACGAGGAAGCCGGGCGGGACGAGGCCGGCGGCCGGGACGGGTGTGCCGCGGGGGGCCACGACGCCGAAGGGAACGGCGGCGTCGAGCGGGACGAGGAAGGCGGGCGTCGCGATGGACCGGAACGGCGGGACGAAGAGGACCGCGCCCGTGCTGGGCGCCCGCGCGCTGAACCGCGCGACCCTGGACCGGCAGCTCCTGCTGCGCCGCTCCCCGATGGGCACGAAGGACGCCGTGGGGCACCTCCTCGGCCTCCAGGCGCAGAACGTGAAGCCGCCGTACTACGCGCTCGCCGCCCGCCTGGCCGGTTTCGCGCCCGAGGACCTGTCCCGTCTGATGGCCGACCGCGAGGTGGCCCGCATCGTGACCATGCGGTCCACCATCCACACCCACACCGCGGACGACTGCCTCACCCTGCGCCCGCTGGTGCAGGCCGCCCGCGACCGTGAGCTGAACACCTTCCGCAAGGGCCTCCTCGGTGTCGACCTGGACCGGCTCGCCGTCGTCAGCCGCGAACTGGTCGAGGCGGAACCGCGCACCATGAAGCAACTGCGCGAGGCGCTGCTTGCCGAGTGGCCGGACGCCGACCCCACCGCGCTCGCCATCGCCGCCCGCTGCCGGTTGCCGCTGGTGCAGGTCACCCCGCGCGGGCTGTGGGGGCGCAGCGGCCAGGTCGCGCTCACCACCGCCGAACGCTGGTTCGGCCGACCCGCCGCGCCCGTCCCCGCGCCGGACGCGACCGTGCTGCGCTACCTCGCCGCCTTCGGGCCCGCCTCGGTCAAGGACATGCAGACCTGGGCCGGTCTGACACGGCTGCGGGAGGTCTTCGAGCGGCTGCGCCCCGAACTGGTCACCTTCCGCGACGAGAACGGCGTCGAACTCTTCGACCTCCCCGACGCGCCCAGGCCGGACCCGGACACCCCGGCGCCGCCGCGCTTCCTGCCGGAGTTCGACAATCTGCTCCTCTCGCACGCCGACCGGTCCCGCGTGGTGCCCGCCGACCTCAAGGGCCGTACCTGGAGCGGCAACCAGGCGTACTGCACGCTGCTCGTCGACGGCTTCCTGGCGGGCGTGTGGCGCCAGCGGGGGGAGGTGCTGACGATCGAGCCTTTCGTCACCCTCACCGGTGCGCAGCGCGAGGAGGTCGTGCGGGAGGCCGGCCGGATGCTCCGAGTGATGTCCGCCGAGGGTGCGCACGACGTCCGCTTCGGAAGCGTGACGTCGTAGTCCGCGGTGGGAAGGCGCGGCGCCGTGTCCAGGAGGGGTGCGGGAACGTGGAAGGGGGGCGTCGCGGGCCGCTCGACAGACAGGCCTTCCGGGGAGGGAAGCCCAACACGCGCTGGAACGCGCCGGTCACCGCATTGTGCGATGCAGCGCAGATGGGCCTCAATAG
>NZ_JBSGZN010000011.1:0-187961 GCF_053611025.1 Streptomyces sp. NPDC054842
GGCCACCGCGTGTGAGCGGTGGCCCGGGCCGGTAACTGCGGCCGCCGCCCGGGCGGGTGGGCCGGGGCGGGCGGCTTCGGCGGGTCCTACAGGTCGAACTCGTGCGGCGGCAGGTCCAGCGTGAAGCAGGCCTCGCGCACGATCGCCTGCTCGTCCTTGTCGAAGTCGCCGTCGGCGCCGCCGATGACGATGCCGATCTGGATGACGGCGCGGGCCTCGGCGGGCTTCTTCTTGGCCTTGGCGATCTCCTGGAGGACGCTGACCTTGCCCAGGGCGAAGTCGGCCGTCAGCTTGTTCAGGTTGTCGTCGAAGCGCCGCTGGAGGTCGGCAGCGTCGAAGTTCCTCAGGACCTCGTTCGTGGCGATCAGCTGGCTCACCCGCTGCCGCTCGGACGCGTCGATCGAGCCGTCGGCGGCGGCGACGAGCGCGCACATGGCCATGCTGGCGTCGCGGAAGGCGCCGCTGGTGAGGTCGTTCTTCTTCGCCACGAGCTGGGTCTGCATCGTCGACGCGGACTCTTTGATGCGGTCCCACAGGGCCATGAGAACTCCATACGTTGTCGAGGGCCGGCCCGCCCCGAGGGGCGGGCCGGAACCTCTTCGATTGCTACAGCACCGTGGGAACTAGTGGACCGGCACAGAAGTTCCTGGGCTGTTCCATTCGGCGATCACGGGGCGCCCGTGCTCGGTGGAGAGCCGCCCGACCGTGCCCGTGGCGAGCTGGAACAGCCGCCCGTCGGCGGCCGGGAGTCCCAGGTAGCGGGCGGTGAGCACGCGCAGGAAGTGCCCGTGGGCGACCAGCACCACGTCCCCGTCCCCGAGTGCGGGCGCCACCCGGGCCAGCACGCGGTCGGCCCGTCGTCCCACCTCTTCGGGCGACTCGCCGGGATGACCGTCGGGACCGGGCGGCACCCCGTCGTCCCACAGGAACCAGTCGGGCCGGGTCCGGTGGATCTCGACGGTCGTGACGCCCTCGTACGCGCCGTAGTCCCACTCGTGCAGGTCCGGGTCCGTCACGGCCCCGGACAGGCCCGCGAGTTCCGCCGTACGGAACGCGCGGGCCAGCGGGCTGGTGAGCGCCAGGGCGAAGGTGCGGCCGGCGAGCAGCGGGGCGAGGGACGCGGCCTGTTCCTCGCCGTGCCGCGTCAGGGGCAGGTCGGTCCAGCTGGTGTGCTGCCCCGACAGGCTCCACTCGGTCTCGCCGTGGCGGACCAGCAGCAGGTCGCCCATGACGCCTACTTCGCGGATTCGACGGCGTGGCCGCCGAACTGGTTGCGCAGGGCGGCGATCATCTTCATCTGCGGCGAGTCCTCCTGCCGCGAGGCGAAGCGGGCGAACAGCGACGCGGTGATCGCGGGGAGCGGGACCGCGTTGTCGATGGCCGCCTCGACGGTCCAGCGGCCCTCACCGGAGTCCTCCGCGTAGCCGCGCAGCTTGTCGAGGTGCTCGTCGTCGTCCAGGGCGTTGACGGCGAGGTCGAGCAGCCAGGAGCGGATGACCGTGCCCTCCTGCCAGGACCGGAAGACCTCGCGCACATCGGTGACGGAGTCGACCTTCTCCAGCAGCTCCCAGCCCTCGGCGTAGGCCTGCATCATGGCGTACTCGATGCCGTTGTGGACCATCTTGGAGAAGTGGCCGGCGCCGACCTTGCCCGCGTGCACGAACCCGAAGTCGCCCTCGGGCTTGAGCGCGTCGAAGACCGGCTGCACCTTGGCGACGTTCTCCGGGTCACCGCCGACCATGAGGGCGTAGCCGTTCTCCAGGCCCCACACGCCACCCGAGACGCCCGCGTCCACGAAGCCGATGCCCTTGGCGGCCAGCTGCTCGGCGTGCTTCTCGTCGTCGGTCCAGCGGGAGTTGCCGCCGTCCACGATGATGTCGCCGGGCTCCAGCAGGTCGCCGAGTTCGTCCACGACGGACTGGGTCGGGCCGCCCGCGGGCACCATCACCCACACCACGCGCGGCCCTTCGAGCTTCTCGACCAGCTCTTCGAGGCTGTGCACGTCGGCGAGGTCGGGGTTGCGGTCGTAGCCGATGACGGTGTGGCCCGCGCGGCGTATCCGCTCACGCATGTTGCCGCCCATCCTGCCGAGGCCGATGAGTCCGAGCTGCATCGTGGTCATGTCAGTTCACTTCTTCCTGAGAGTGCGGTAGGCGGCCACGAGGGCGGCGGTGGAAGGGTCGAGTCCGGGCACGTCGGCGCCCTCGGTGAGCGCGGGTTCCACGCGCTTGGCGAGGACCTTGCCCAGCTCGACGCCCCACTGGTCGAAGGAGTCGATGTTCCAGATCGCGCCCTGGACGAACACCTTGTGCTCGTACAGGGCGATCAGCTGGCCGAGGACCGAGGGGCTGAGTTCGGGCGCCAGGATGGTGGTCGTCGGGTGGTTGCCGCGGAACGTGCGGTGCGGGACCTGCTCCTCGGGCACCCCCTCGGCGCGCACCTCGTCCGGTGTCCTGCCGAAGGCCAGCGCCTGGCCCTGCGCGAAGAGGTTGGCCATCAACAGGTCGTGCTGCGCCTTGAGTTCGTCGCTCAGCTCGTCGACCGGGTTGACGAACCCGATCAGGTCCGCCGGGATCAACTTGGTGCCCTGGTGCAGCAACTGGTAGTAGGCGTGCTGGCCGTTGGTGCCCGGGGTGCCCCAGACGACCGGGCCGGTCTGCCACTCCACGGGGCGTCCCTCGCGGTCCACCGACTTGCCGTTGGACTCCATGTCCAGCTGCTGGAGGTACGCGGTGAACCGGGACAGGTAGTGCGAGTACGGCAGCACCGCGTGCGACTGGGCGTCGAAGAAGTTGCCGTACCAGACGCCCAACAGGCCAAGCAGCAGCGGTGCGTTGGACTCGGCGGGCGCGGTGCGGAAGTGCTCGTCCACGGTCCTGAACCCGTCGAGCAGTTCGCGGAACCGGTCGGGACCGATCGCGATCATCAGGGACAGGCCGATCGCGGAGTCGAAGGAGTAGCGGCCGCCGACCCAGTCCCAGAACTCGAACATGTTGGCCGTGTCGATACCGAAGTCCGCGACCTTTCCGGCGTTCGTCGACAGCGCCACGAAGTGCTTCGCGACCGCCTTCTCCTCGCCGTCGAGCCCGGCGAGGAGCCAGGTCCGCGCCGACGTGGCGTTGGTGATCGTCTCGATGGTGGTGAAGGTCTTCGAGGCGATGACGAACAGCGTCTCCGCCGGGTCCAGGCCCTGAAGGGCCTCGTGGAGGTCGGCACCGTCCACGTTCGACACGAACCGGACCGTCAGCGAGCGGTCGGCGAACGCCCTCAGCGCGTCGTACGCCATCGCCGGACCGAGGTCCGAGCCGCCGATGCCGATGTTGACGACGTTCCTGATGCGCCTGCCGGTGTGCCCGGTCCACTCGCCCGAGCGGACGCGCCCGGCGAAGTCGGCCATCCGGTCGAGCACGGCGTGCACACCCGGCACGACGTTCTCCCCGTCGACCTCGACCACCGCGTCGCGCGGGGCGCGCAGCGCGGTGTGCAGCACGGCCCGGTCCTCGGTGACATTGATCCTCTCGCCGCGGAACATCGCGTCCCGCTGCCCGAACACGTCGGTGGCCGTGGCCAGTTCCTGAAGCAGGGCCAGGGTCTCGTCCGTGATCAGGTGCTTGGAGTAGTCGATGCGCAGGTCGCCGACGCGCACGGTGTAGCGGTCCGCGCGCCCGGGGTCCGCGGCGAACAGCTCACGCAGCCGCGGGTGCAGCATCTCCTGCGCGCGGTGGTCCTCCAGCGCCGTCCACTCGGGACGGTGCGTGAGCCTGGGGGTGTCAGACATCGGTGGGAATCTCCTTGGTGCCGTCGCTCCGCAGGGCGACGGCGTACATCTCGTCCGCGTCGAGGCGCCGCAGCTCCTCGGCGATCAGCTCGGAGGTGCTGCGCACCTTCAGAGCGAGGGTGCGCGAGGGCTGGCCCGGCAGGGCCAGGGTGGCCAGCGGCCCCTCGGGGCGGTCGATGCGGATCTCGCCGTTCTCGGTGCCCAGCCGGACGGCGGTGACGACGGGACCCGCGGTGACGACCCGCTCGACGGCGACCCCGAGACGGGCCTCCAGCCAGCGGGCCAGCAGCTCGGCGCTCGGGTTCTCCGCCTCGCTCTCCACGGCGGCCGAGATGACCTTCGTCCGGGCCTGGTCGAGCGCGGCGGCCAGCATCGAGCGCCACGGCGTCAGCCGGGTCCACGCCAGGTCGGTGTCACCGGGCGCGTACGCGGCGGCGCGGGCCTCCAGCGCGGCGAGCGGCGCCTCGACCGCGTACATGTCGGTGATGCGGCGCGCGGCGAGTGCGCCCAGCGGGTCCTTGACCGGGATCTGCGGCGCGTCCACCGGCCACCAGACGACGACCGGCGCGTCCGGCAGCAGCAGCGGCAGGACGACGGAGTCGGCGTGGTCGGACACCTCGCCGTATAGGCGCAGCACGATGGTCTCGCCGGTGCCGGCGTCGGCGCCCACCCGGACCTCGGCGTCCAGGCGCGAGTTGGTGCGGTCGCGCGGGGTCCTGGCGTGGCGCTTGATGACGACCAGGGTGCGCGAGGGGTGCTCGCGCGACGCCTCCTCGGCCGCCTTGATGGAGTCGTAGGCGTTCTCCTCGTCGGTCACGATGACCATCGTGAGGACCATGCCCACGGCCGGCGTGCCGATGGCGCGGCGGCCCTTCACAAGAGCCTTGTTGATCTTGCTTGCCGTGGTGTCGGTCAGGTCGATCTTCATGGCCTGCGCCAGCTCCGTCCGTCTCGTGCGAGCATCTCGTCGGCTTCCTTCGGGCCCCAGGTGCCCGAGGCGTACTGCGCGGGCTTGCCGTGCTTGTCCCAGTACTCCTCGATCGGGTCGAGGATCTTCCAGGACTCCTCCACCTCCTGGTGACGGGGGAAGAGGTTGGCGTCGCCGAGCAGCACGTCCAGGATCAGCCGTTCGTACGCCTCCGGGCTGGACTCCGTGAACGACTCGCCGTAGGCGAAGTCCATCGACACGTCCCGGATCTCCATCGACGTACCCGGCACCTTCGATCCGAAGCGCACGGTCATGCCCTCGTCGGGCTGGACGCGGAAGACGATGGCGTTCGCGCCGAGTTCCTCGGTGGCGGTCGAGTCGAACGGGGAGTGCGGGGCGCGCTGGAAGACCACCGCGATCTCCGTCACCCGCCGGCCGAGCCGCTTGCCGGTCCGCAGGTAGAAGGGGACACCCGCCCAACGGCGGTTGTCGATCTCCAGTTTGACGGCGGCGTAGGTGTCCGTCGTCGACCGCGGGTCGATGCCGTCCTCCTGGAGGTAGCCGACGACCTTCTCGCCGCCCTGCCAGCTCGCCGCGTACTGGCCGCGCACGGTGTGCTCGCCCAGGTTCTCCGGCAGCTTCACCGCCCTGAGGACCTTCAGCTTCTCGGTGAGCAGCGACTCGGCGTCGAAGGCGGCCGGCTCCTCCATGGCCGTCAGGGCCAGCAGCTGGAGCAGGTGGTTCTGGATGACGTCACGGGCGGAGCCGATGCCGTCGTAGTAGCCGGCCCGGCCGCCGATGCCGATGTCCTCGGCCATCGTGATCTGCACGTGGTCGACGTAACTGCGGTTCCACACCGGCTCGTACATCTGGTTGGCGAAGCGGAGCGCCAGGATGTTCTGGACGGTCTCCTTGCCGAGGTAGTGGTCGATGCGGAACACCTGGTCCGGGTCGAACACCTCGTGCACGATCGCGTTCAGCTCGCGCGCGCTCGCCAGGTCGTGGCCGAAGGGCTTCTCGATGACCGCGCGCCGCCAGGAACCCTCCGGAGCGTCCGCCAGCCCGTGCCGCTTGAGCTGCTGCACGACCTTCGGGAAGAACTTCGGCGGCACGGAGAGGTAGAAGGCGTAGTTGCCGCTGGTGCCGCGCGAGGAGTCCAGCTCCTCGACGGCCGAGCGCAGCTGCTTGAACGCGTTGTCGTCGTCGAAGTCGCCCGGGATGAACCGCATGCCCTCGGCGAGCTGCTGCCAGACCTCCTCGCGGAACTCGGTACGGGCGTGCTCGCGCACGGAGTCGTGCACCACCTGCGCGAAGTCCTGGTCCTCCCACTCGCGCCGGGCGAACCCGAGGAGCGAGAAGCCCGGCGGCAGCAGACCGCGGTTCGCGAGGTCGTAGACCGCCGGCATCAGCTTCTTGCGGGAGAGGTCACCGGTGACGCCGAAGATGACGAGCCCCGAGGGGCCCGCGATCCGGGGCAGCCTGCGGTCCTGCGGGTCGCGCAGGGGGTTCTGCCAGTCGGCGTCGCCGCCGTCCACTCCGAGGGCCTTCACCACGTCCGCGGGAACGCCGTCCCCGGCCTCGGTCCCGGCCGCGCCGGCCTTCGCCTCCCGCGCGCCGGCCGCGTTCCCGGCGGCTTCCGCCTTCGGCTTCGCCGCGGCCCCCGCCCGCTTCGGGCCGGTCTTCGCCGTGCTGCTCTTGGCGTCCTTCGACTCCCCGGCGGGGGACGCCGGCGTCACGCCGGTCTCCCGCCCCGCCGTGTCCTCGGTGGGTGTCCCGGTCATGCCTCGTCAACTCCCTTGCGGTCCAGCGACGTCGCCACGGCCTCCAGCAGGTCCTGCCAGGCGGCCTCGAACTTCGCCACGCCCTCGTCCTCCAGCCGCGCCACGACCTCGTCGTAGGAGATGCCGAGGCCCTCGACGGCCGCCAGGTCGGCCCGCGCCTGCGCGTAGCCGCCGGTCACCGTGTCGCCGCGGACGTCGCCGTGGTCACCGGTGGCCCTGAGGGTGGCCTCCGGCATCGTGTTGACCGTGCCGGGCGCGACCAGCTCGTCGACGTACAGCGTGTCCTTGTACGACGGGTCCTTGACGCCGGTCGAGGCCCACAGGGGGCGCTGCCGGTTGGCGCGTGCCGCGCCGAGGGCGGCCCAGCGGTCACCGCCGAAGACCTCCTCGTACGCCTCGTACGCCAGCCGCGCGTTGGCGAGCGCGGCGCGGCCCTTGAGGGCGAGCGCCTCGTCGGTGCCGGCCTTCGCCAGCCGCTCGTCGATCTCGCTGTCGACGCGCGAGACGAAGAAGGAGGCGACGGAGTGGATGCCGGACAGGTCGATGCCCGCGGCCCTGGCCCTCTCCAGGCCGGCCAGGTAGGCGTCCATCACGGCGCGGTAGCGCTCCAGCGAGAAGATCAGCGTCACGTTCACGCTGATGCCGAGGCCGATGACCTCGGTGATCGCCGGGAGGCCGGCCTCGGTGGCCGGAATCTTGATCATGACGTTCGGGCGGTCCACCAGCCAGGCGAGCTGCTTGGCCTCGGCGACCGTCGCGTCGGTGCGGTGCGCGAGACGCGGGTCGACCTCGATGGACACCCGCCCGTCGCGCCCGTCCGTCGCCTCGTACACGGGCCGCAGCACGTCGGCCGCGGCACGGACGTCCTGCGTGGTCATCATGCGGACGGCCTCTTCGACCGTGACGCCGCGCACGGCGAGGTCGGCGAGCTGCTCCTCGTAGCCCTCGCCCGAGCCGATGGCGGCCTGGAAGATCGAGGGGTTGGTGGTGACGCCCACCACATGGTGGGTCTCGACGAGTTCGGCGAGGTTGCCGGACGTGATCCGCTTGCGCGACAGGTCGTCCAGCCAGATGGAGACGCCTTCGTCGGAGAGGCGCTTCAGGGCTCCCGCGGCTGCGGTTGCTTCGGTCACAGTGATCATCTTCTTTCTGGCGACGGGATCAACCACGCGCTGCGGCGAGTGATTCCCGCGCGGCGGAGGCGACGTTCTCGGCGGTGAAGCCGTATGCGGCGAACAGGGTCTCGGCGTCGGCGGAGGCGCCGAAGTGCTCCAGGGAGACGATGCGTCCGGCGTCACCCACATACCGGTACCAAGTCAGGCCGATGCCCGCCTCGACCGCCACGCGGGCCTTCACCGAGGGCGGAAGGACACTCTCGCGGTACTCGGCGGACTGCTCCTCGAACCACTCCACCGACGGCATCGACACCACCCGGGTGCCGACCCCCTCGGCCTCCAGCCGCTCGCGGGCCTCGACGGCGAGCCGCACCTCGGACCCGGTGGCGACGAGGATGACGTCCGGTGTGCCGGTGGACGACTCCCGCAGCACGTAGCCGCCCTTGGCCGCGTCCTCGTTCGGCGCGTACACCGGGACGCCCTGCCGGGTGAGGGCGAGGCCGTGCGGGGCGGGGGCGTCGGCGTGCCGGCGGAGGATCTCGCGCCAGGCGATCGCGGTCTCGTTGGCGTCGGCCGGGCGGACGACGTTCAGGCCGGGGATGGCGCGCAGCGAGGCGAGGTGCTCGACCGGCTGGTGGGTGGGGCCGTCCTCGCCGAGGCCGATGGAGTCGTGCGTCCACACGTACGTCACCGGGAGCTGCATGAGGGCGGAGAGGCGGACGGCGTTGCGCATGTAGTCGGAGAACACCAGGAAGGTGCCGCCGTAGACGCGGGTGTTGCCGTGCAGCGCGATGCCGTTCATCTCCGCGGCCATGGAGTGCTCGCGGATGCCGAAGTGGACCGTGCGGCCGTACGGGTCGGCCTCGGGCAGCGGGTTGCCCCGGGGCAGGAAGGAGCTGGTCTTGTCGATCGTCGTGTTGTTCGAGCCGGCGAGGTCCGCGGAGCCGCCCCACAGCTCGGGGATGACCCCGCCGAGGGCCTGGAGCACCTTGCCGGACGCGGCACGCGTCGCCACCGAGGTGCCCTCCTCGAACACCGGCAGCGCGCTCTCCCAGCCCTCGGGGAGCTGGCCCGCGACGACGCGGTCGAAGAGCTTCGCGCGCTCGGGCTGCGCCAGGCGCCACTCCGCGATCCGCTTGTCCCAGGCGGCGTGCGCCTCGGCGCCCCGGTCCAGGGCCTCGCGGGCGTGGGAGAGGACCTCCGGCTCCACCTGGAAGGTGCGCTCGGGGTCGAAGCCGAGGACGCGCTTGGTGGCCGCGACCTCGTCCGCGCCGAGCGCCGAGCCGTGCGCGGCCTCGGTGTTCTGCGCGTTCGGCGCGGGCCAGGCGATGATCGTGCGCATCGCGATGATCGAGGGGCGCCCGGTCTCGGCCCGCGCCCGTGTCAGCGCCGTGTGCAGGGCGTGCACGTCGATGTCGCCGCCGGCGGCGGGCTCGATCCGCTGGACGTGCCAGCCGTAGGCCTCGTAGCGCTTCAGGACGTCCTCGGAGAAGGCCGTCGCGGTGTCGCCCTCGATCGAGATGTGGTTGTCGTCGTAGACGAAGACGAGGTTGCCCAGCTTCTGGTGCCCGGCCAGGGACGACGCCTCGGCGGAGATGCCCTCCTGGAGGTCGCCGTCCGAGACGATCGCCCAGACGGTGTGGTCGAAGGGGGACTCGCCCTCCGGGGCCTCGGGGTCGAACAGGCCGCGCTCGTAGCGGGCGGCCATCGCCATGCCCACCGCGTTGGCGACACCCTGGCCGAGCGGGCCGGTGGTGGTCTCGACGCCCGCGGTGTGCCCGTACTCGGGGTGACCGGGCGTCTTCGAGCCGTGCGTGCGGAACGCCTTCAGGTCGTCGAGTCCGAGCTCGTAGCCGGACAGGAAGAGCTGGGTGTAGAGGGTCAGCGAGGTGTGGCCGGGGGACAGCACGAAGCGGTCGCGGCCCGTCCACTCCGGGTCGGCGGGGTCGTGTCGCATCACCTTCTGAAAGAGGGTGTACGCCGCCGGGGCCAGCGCCATCGCGGTGCCCGGGTGTCCGTTTCCGACCTGCTGCACGGCATCGGCCGCCAGCAGGCGGGCGGTGTCGACGGCACGCCGGTCGAGATCGGTCCATTCGAAGCCGTCGAAGGTCTGCGTGCTCATCTTCAAGAAGTCCTCTGCGAGAGCGGGATTACTGCGCGGACGTGTTCAAACTTAAAAGTCTGACTTTTGCCGGGGAAGGTGCCCCTGTGTCAGCCTTCGGTGAAAGTGGGACAGCGAGTGCGGGACCGATCGACGCGAGAAGGACATGGCGGACAGAACAACCCGAGACGGCAGCCGGGAGCAGGACGGGATCACGACCTTTCCTTTCCCCGTCGACCTCAGCGTCTCCGGTGTCGGTATGCAGGTCGGCCCCATGGGGGCGGGCCGCGCCTGGCACGCGGACGCGCCCCTGGACCGGGTGCACCGCATCGACTTCCACGTCGTGATGCTGTTCCACGAGGGCCCCGTCCGACACATGATCGACTTCGCCGAGTACGAGGCCGCCGCGGGGGAGCTGCTCTGGATCCGTCCCGGCCAGGTCCACCGCTTCTCCCGTACGAACGGGTACCGCGGGACCGCCCTCACCATGCAACCGGGTTTCCTGCCGCGCGCCACCGTCGAGGCGACCGGGCTCTACCGCTACGACCAGCCGCCGTTGCTGCGGCCCGACGCGGCACAACTCGCGGGCCTCCGGCACTCCCTGGACCAGCTGGAGCGCGAGTACGTCGACACCGCCACGCTGCCGCTCAGCCTGCACACCTCGGTGCTGCGGCACTCGCTGACCGCGTTCCTGCTCAGACTGGCCCACCTGGCGGCCAGTTCGGCCGAGGCGGCGCAGGAGCGGAGCGACACCACCTTCACCCGCTTCCGGGACGCGGTGGAGAAGGGCTTCGCCACCAACCACAGCGTCAGCGCCTACGCCGACGAACTCGGCTACTCCCGCCGGACCCTGGTCCGCGCGGTGCGCGCGGCGACCGGCGAGACACCGAAGGGCTTCATCGACAAGCGGGTCACGCTGGAGGCCAAGCGGCTCCTCGCGCACACCGAGATGCCGATCGGCCGGGTCGGGGCGGCCGTCGGCTTCCCCGACGCCGCCAACTTCTCCAAGTTCTTCCAGCAGCACACGGAGCTGACCCCGGCGCAGTTCCGGCTGGAGCTGCGCTGAAGGGGCGGGCCGCGTGGCCCGCCCCTCCCGTGTGCCCGTGCCGCTTGGCCGTCAGCGGCCGAAGTCGAACCAGTTCACGTTCACGAAGTCGGCCGGCTGCCCGCTGCTGAAGGTCAGATAGACGTCGTGGGTGCCGGTGACGCCGGTGATGTTCGCCGGGACCGTCTTCCAGCTCTGCCAGCCGCCGGTGCTGCCCACGGCGAAGCTGCCGACGGGACTGCTCGTGCGGCTGTCGAGGCGGACCTCGACCAGGCCGCTGACGCCGCCCGCCGCACCGCTGGCGACCCGGCCGTAGAACTGCCTGGCCGCCGTGGAGCCGAAGTTCACGCCCTTGAAGAGGGCCCAGTCGCCGTTGCCGATCGCGCTGATGTTCTGGCCGCCGCCCGAGTCGCTGGTCGCCTCGGTGCTCACGCCGCCCTGCCCGTCGAACGACTCGGCCTGGATCGCGCTGTACGCGTCCCGGTTGCCGGACGGGGGCGGAGTGGTGCCGCCACCGCCGCCGCCGGCGGCCTGAAGCACCTGCACGTAGTCGACGACCATCGGGTGGCCCGGTTCGGTGCCGCTGTCGGGCCCGCCGCCGAAGGCGTCCGGGAAGCCGCCGCCCATCGCCACGTTCAGGATGATGAAGTAGCCGTGGTTCGTGGCGTTCGTCCAGGTGGTCGTGTCGACCTGATTGGCCCTGACCGTGTGGAAGTTGAGGCCGTCGAGGTAGAAGCGCATCTCCTCCACGCTCGTGGACCTGTCCCACTCCACGGCGTACGTGTGGAACCCGGACTGGCAGGTCGTGCCGGTGCACGGGGTGTTCCCGCCGATGCCCGAGGTCTCGTTGCACGGACCGCCCGGGGAGGTGCCGCAGTGCATCGTGGCCCACTCGGTGTTGAGGCCCTGGACGTTCTCCATGATGTCCAGTTCGCCGATGCCCGGCCAGTTCCAGTAGTTGCCCCGGAAGGGTGCGCCGAGCATCCAGAACGCCGGCCAGTAGCCCTTGGCGGCGGGCCCCGTCACGTTCGGCATCTGGATACGGGACTCGACGCGCAGCTTGCCGCCCGACGGGGGCTGGAAGTCGGTGCGCCGGGTCTCGATACGGCCGGAGGTCCACTTGCCCGAGGAGTCGCGGCGCGGGGTGATCCGCAGGTTGCCGGAACCGTCGAGGGAGACGTTGTCGGTGCTGCTCGTCATCGTCTCGATCTCGCCGGTACCGAAGTTGGCGGGACCTCCGGGGTAGCTGGTGCCCGTCGTGTACTGCCAGTTGGTGGTGTTGACGCCCGTGCCCGCGGCGCCGGTGAAGTCGTCGACGAAGACCTGGGACCAGCCGGTGGGGGGCGGGGGAGCGGAGGCGGTGGCGGGGAGGGTGGCGGCCGTGGCCGCGGCCGCCGCCAGGCTGAGCGTGCTGAACACGGCGACGAGCACGCGCCGCAGGGGCGCGCGTCTGCCGGGTGTGCCGGACGTTTCACTCATGGGGGTGCCCTCTTCAGGTACGGAGTGAGGTGTGCGGGTGTTTTTTGAGAGCGCTCTCACAGCAGCTGCGCGGCCAATGTGCTCTCCGGTGGTCCAACCGTCAAGAGGTCAAGCCGAGAAAGTCCTTACGGGGGTGGGGAGTTCAAGGTGTGAAGGCGCCGGGGGAGCGGAACGCGCGGGGTCCTCCCGGGGGGGCCTTCGCGTGCGGGGCCGGCGTCCTCCGCTTGCGAGGTCGGCAGGGGCGGGGGGATACCGGCCGGGTACGGCGGGCGCGGGGGGCGTTCGGCGGGGTGTGGTTTCCGGGGCGGCGGCCTCCCGGGTGAGCACGCCCGGTGCCGGCCTGGGTGCGGCGGCCCGGGCGTGGCCTCCCGGGTACGCGCGCCGGGTGCCGCGGCCTTGATGCGGCGGCCCAGGTGCGGCCACCCAGGTGTGGCGGCGAGGGTGCGCCTGCCCCGGTACGGCCTCTCGGGTACGGGGCCCAGGTGCGCCTGCTGGGTGCGGCGGCCCGGGACGGCGCCGGGATACGGCCGCTCCGGTACGGCGGCCTGGTTGCGGCCCCATGGGTACGCCTGCCCGGGTGCGGCCACCCAGGTGTGGCGGCCCGGGTACAGCCCTCGGGTACGCCGGCCGGGGTGCTGTGGCCCGGGCACGCACGCCCGGGCAGGGCCGCCCAGGGCCACGGCCCGGCCCGTCCGCACGTCCGCCCGCCCGCTCAGTCCTCGTACAGGCCCGCCAGCGCCGCCGCGTACTTCTCGCGGATGACCCGGCGCCGAAGCTTCAGCGACGGGGTCAGCTCGCCGGTCTCCGGGCCCCACTCCTCGGCCAGCAGCTCGTACCGCTTGACCTGCTCGGTCCTGTTCAGGCGGGAGTTGGCGGCGGCGACCGCCCGGTCCGCCTCCGCCCGCACGACGGGATGCCGGGCCAGGGCGGCCGGCCCGAGCCCCGCCTCGACGCCGTGCGCCGCCGCCCAGACGGGAGTCGTCTCCGGGTCCAGCACGAGCAGGGCGACCAGGTACGAGTGGTGGTCGCCGTGCACGAGTGCCTGGCCGATCAGCGGATGCTCCTTGAGGGCGTTCTCCACCAGCGCCGGGGAGACGTTCTTGCCCGTCGAGGTGATGATCATCTCCTTCTTCCGGTCCGTGATCCACACGAATCCGTCCTCGTCCACGCGGCCGATGTCGCCGGTGCGCAGCCAGCCCTCGTCGTCCACCGCGGGCACCACCTCGCCGTCCTCCCGGAGGTACCCGGCGAAGACCGACTCGCCACGCACCTCCAGCTCGCCGTCCTCGGCGACGCGGATCTCCACCGACGGCACCGGGCGCCCCACCGAGCCGAGCCGGAACCCGCTGTGCGGGCTGTTCGCCGTGGTCACACCGGCCGTCTCGGTCATCCCCCAGGCGTCCATGACGACGATCCCGAAGCCGGCCCAGAAACGCACCACGTCGATCGGCATGGGCGCCGAGGCGCTGGCCGCCCAGGCGACCCGGTCGAGCCCTCCGACCGCCAGCAGCGGCACCAGGACCCGCTCCCGCGACTCGTCGTACGCCGCGGCCAGTTCGGGCGGCGGCTCCTCGCCGCGCTCCCGGTAGCCGACGTACTCCCGTGCCACCCGGGTGGCCTCCTCGACGGCCTCCCGGTGTTCCGGGGGCAGGGCGGCGAGTCCGGTGCGTACGGTCGCGGCGAGCTTCTCCCAGATCCTCGGCACCCCGAAGAACTGCGCCGGGCGCACCGTCCGCACGGCCCCGGCGACGCGCTGCGGGTCCGGGCACAGGTACACGTGGGCGAGGCGCAGGCAGGGCACGTAGATGCTCAGCATCCGCTCCGCGATGTGGGCGAACGGCAGATAGCTGATGTGCTCGGTCTGCGGCGGGAGTTCGACGACGCCTTCGATGGCGCGGGCGTTCGCCAGCACCTGCCGGTGGGTGAGCACCACGCCCTTGGGCTCGCCGGTGGTGCCGGAGGTGTACACGACGGTGACCGGATCGTCGGGACGGGACGCGTCCAACGACTTGCCGAACTCCTCCGGCACCGGTTCCGCGGTCAGGGCGGCGTACGGCAGGTGGGTGCCCTCGCTCCCGGGCTCCACGACGACGAGCCGGGTGAGCGGTGTGCCGGCGTCGTCCAGCAGCGCCGTCCACCGGTCCACCTCGGCGGCGCCCTCCACCACGGCCACGTCGGCACGGCAGTTGCGGGCGATGTGCGTCATCTGCGGCACGGCGGAGGTCCCGTACACACTGACCGGCACCGCGCCCAGGCGGACCAGCGCGACGTCGCAGAGCCAGTGCTCGGGCCGGTTGGCCATCATGAGCAGTACGTGGTCGCCCCGGCCGACACCGAGTGCCGCGAATCCCGCCGCCAGCCGCGTCGTGCGCTCCCGCACCCCGGCCCAGTCCAGAGTGCTCCACTCCTCGGCACCGGGCTCCCGCCAGGACAGGGCGGGCCGGTCGGCGTGGAGGCGGGCGTTGCGTTCCACGAGCCCGGGGACGGTCCACGGCTCGGACCGGTCTCCTGCGGTGCGCGGGGTGTGCGACATGTCGGCCTCCTGGCGGGCTGCGGCGGGATCGTCGGCAGGCTGGTCGGCGCTCGCTCGGACAGTAGGAGCGGCGTACGGGACGGTCAACGCCCGGCACCGCACCGGCCGAACTCCGCTGCCCCGGTGGCTCGTTCATGCCTCACGAGCGTCGGCCCGACCGGCGGACCGGCCGACCGCCCGACCGCGCGCCCGACCGCTGACTCCGCCGGACGTCCGCGTGGGCGCACGTCCCGCCGGTATCGCGCCCGTCCTCGCCCCACACCGTCCCGGACCGTCGTGGAGGATCAGTCCGTCGCGTCCGGAGCGGGCCGCCAGCCCAGGGCCCGGGAGATGCCGCGCGCGGCCAGCCGTACCGCCGGGACCAACGCGGCCACCTGCGCGTCCTGTTGCGGCACCACCACCGACACGGCCGCCGTCACCGCCCCGCCCCGGCCGCGCACCGGAGCGGCCACCGACACCGCGTCCTCGGTGACCTGACGGCTGCTCACCGCCACCCCGGTGCGCCGCACTTCGGCCAGAACCCGGCGCAGCCGCTCCGCGTCGGTGAGGGTGTACGGCGTGAACGAGGCGAGCGGGCCCTCGCAGTACGCCTCCTGGAACGCGCTGTCGCCGTGGGCGAGGAGCGCGAGGCCCACCCCTGTCGCGTGCAGGGGCCAGCGGGCGCCCACCTGGATGCGGACCCCGACCGCTGAACGCCCCGAGAGCCACTCGGTGTAGACCACCTCGGAGCCGTCGCGGACCGCCAACTGGACGTTCTCGTGCGTCGCTTCGTACAGGTCCTCGAGGTACGGCAGCGCGACCTGCCGCAGGGCGGGCCCGCGTGGCGCGAGGGCGGCGAGTTCCCACAGCCGCAGGCCCACCTGGTAGACGCCGCTCGCGTCGCGTTCCAGGGCGCCCCACTCGGTGAGCGCGCCCACGAGCCGGTGCGCGGTGGTCAGGGTCAGCCCCGCGCGCCGGCTGATGTCCGTGAGGCTCAGCGCCGGGTGCTCGCGGTCGAAGGCGGCGAGCACGGCGAGGAGTCGGCCGGGCGCGGAGCGCGCGGACGCGGGCGGCACGGCGTCGGCGGTCACGGCGCCGCGTCAGCCGGGTCCGGACTCGGCGAACCGCCCGACGGCGTGCGCGCGAAGGGGCGCGGACCCGACCCCGACGCGCGGAGGAATAGGGTCGACGACTGCCCGGAGTGCGGGTCCGGCGCGGTGCGGCAGCCGGCCGCTGTCCGGGTGCGGCCCGCGCGTCCACGGCTCCCGGCCGTCGACGGGGGCGGATTCGTCGGCTGTGGCTCGCGGGCGATGGCGGGCTCCCTGGTCATGGCCCGGGCGGGTTCGCGTGACCCGGGGCCGGGGCGGTCGTGCGTACCCCTGCCCCGGGCCGGGCGGGCACGCGGCGGTACGTGTACGGACCCCAGCATGACGCACACTCCCCCCGCCGTTCCGGCGCAGGTCTGCGGCGTCCAAGGGCTCGACGTGGTAGAGACGGACACGGCGATCGACGCTTCGACGCGGTTCTCCTCCGCGGAGACGGGCGTACAGGCGATCGTGGCCGGAGAGCCGGGAAAGGCGGGCGTGGCATGAAGCTGACGATTCTGGGAGGCGGCGGATTCCGGGTGCCGCTCGTGTACGGGGCGCTCCTCGGCGACCGGGCCGGGGGCCGGGTCACCCATGTGGTGCTGCACGACCTGGACGCGGAACGGCTATCCGCCGTCGCCCGGGTCCTCGCCGAGCAGGCGGCCGGACGGGCGGACGCCCCCGTGGTGACGGTCACCACGGATCTGGACGACGCGCTGCGCGGTGCCGACTTCGTGTTCTCCGCGATCCGCGTCGGCGGCCTCGAAGGGCGCGCGGCGGACGAGCGGGTCGCCCTCGCGGAGGACGTCCTCGGCCAGGAGACGGTGGGCGCGGGCGGCATCGCGTACGGACTGCGGACCGTGCCGGTCGCCGTCGACATCGCGCGCCGCGTGGCCCGGCTCGCCCCCGACGCCTGGGTCATCAACTTCACCAACCCCGCCGGCCTGGTCACCGAGGCCATGTCACGGCACCTGGGCGACCGGGTGATCGGCATCTGCGATTCCCCCGTCGGCCTCGGCCGCCGCATCGCGCGCGTGCTCGGCGCGGACCCCGGCGAGGCATGGATCGACTACGTCGGCCTCAACCACCTCGGCTGGGTACGGGGTCTGCGCGTCGCGGGCCGGGACGAACTGCCGCGCCTGCTGGCCGACGACGGGCTGCTCGGCTCCTTCGAGGAGGGCAAGCTGTTCGGCGTGGACTGGCTCCGCTCGCTGGGCGCCGTCCCGAACGAGTACCTGCACTACTACTACTTCAACCGCGAGACCGTACGGGCCTACCAGCAGGCCAAGAAGACCCGCGGCGCCTTCCTGCGCGACCAGCAGGCGGCGTTCTACGAGCAGATGCGGCGCCCGGAGGCCTCGGCGCTGGCGGCCTGGGACCGTACGCGGGCCGAGCGCGAGGCCACGTACATGGCGGAGAACCGGGACGCGGCGGGCGCCGGCGAGCGCGACACCGACGACCTCTCCGGCGGCTACGAGAAGGTCGCCCTCGCCCTGATGCGGGCCATCGCCCGCGACGAGCGGACCACGCTGATCCTCAACGTCCGCAACCGCGGCACCCTCGGCGTCCTCGACGCCGAGGCCGTCATCGAGGTGCCGTGCCTGGTCGACGCCAACGGGGCGCATCCGGTGGCCGTCGACCCGCTGCCGGACCACGCCACCGGTCTGGTCTGCTCGGTCAAGGCGGTCGAGCGCGAGGTCCTCGCCGCGGCCGAGTCGGGCTCGCGCGCCACCGCCGTCAAGGCGTTCGCCCTGCACCCGTTGGTGGACTCCGTGAACGTGGCCCACCGCCTCGTCGACGGCTACACGAAGGCACATCCCGGCCTGGCCTACCTGAGGTAGCCGCGGTGCCCGGGTCACCGGTGGCGCGCACAGGCGTGCGGGGGCACCCGGCCGGTGGCCGGATGCCCCCGCGTCCCGCGGGTTGTGTGCGTCAGCCGGTGAAGCCGGCCGTGATGGAGGTGAACTGCCAGGTGCTCTGGCTGATGCCGGAGCAGTTGCTGGTCACGCCGCCGCCGGGGCAGGCGCGGTCACGGTTGACCGACCAGAAGGCGAGGCGGGCGATGTGGTGCGCGTTCGCCCAGTCGCGGATCTGGGTCCAGATCGCCGGAGTCGTGTTCTCCTGCTGGTCGCTCAGGCCGTTCATGCCCGAGATGCCGATGTGGGAGTACGCCGTGGCGTCGTCCCACCCGAAGGTCGACTTGAGCTTGGTCTTGAGGCCCTCGGTGGCGCCCACCGTGTTGCCGTACATGTCGGAGCCGCCGCCGAAGTCGAACGGCATGATGGTGAAGACGTCGATACCGGCGTTGAGCGCCTGCGCCTGCTCGATGAGCCGGTTGCCCCAGTACGTCGGACCGGTCGTCGTCGTGCCGAACGTGACGATCGTGCGCAGGCCCGGGTTGTTGGCCTTGACGGTCTTCAGCGCGGTCAGGATGCGGTCCTGGACGGCGGCGTTCTCGAACTCGTCGGTGTTCTCGATGTCCATGTCGATCGCCTTGAGGCTGTATGCGTCGATCACCTTCTGCAGGGCCGCGGCGAGGGCGCTCGCGGAGGAGCAGTTGGCGCCGAGCTTGCTGCCCGACCAGCCGCCGAACGACGGGACGATGTCACCGCCCGCGGAGCGGATGGAGTTGATGACGCTCTGGTCGTTGCCGCCGGTGAGGGGACGGCTGCCGTCCCAGGCGGGGTTGCAGCCGCCCTGGTCGAGCATGAACGCCATCGTGTACCACTTGACGCCGGTCGAGCTCATCACGGACGTCGCGCTGGGCGGGTCGCCCCAGCCGAGGTAGAGGTAGGGCGCCGCCTGCTTGAAGCCGGTGCCACCGCCGCCGCCCGCGTCGGTCGTCACGCTCACCGCGTTGGAGGCGCCCGAGGTGTTCCCTGCCGCGTCGCGTGCCTTGACGGTGAAGGTGTAGGCCGTGCTGGGCGACAGCCCGCTGACGGTCGCGCTCGTGCCGGAGACGGTCAGCACCTGGTTCGAGCCGCTGTAGACGTCGTAACCGCTCACGCCGACGTTGTCCGTCGACGCGTTCCAGGCGAGGGACACGCTGGACGAGGTCTTGGCGGTGGAGCGCAGGCTCGCCGGAGCCGAGGGCGCCTGCGTGTCCGAGCCACCGCCGCCGCCGGGGCCGTCCAGGCTGACGTCGTCGGCGTAGTAGGTGCCCTGGCCGTACCAGCCGTGGGTGTAGACCTTGGCGCTGGTCTGCGAGGCGCCGGTGGTGAAGGACAGAGTCAGCCGGCTGTAGGCGGAGGTGGAGGTCGTCCACGTCGAGGCGCCGCCGTCGACCCCGAGGTAGACGTAGCTGCCGCGCACCCAGGCCGAGAGGGTGTACGTGGTGTTGGGCTGGACGGAGACGCTCTGGGTGCACTTGGCGTTGTCACTCGAACTGGCGGCCCCGGCAAGGGCTTTGGAGCCGCCGTGCACAGGGCTGGAGACCACCGATCCGAGGTTGCCGGTGCAGGACCAGGGGGAGAGGGCGCCCGACTCGAAGCCGGGGTTGGTGAGGATGTTGGCCGCCTGCGCCGTACCGGGCAGGGCGACCGCTCCGGTGAAGGCCAGGGCGGCGGTGCCGAGCAGGGCGAGGAGGCGACGTCTGGAACGTCCGAACAGGTGGATGCGCACGCGATCTCCCTGGGGAAATGGGGGTGTTCGGGAGTGCAGGGGGTGGTGCGGGGACGTGCGGGGGAGTGCGCAACCAAGTTGGTATGGACCAATGCGGCTGTCAAGGGTTCGGCGCGAATTGGTCCAGACCGGTGTGCGGAACCGACGCGCCGGGTTCGGCCGGAGCGTGAGGGGAGGGGATGGGCCCGACTTGTCGAACGACCGCGGCCGAGGCACGAGGTGCGTCACGCGACGCACGGCAGACGTCGCCGAGGTCCGGCCCGAACCGGGTCGGGGTGTCCGCGCGTGCCGGTGCCGACTGCCGACTGCCGGCGGCCGACTGCCGCGGCTACTTCCGTACGCGGAAGCGGAGCATCGTGACGGCGCCCGACCGGGTGTTGGACAGAGGCTCCAGATCGATCCGGTGGACCTCGTCGCGGCTGGGGGGCGAGAAGCGGACACCGTCGCCGAGCAGCACCGGCAGGACGTACACCAGGATCTCGTCGACCAGCCCCCGCTGGAGGCACTGGGCGGCCACGTCGGCACCGAGGATCTCGACGTTCTTGCCGCCCGCGGCGCCGCGTGCCGTGGCAAGGGCTTCCTCGATGTCGCAGGTGAGGAAGGTGACGGTGGGGTCCGGCTCGGCGGGAGGTTCGTGAGTGAGGACGAACTGCGCTCCCCCGTCGTAGGAGGTGTCCTCGGCGGCCATGCCCTTGGCGACCTCGTACGTGCCCCGGCCGACGAGCATGGCGCCCGTGGCCGCCATGACCTCCGGGAACGTGTCCGCAGTCAGGTGCTCGCCGATCCAGTCCATCGCGTGGCCGGGACCGGCGATGAACCCGTCCAGCGACATCGCCCTGTTCACGACGACTACGCCGGTGCCGCTGCTGACATCGCTCATGCGTCTTCTCCAGGGATGCGGAGCCCGAAGCCGAAATCATAGTCGGCAGGTGGGAAGGGCGACGGCGGAAGCCGCATGCGTGTCCGCCCAACGCGGCGAAGGCCCGACGCGGGCGACCGGCATCCGGACGTGCCGGTCGCGCGGCGTGGGGAACGTGCTCAAGTGCGGGGTGAACGGCGCGTGGGGTCCCCCCGTCCCGGACCGCGTGACCGATCCGGGGACGCGCGAGGTCACCGCGTCAGGCGGACGCGCCGGCCGTCGTCGCCGCGCCGGTGGTGGCGTCCTCGACGGCCGCCGGTGACGCCGGCGAGGGCACCGCGGGCAGTGCCGGTGCAGGGATCTCCGTCCGCTGCGACGGCAGGGAGACCGGGCGCAGTGGACGCGGCCCCGCCACCACGGTGTAGTCCTGACCCAGCCGCGCGGGAACCAGCTCGCCCGGGTCCTCGCCGAGCGCCAACTGCACTGCCGCGTAGGGCGCGTTGATGCCGCACAGGGCGAGCTGGTGCAGTCCGCCCGCCGGGCGGGTGTTGACGTCCATGAGGACGGGCTCGTCCCCGAGCATCCGGAACTGAATGTTCGTCAGGTAGTGCAGGTCGAACGCCTCCGCGATCCGCCGCGCCGGTTCGATCCACGACGGGTGCAGCGTGAAGCCGCGGCGCCGGCCGTTCTTCGTACGGCCCACCGCCATCCGCACCCGGCCGTCGGGACCGGTGAGGCAGTCCACGGACACCTCGGGCTGCTCCAGGACCGGCATCACCAGCCAGTCGACCGGCTCCTCGGCCCGCCGCACCGCCTCCACGACCAGGTCCAGCGGCATGTACGGGCTGGGGAACCCGGTGAGGTGCGTCAGCGAGAAGGGCGCGCGAGTGATCTTGCGGAAGCCCACCCCGCCGGCTCCGGAGGCCGGCTTGAAGCACGCCTTGTGGCCGTCGGTCTCCAGCGCCTCGACCGCCGCGAGGAGTTCCTCCGCCGTCCGCACCCGCCACCACGGGGGCACCGGCACGCCCTGCGCCCGCAGCGCCTCGTACGCCGTCACCTTGTCGTGGAAGACGGCCACGGCCTCGGCCGGCGGCGCGAGCAGAGCCGTCCCGAGCGCCGCGAATTCCGCGCGGTGCTCCACGATCGCCGCCTGGTGCAGCACGGGCACGAAGACGTCGATGCCGTGCCGCGCGCACTGGTCCAGGGCGTACTCCACGTACGCGGCCCGGGAGAGGCCCTCCGGTTCCAGGGCGGCGGTGTCGGCCGCCGCCAGGACGGGGGAGTCGGCGTCACCGTGCGTGGCATGGATCTCGACCGGCCGGTCGTGCGGATTGCACCGCAGCTGATCCATGAAGAACACGTTCTCCGCGTACGTGCGGTTGAGCCAGACGCGTACGCGAGAGACCATGCAGGCCGCCTTTCACGGTTCGCGGGCACGGCGAAGCAGGCCGTGCCCGGCCAGGGGGGAGGGAGGTACACCGAGCCGCCGACACCGAAAGAAGGTCGGTTCGTGGCAGCCGTGTTGGCCCGATCATAGGGGGCGCGCGACCCCTCTGGCGCTACGGGCGTGTTACGGATTGGCCCGGCGCCCGCGCGGCCCGCCCCGCGCCGGACTCGTGACCTGGTCGAGCCGCCCTTGTCGCCGCCGGGGAGACTGTGCTGTTGTGTTCCCGATTCGGTTCGCGGAGGGAGCGGGTGTGGAGTTGACGGCCGGCCGTCCCGGGCACCTGCTGGCCATCAGCGACCTCCACGTCGGCTACCGCGAGAACCGCGCCCTGATCGAGGGGATGCGCCCCACGACCGACGACGACTGGCTGCTGGTGGCCGGTGACGTCGCGGAGACCGTGGCCGACATCCGCTGGACCCTCGAAACTCTCGCCGGACGCTTCCGCAAGGTCATCTGGACGCCCGGCAACCACGAGCTGTGGACCCACCCGAAGGACACCGTCACCCTGCACGGCGTGGCCCGCTACGAGCACCTCGTCGCCCTCTGCCGCGAACTCGGCGTCGTCACCCCCGAGGACCCCTATCCGGTGTGGGAGGGCCCGGGCGGGCCCGTGGCCGTCGCGCCGCTCTTCCTGCTCTACGACTACTCGTTCCTGCCGCCGGGCTGCGCGACCAAGGCGGAGGGCATGGCCTACGCAGAGTCGACCGGCATCGTGTGCACCGACGAGTACGTCCTGCACCCCGACCCGTACCCGAGCGCCGACGCCTGGTGCCGGGCCCGCGTAGCCGAGACCGAGCGCAGGCTCGCGGAACTGCCCGAGGACCTGCCGACGGTACTGGTCAACCACTACCCGCTGGACCGGCACCCGACCGACGTCCTGCACCACCCCGAGTTCGCGATGTGGTGCGGCACCCGGCTGACGGCCGACTGGCACCACAGATTCCGCACGACCGTCATGGTCTACGGCCACCTGCACATCCCCCGGACCACCTGGCACCAGGGCGTCCGCTTCGAGGAGGTGTCGGTGGGCTATCCCCGCGAGTGGAGCACGCGCCAGGGACCCCCCGCCGTGCTGCGCCGCATTCTGCCGATGGAGGTCGGAGCAGGTGATCGAGGAGCTGCTCCCGGAGTCGGTCGTGGCCGTGGAGGCGCACGGTGACGACGGGTCCGGGCACACCGAGCTGTACCCCGGGGAGGAGGCGCTGATAGCGCGCGCGGTGCCCAAGCGGCGCCGCGAGTTCACCGCGGTACGCGCCTGCGCCCGCCGCGCCATGGCGAAGCTCGGGGTGCCTCCGCAGGCCGTCCTGACCGGCGAGCGCGGAGCCCCCCGGTGGCCGGAAGGTCTCACCGGCAGCATGACGCACTGCGACGACTACAGCGCCGCCGCACTGGTCCGCGTCACCGACCTGGCCTCCCTCGGCATCGACGCCGAGCCCCATCTGGAGCTGCCCGAGGGCGTCCTCGGCGCCGTCGCCCTGCCCGCGGAGCTGGAGCGGCTGCGCCGGCTGGCGTCGGCCACCCCCGCCGTCCACTGGGACCGGCTGCTGTTCAGCGCCAAGGAGTCGGTCTACAAGGCGTGGTTCCCCCTGACCGGCCGGTGGCTGGACTTCTCGCAGGCCGACATCGACATCCGCCCGGATCCGGCCACTCCCGTGACGGAGGCCCGCTCCGGCCGTCTGCGCGCCGAACTCCTCGTGCCGGGCCCGCTCGTGGGCGGTGTACGCGTCGGCGCCTTCGAGGGGCGCTGGACGGTCCAGGGAGGCCATCTGGCGACGTCGTTCACCGTGCCGCACCCGTAGCGGCGCGCCGGCGGCTCCGTGGCCCACCCGGAGCGCCCTGCCGTCGGTACTTGGCGCCGCACGCGTAGCGTCCCGCCGTCGGTGCTCCGCGCCGCATCAGAAGAGGTGCGACGCCGGTGCCAGGCGCCGATGCCGTCCCGGCGCCGACGGCCCGTCCCGGCGGCCCGCCCCCGGTGTCTCCGCCTCGGCCACGCCCGCGCCGTACGACGGCACCGGCATCCCGCGACGCCCCCGGACGCTTCGGGGCGGGCCGGTCCTCATCCGGGCTCCGGGCACCAGCTGTGCAGCAGGCGGAAGAACTCCTCCTCGTTGCCCGCGAGTCCGGCGGCCGCCAGCGCGCGCTCCGCCTCGGCCAGCGCGGACGGCGGCACCACGGGTGGGCGCCGCCCGCTCGCCGGGCCGTCGAAGGCGGCGCGGACGGTCTGGAGGAGGCGCAGATAGGCCTGCACGGCGGCGCGCTCGTGGTCGGTCAGTACGGCGGTCGGCATCGGACGGCTCTCCCCGGGTCGGCTTGTCGAAGCGGTACGTGACTCAAGCTTGCCGTCCACCACTGACAATCCCCCCGGCGTCGGCGGAGGTTCGCCCGCTTAGCGGAGGTGAAACCTCCTTGAAATCCCCTGTCTTACAGGGGTCCTAGGCTGGAGAGCGGAGCTGGGGGCCGACCGCCGGACGGTCCCGGAGAACGGGAGGCGAGCCGTGGCCGACGTACCGCCCCGCCGCCCGCGCCGCAGCCATCGGCTGCGCTCGGTGGGCGACGCGGACCTGAGACTGCGCCACAAGGTCGTGCACGGCTACCGCCGCGCCTACCGGCTGGCGGGACAGGGTCCGGCGCTCGTCCTGATCCACGGCATCGGAGACTCGTCGGCGACGTGGACGGAGCTGATCCCCGACCTCGCGCGCACCCACACGGTCGTCGCCCCCGACCTGCTCGGCCACGGCTCCTCGGACAAGCCGCGGGCCGACTACTCGGTGGCCGCGTACGCGAACGGCCTGCGGGACCTGCTCACCTCGCTCGACATCGAGTCCGCCACCCTGATGGGGCACTCGCTGGGCGGCGGGGTGGCCATGCAGTTCGCCTACCAGTTCCCCGAGCGCACCGAACGGCTGATCCTGGTCAGCGCGGGCGGGGTCGGCCGGGAGGTGAACCCCGTACTGCGGGCGGTCTCCCTGCCGGGCGCCCATCTCGCGCTCGCCGCGCTGCGGCTGCCCGGCATGCGCCTCCAAGTGGGCCTGTTCGCGCAGCTGATGAAGGTGCTCGACACCGATTTGGGCCAGGACGCGCGCGAGTTGCTGACGCTCGTGGACGCGCTGCCCGACGCGACCTCCCGCAGCGCCTTCATCCGCACACTGCGTGCCGTGGTCGACTGGCGCGGGCAGGCGGTCACCATGCTCGACCGCTGCTATCTGACCGAGGGCATGCCGACGTTGCTGCTGTGGGGCGACCGGGACGGCGTCGTACCGGTGCGGCACGCGTACGGCGCGCACGAGGCGATGCCGGGCAGCCGCCTGGAGATCTTCGAGGGCGCCGGCCACTTCCCCTTCCACAGCGATCCCGCACGCTTCGTCTCCCTCGTCGAGGAGTTCACCGGCACGACCCGGCCGGCCGACTGGAGCCGTGAGCACTGGCGGGACCTGCTGCGCGCGGGCCGTCCCGGCAGCGCCGCGGGCCACCCCGACACGGCCCGCAACCGCTTGGTGGAACGCGGCCTCAAGGACGCGAGCGAACGCAGCGCGACCTGAGCCGCCGGTTCCCGTCCCCGCGCGAGCCGGGACCGCCGGCCGCACGCCCCGGACCCCGTTCGAGTCGGCCGGGACGGACCGCCGGTCATGGTCCGCGCCGGACCTCGTTCTGGACGGCCGGGACGGACCGCCGGTCACGGTCCGTGCCGGATCCCGTTCGGGTCGGCCGGGACGGACCGCCGGTCGCAGTCGGCCTCATCCGGGCGGCAGACCCCGGCGGGCCCGCTCGCGGGGGTCCGGGTCCGGTTTCGCCGCGGCCCGCTCCCGGGCGGCGGCGACGACGGGGGAGCGGCGCAGCGCGACGGACATCCGTACCAGGTCGCGGGGGCCCTCGGCGCCGCCGGCCGTCGGCTCGGCGCCGCCGGTCGCGGCCGAGCTGATGACCCTGCCCTCCGGGTCGGCCGCCCGGGCCCGCACGGCCGCCGTCACCATCGCCGCGTCGGCCTCGGCCCGTGCCTGCGCGGCCTCCGCGCCCGCCGCGAGGGCCGCCGCGTGGGCGCGGGAACGCACCTCGGGGTCGAAGTAGGGGTACAGACCGAGCATGCCGTCGTGGATGTCGGACTCCCGCTGCGTGACCTGGAGTTCGGCGGGGGACCACCAGGCGATCCGCACCGCCCGGTCCCCGCCCGCCGCCACCGCGTTCAGCTCGCGCCACAGCGGCCCGAGCCGCCGGTACGTCGACCAGGTGCCCCACACGTCCCCGACGCGCCGCCCCGCCAGCGGCAGGCAGAAGCCGACCGCGCTCAGCTGCGCCCCGAGGGAGGCCAGCGCCGGCGCCACGTACGTGCTCAGGGAGTCCAGGTCGCCGCCGTTCCAGCGGGCGACCACGGCGGTCAGCTTGGCGGCCGCGTACGGCACGTTGCACAGGAAGCCCGCGGCGATCGTGACCAGCCCGGCCCGCAGCCAGCCGTGCACCTGGAGCGCCCAGCGCCAGCACATGACGTTCATCGCGACGCCCGCGACGGTCAGCGCCACCAGGTAGAGCACGATCATCTCGCGGACGAAGGGCGTGTTCGCGTAGTAGGTGTCGAAGTCCCGCAGCCGCTCCTCGGGGGTGTCCCCGAGCGCGAACAGGACGACGAGGGCGACGCTCACCAGTGTGTAGCCGCCGGTCCAGCGCCGGGAGACACGGCGGGTCGACTCGGCCGGCCCGCCACGCCAGTTGACGATCAGCACGAGACAGGAGGCGCTGAACGCGCTCAGCAGGCAGTAGACGAGCGGCGCCGAGACGTTCGCCACGCCGGTGATCTCGTTGACCTCGGCGATGGTCGGCGGCGCGGCGAACAGGAAGACCAGTGCGGCCAGTGCGAGGAGCACGCCCACCGACCGCAGCAGCGGGTCGCGCCAGCCGCGCAGCAGGGCGGGCGCCTTCAGGGCGAGGGCGAGGCCCATGGCGACGGCGGGGATGTAGTAGCTGGATGCGTCCACGGGCGTCGGCGTCTTCCGGTGCGGTCAGGCGTGTGGCCCGCGGCAGCCCAGCGAGGCCTCGATGCGGCCCGCCAGGTCGTCGCGCCGCACGGGACCGCGCAGGGCCGAACCGGCTAGCCAGCGGCGGCACTTGCTGGCGAGCAGCAGGCCGAAGCTCTCGGCGTCCTTCTCGTCGCCGAGGTCGAACCGCGTGCGGGCGGCCACCTTGAGCACCGTGTCCTGGAGGTCCGCCTCGTCCGAGAGCAGCCGGGCCGCGACGGCGGCGCCCTCGACGTGGTGGCTGCAGTGCCCGGCCTTCATGTGCCACAGCTCGTGCCCGAGGATCACCAACTGGTGGTCGGGGGCGGTGCGTTGCTCGATGACGACGAGGTCCTGGTCGGCCATGTCGAGCCACAGTCCGCTGGCGGTGCCGGGCGGGAAGGCGGCCGTGCGGTACTGGACGGGCCGGCCGCGGCGCCGGCTCATCGCACCGCACAGGGCGGCGTACAGATCGGCGGGCTCCGCCGGGGCCGGGAGTGAGAGTTCCGCGACCAGCTCGCCGCACAGGCGGCGCATCTCCCTGCCAATGCCCACTCTCGTCCCCCGGATCACGACTCGGGCCGCTTGACGCTTTCCAGGAGCATGTCCAGCCATTCCGCGACCTTGTCCCGGTGCTGGTCCGTGGGCAGCTGTGCGGCCCGCCAGGCGATACCGCGGACACCGTGGTCCTGCAGCAGGCGCTCCAGCGGGTCGTCGGCCGCGAGGGCCGCCGCCCGCTCACGGTCGGCGAGCTGCTGGAGGAGTTCCTGCTCGCAGCGCTGGAGGGCGCTCGCGAGCGCCTCGGGGTCCTCGGCCGTCAGGAATCCGGCGTGCACGCGGAAGAAGCGTTGGATCGCGTCGCAGTGCTCCATCGTGGGGCGCCGGTCGCCGTTGATCAGGGCTCCCGCCTGCTGGCGCGACATCCCGGCGCCGTCGGCGATCTCCTGCTGGGTGTACTTGCGTCCGTTGGGCTTGAGGCGGGTGCGGCGCAGCAGGTCGAAGCGCTGGAGGAAGCGCGTCTGAAGATCGGGCTCCCCGGCGGGCCGGCCGCTCAGCAGCGCCTTGACCACCGGTTCGGAGACGCCGGACTCGGCCGACAGCCGGCGCACGTCGAAGATCTCGCCGTGCGGTACGCCGAGCCGGTCGGCGAGTGCGGTGACCCGGGCCACGACGGCCGGCAGCAGAACCGTCGCCGTGGCGCCCGGAACCTCGAAGCCATCCGTCACCGACAGTTCTCCTACGTCTCTCTCAGGTCTCTCACAAGATACTCAGGAACCAACCGGAGAGTAGCCGCATGTTCGAACCCGCATCCAGGTCTCGCCACAACTGTGGCGAGATTCAGCCGTCAACAGGCGCCAAATGCCACGATAGTTGACACGACTCCGGTCAGGGCACCAGGATCAGGGCGCCGCGTGAAGGCCGCATAGGCAAGAGGGGTGACCTCCCGATGGCGTACCAGGCAGGAGGGCAGCGGTCACAGCCGCGGCCCGTCCCCGAGAGTCTCGAGGCTCAGGCGTATCTCCAGGACTACGCCACGCTGCTCGAGGCGCTCCCCTACCCGTCGGTCGTGTTCGACCACCGGTGGGACGTCGTCCTGTCCAACGCCGCGTTCGAGACACTTTTCCGCGGGGTCGGCCCGCATCCGACGGCCATGCCGGGCGACAACTTCCTGCGGTTCGTCCTGTTCCACCCCGACGCGGGCACGGTGCTCGGCGAGCACGAGTCGAGCTGGTGCCTGCCGATGCTGGCGCACTTCGCGGCCGCCGTGGAGCGGCACGGCCAGGACCGCGGCCTGCAGTCGATCCGCCGGGACATCGCCCAGGACCCCCTCATGGAGGCCGCCTACCGGCAGGGGCTGCCGCACTGGATCCGCGCGGTGGGCCCGGAGGGCGTGGAGCAGGACGGCGCCGTGCGTCCGCTCGTGCACCCCGACCCGCGCTGGGGCCGCACCGACTGTCGGATCATCGGCGAGACCCCCAAGACCCTTCAGGGCATGGGCTATACGCGGATGACCCTCGTCCTGCGCGAGACGCGCCGCCCGCCGTCCGCCCCGCACAGGACCCGCCCGGCCCGCCACGGAGCCGCGCACCTGCGGGTCGTCTAGCGGCGCCCGCCCCTGTTCCGCTGTTCGGTGAGGGGTGCAGCGCGGACGTGCCATGGCGCGCACCGCTTCCTCGATAGTGACGCCGTCTCGTTCGTTCATGCTCCCGCCGCTCCCGCCGCTCCCGCCGCTCCCGCCGATCGGCGACCTGCGTGAGCGCTCCCCGACGAGACGGCCCTCCGGGCGGTGATGATCCGCCACTCAGGTATGGCGGAGGCCAGTCGGACGAGCCCGACTCCCACCGGACGCGCGGCCCGCCCGCCGGTGACCGCACGCCTGTGCGCGATGCCGGATCGGCAGCCCCGGCCGGCCCGACGCAAGCCGCCCGAAGGGCCGACGCAAGCCGTTCGGCGAAGGGGAGACCGCACCCCGGCCGGGGTGCGAACGACTTCACGGAGCAGCGCAAGTCGTTTGCATGGCTTGCGCTATTCTTGCGCGCATGACGCGACGACTTGCTCAGGTGGCGAAGAAGGTCGGGGTCAGCGAGGCGACGGTCAGCCGGGTGCTCAACGGCAAGCCGGGAGTCTCCGACGCCACCCGGCAGGCGGTGCTCTCCGCGCTCGACGTGCTCGGCTACGAGCGCCCCACGCAGCTGCGCGGGGAGCGGGCGCGGCTGGTGGGCCTCGTCCTGCCCGAACTCCAGAACCCGATCTTCCCGGCGTTCGCCGAGGTCATCGGCGGGGCCCTCGCGCAGCTCGGCCTCACGCCGGTCCTGTGCACGCAGACCAAGGGCGGCGTCTCCGAGGCCGACTACGTCGAGCTGCTGCTCCAGCAGCAGGTGTCCGGCGTCGTCTTCGCGGGCGGTCTCTACGCGCAGGCCGACGCGCCGCACGACCACTACCGCCGGCTCGCCGACCGCAAGATCCCGGTCGTCCTGGTCAACGCGTCCATCGAGCACCTCGGCTTCCCCGGCGTCTCGTGCGACGACGCCGTCGCCACCGAGCAGGCCTGGCGCCACCTGGCCTCACTGGGGCACGAGCGGATCGGCCTGGTGCTGGGCCCCGCCGACCACATGCCCTCGCAGCGCAAGCTGGCGGCGGCCCGCGCGTTCGGCGCCGACCTGCCCGACGAGCACATCGCCCGCGCGATGTTCTCCCTGGAGGGCGGGCAGGCGGCGGCCGCGCGGCTGCTGGACCGGGGGGTCACCGGCATCATCTGCGCCAGCGACCCGCTCGCGCTGGGTGCGGTGCGGGCCGCGCGCCGCAAGGGACTCGCCGTCCCCTCGCAGGTCTCGGTCGTCGGCTACGACGACTCCGCGTTCATGAACTGCACCGAGCCTCCGCTGACCACCGTGCGCCAGCCCATCGAGGCCATGGGGCGCGCGGCCGTCGAGCTGCTGAACGCCCAGATCGGCGGCAGCTCCGTCCCCGCCGAGGAGCTGCTGTTCGAACCGGAGCTGGTGGTTCGCGGGTCGACCGCGCAGCCGCCGCGCGACTGACGGGGAGAACCCGGTTCCCGCCGTACGGAGGGCCGGTGAACGACGCGGAAGCCCACGGTGGGACGGCTCGCGAACGACGCGGAGGCCCCCGGTGGGACCGGCTTGCGACCGACGCGAAGACCCTCGCCGTGCGGCCGGCCCGGAGTGACCCGGGACTGACCCGGGGGCCGACGCGCGGTCACCCCGTGAGTGACGGGGAGTGCCAAGGGCCGGTCCCGTACCGACGGTGACTCGGTCGGCCACCCGGACGCGACATCTCCACCGGCGCGGAGCGCGCCTGTCCGCCCCGCGGAAGCGGGCCGGCGTCCCGCGCCCGCGGCCGTGCGGTGTCCGACGGCGCCGGTGCGCCCCGCAGCGCAAACGCCGCACCGGCCTGGGGCTCTTTCGTGCAAGCGTGACGCCACGGAGATCCACGTCGCTGTCAAATAATTACAGATTCTGCGCGACATATTGCGGACCGATGTCGGTGGTGCTTGAGTTTGCGGCGCCAGACACGGCCGCGCACCGCCCGGTGTGCCGCCGTGGGCCTTCCATGCGCCTGCCCAAAGGGGTCCACCGATGAGAAGCACCGGGTTCCGCCGTACCTGTACCGCACTCGTGGCCTCGGCCCTCACGCTCACCGCCGTGAGCGCCTGCGGTTCCGACGACGACAACGCCGCGGGCGGCAAGACCCGCATCACGGTCAACTGCATGCCGCCCAAGAGCGCCAAGGTCGACCGCTCGTTCTTCGAGGCCGACATCAAGGCCTTCGAGAAGCAGAACCCGGACATCGACGTCGTCGCCCATGACGCCTTCCCGTGCCAGGACCCCAAGACCTTCGACGCCAAACTCGCCGGCGGTCAGATGGAGGACGTCTTCTACACGTACTTCACCGACGCCCGGCACGTCGTCGACATCAACCAGGCCGCCGACCTGACGCCGTACGTGAAGGACCTCAAGAGCTACGACACCATCCAGCAGCAGCTGCGCGACATCTACACCGTCGACGGCAAGGTCTACGGCATCCCGCGCACCGGCTACTCGATGGGCCTCATCTACAACAGGAAGCTCTTCGAGAAGGCGGGCCTCGACCCCGACAAGCCCCCGGCGACCTGGGAGGAACTGCGCGCCGCCGCCAAGAGGATAGCCGGGCTCGGCGACGGCACCGTGGGCTACGCCGACTACAGCGCCCAGAACCAGGGCGGCTGGCACTTCACCGCCGAGATGTACTCCCAGGGCGGGAACGTGGTCAGCGAGGACGGCAAGAAGGCCACCGTCGACACCCCCGAGGGCAAGGCCGTCCTGCAGAACCTCAAGGACATGCGCTGGAGCGACGACTCCATGGGCAGCAAGCAGCTCCTCGTCATCAACGACGTCCAGCAGCTGATGGGTTCGGGCAAGCTCGGCATGTACCTCTCCGCGCCGGACAACATCCCGATCCTGGTGAAGGAGAAGGGCGGCAACTACAAGGACTTGGCGCTCGCCCCGATGCCCGGCGGCAAGGGCACGCTCATCGGCGGCGACGGCTACATGTTCAACAAGAAGGACACCCCGGCGCAGATCAAGGCCGGCCTCAAGTGGCTCGACCACATGTTCCTGACGCCCGGCGACGGCTTCCTCGGCGACTACGCCCGCGCCAAGAAGAACGACGCCCCGGTCGGCCTGCCCGAGCCGCGGCTGTTCACCGGCGCCGCAGACGCCAAGGACCAGGAGGTCAAGAAGGCCAACGCCAATGTGCCGGTGGAGAACTACCAGGCGTTCCTCGACGGCAACCAGAGCCTGGAGATGAAGATCGAGCCGCCGCAGGCCCAGCAGATCTACTCCGTCCTGGACGGCGCCGTCTCCGCGGTGCTCACCAAGAAGGACGCCGACATCGACAAGCTGCTCAAGGACGCCTCCGGCAAGATCGACTCCATCCTGGCCCGAGGCTGACCCCGTACATGAAGACCGCATCGAAGCCCCTCGTCCCGCCTCCGGCCGCCACCGGCGTGCCGGAGGCGGCGCGGCCGGCCGGGCGCCGGACGGGGAGTCCGTGGCGCCGGCGCCTGGCCGACCAGTCGCGCGCTTACGCCTTCCTGACCGGCGGGCTGCTCTGCTTCGCGCTGTTCTCCTGGTACCCGGCGGTCCGCGCCGTCGTGATCGCCTTCCAGAAGTACACCCCGGGAGCCGGCGCCGAGTGGGTCGGCACCGCCAACTTCACCCGGGTCTTCCACGACCCGGAGTTCTCGGCCGCCTGGCGCAACACCCTCACCTTCACCCTGCTCGCCCTGCTCATCGGCTTCGCCGTCCCCTTCGTGATGGCGCTGGTCCTCAACGAACTCCGGCACGCCAAAGCCTTCTTCAGGGTCGTCGTCTACCTGCCGGTGATGATCCCGCCCGTGGTCAGCGCGCTCCTGTGGAAGTGGTTCTACGACCCCGGGGCGGGCCTCGCCAACGAGGCGCTGCGCTTCCTGCACCTGCCGACCTCGAACTGGTCCAACGGCGCCGACACCGCGCTCGTCTCCCTCGTGATCGTCGCCACCTGGGCCAACATGGGCGGCACCGTCCTGATCTACCTGGCCGCGCTCCAGGGCATCCCGGGAGAGCTGTACGAGGCCGCCGAACTCGACGGCGCCAATCTGCTCCAGCGCGTCCGGCACGTGACGATCCCGCAGACCCGCTTCATCATCCTCATGCTGATGCTGCTGCAGATCATCGCCACGATGCAGATCTTCACCGAACCCTTCGTGATCACGGGCGGCGGCCCCGAGAACGCGACCGTCACCGTGCTGTACCTGATCTACAAGTACGCCTTCCTCTACAACGACTTCGGCGGCGCCTGCGCGCTCAGCGTGATGCTGCTCGTCCTGCTCGCCGTGTTCTCCGCCGTGTATCTGAGGCTGACCCGCTCGGGAGGCGAGGACTCATGAGCACCCGCACGCTGGTCTCGCCCCTCACCCTCGCCCGCCCCCGCGGCCGGGCCGTCTACTGGACCGTCTTCACCGGCGTGGTCCTGCTGTTCGCGGTCGCCTTCCTCTTCCCCGTGTACTGGATGGTGTCCGGCGCGATGAAGTCGCCGGACGAGGTGGTGCGCACCCCGCCGACCCTCGTGCCCGAGCACTGGAGCCTGACCGGGTACACCGACGCCTGGGACCTGATGGACCTGCCCACGCACCTGTGGAACACGGTCGTCCAGGCGACCGGCGCCTGGATCCTCCAGCTCGTGTTCTGCACGGCCGCCGCCTACGCGCTGTCCAAGCTGAAGCCGGCCTTCGGCAACGTGATCCTCGGCGGCATCCTCGCCACCCTGATGGTCCCGGCCCAGGCCCTGGTCGTACCGAAGTACCTCACGGTCGCCGACCTGCCGCTGATCCACACCAGCCTGCTCAACGACCCGCTCGGCATCTGGCTGCCCGCCGTGGCCAACGCCTTCAACCTCTATCTGCTCAAGCGCTTCTTCGACCAGATCCCGCGCGACGTCCTGGAGGCCGCCGAGATCGACGGCGCGGGCCGGCTGCGCACCCTGTGGTCGATCGTGCTGCCCATGTCCCGGCCGGTGCTGGGCGTCGTGTCGATCTTCGCGCTGGTGGCGGTCTGGCAGGACTTCCTCTGGCCGCTGATGGTCTTCTCCGACACCGACAAGCAGCCCATCAGCGTGGCCCTCGTCCAGCTCTCGCAGAACATCCCGCTGACCGTCCTCATCGCCTCCATGGTGATCGCCAGCATCCCCATGGTCCTGATGTTCCTGGTGTTCCAGCGGCACATCATCGCCGGTATCAGCGCGGGCAGCACCAAGGGCTGACGCCACCCCCCGTACGGCTTCACAGAAAGGTAGGCACAGTGGGACAGCCTTCCCCTGCCCGCACGCAGGACGAGTGGTGGCGCTCCGCCGTCATCTACCAGGTGTACGTCCGCAGCTTCGCGGACGGCGACGGCGACGGCACCGGCGACCTCGCGGGCGTCCGCGCCAGACTCCCGTACCTCGCCGAACTCGGCGTGGACGCCCTCTGGTTCAACCCCTGGTACCTGTCACCCCTGGCCGACGGCGGCTACGACGTCGCCGACTACCGGGTCATCGACCCCGCCTTCGGCACCCTCGCGGACGCCGAGAAACTCATCGCGGAAGCCCGCGAACTGGGTATCCGCACCCTCGTCGACATCGTGCCCAACCACGTCTCCGACCAGCACCCCTGGTTCCGCGCCGCCCTCGCGGCGGGACCCGGCAGCCCGGAGCGGGAGCTGTTCCACTTCCGGCCCGGACGCGGCGAGCACGGTGAACTCCCGCCCAACGACTGGCCGTCGCAGTTCGCGGGCTCCGCCGAACCCGTGTGGACCCGGCTGCCCGACGGCGACTGGTACCTCCACCTGTTCACCCCTGAGCAGCCCGACCTCAACTGGGCACACCCGGCCGTCCGGCAGGAGCACGAGGACGTGCTGCGCTTCTGGTTCGAGCGCGGTGTGGCGGGCGTCCGGATCGACTCGGCGGCGCTGCTCGCCAAGGACCCGGAGCTGCCCGACTTCGTCGAGGGCCGCGATCCGCACCCGTACGTCGACCGCGACGAACTCCACGACATCTACCGCTCGTGGCGGGCCGTCGCCGACGCGTACGACGGCATCTTCGTCGGCGAGGTGTGGCTGCCCGACACCGAACGCTTCGCCCGCTACCTGCGCCCCGACGAACTGCACACCGCCTTCAACTTCTCCTTCCTGTCCTGCCCCTGGGACGCCGGGCGGCTGCGCACCTCGATCGACGAGACCCTCGCCGAGCACGCACCGGTCGGCGCGCCCGCCACCTGGGTGCTGTGCAACCACGACGTGACCCGCACGGTGACCCGCTACGGCCGCGCGGACACCGGCTTCGACTTCACGGCCAAAGCCTTCGGCACGCCCACCGACCTCGCCCTCGGCAGCCGGCGCGCCCGTGCCGCCGCCCTGCTCTCCCTGGCCCTTCCCGGCGCCGTCTACGTCTACCAGGGCGAGGAACTCGGCCTGCCCGAGGCCGAGATACCGCGCGAGCACATCCAGGACCCGATGCACCACCGCTCCGGCGGGACCGACCCCGGCCGCGACGGCTGCCGCGTGCCGCTGCCGTGGCTCGCCGACGCGCCGCACGCCGGGTTCGGCGGGGACCCCTGGCTCCCGCAGCCCGCGAACTGGCCCGCGTACGCGGCCGACCGCCAGGCCCGGGACCCCGACTCCATGCTGAGTCTCTACCGCGAGGCGCTCCGCGTCCGCCGCACCCGGCCCGGCCTCGGCGACGGCCCGCTCACCTGGCTGCCCGCACCCGACGGCGTCCTCGCCTTCGCCCGCGGCGACGACACGCTCTGCGTGGTCAACCTCTCGGACCGACCGGCCCGACTCCCCCCGCACGGCGAGTTGCTGCTCGCCAGCGGCGCCCTGGACACCGACGGGCGCCTGCCCCGCGACACGGCGGCCTGGCTGCGCGCCTGACACCGCGGCCCGGCCGCCGCACCACCCCGCTGTCCCGGCACCCCCCCACCACGAAAGGGATCAGCCATGTCCAGACCTGTCAGGCGCGTGTCGACCACGGCGGCCGTCGCCGTCGCCCTCGCCGCCGGCCTGCTCGGCGCCGGACCGGCGCATCCGGCGGCCTCCGCCGCAGGCGCCGACCTGCCCTTCACCTCGGTCGAGGCCGAGTCCGCCACCTCCACCGGCACCCGGATCGGCCCCGATTACACCCAGGGGACCCTCGCCTCCGAGGCGTCCGGGCGCCAGGCCGTCCGCCTGGCCACGGGGCAGCGCGTCGAGTTCACCGTGCCGCGCGCCGCCAACGCCGTGAACGTCGCCTACAGCGTGCCCGACGGCCAGTCCGGCACCCTCGACGTCTACGTCAACGGCACCAAGCTCGCCAAGCCGCTCACCGTCACCTCCAAGTACTCCTACGTCGACACCTCCTGGATCGCGGGCGCCAGGACCCACCACTTCTACGACAACGCCCGGCTGCTCCTCGGCCGCGACGTGGCCGCCGGCGACAAGGTCGCCCTCCAGGCCGTCTCCACCCAGGTCACCGTGGACGTCGCCGACTTCGAGCAGGTGGCCGCCGCCGCCGGCCGGCCCGCGGGATCGGTGTCCGTCACCGACAAGGGCGCCGACCCCGGCGGCCAGGGCGACTCGACCCAGGCCTTCCGGGACGCGATCTCCGCCGCCCGGGGCGGAGTCGTCTGGATCCCGCCGGGCGACTACCGCGTCACGTCCTCCCTCAGCGGCGTCGCGAACGTCACCCTCCAGGGCGCCGGCAACTGGCACTCCGTCGTCCACACCTCGCGCTTCATCGACCAGACCGGCTCCTCCGGAAACGTCCGCATCAAGGACTTCGCGGTCGTCGGCGAGGTCACCGAGCGCGTCGACTCCACCCCGGACAACTTCGTCAACGGCTCGCTCGGGCCGAACTCCGGCGTCTCCGGGATGTGGATCCAGCACCTGAAGGTCGGCCTCTGGCTGACCGGCAACAACGACAACCTCGTCGTCGAGAACAACCGCATCCTCGACACCACGGCCGACGGCCTCAACCTCAACGGGAACGCGCGCGGCGTCCGCGTCCGCAACAACTTCCTGCGCAACAACGGCGACGACGCGCTCGCCATGTGGTCCCTCAACGCGCCGGACACCGACAGCAGCTTCGAGAACAACACCGTCACCCAGCCGAACCTCGCCAACGGCATCGCCGTCTACGGCGGCACCGACATCGCCGTGAAGAACAATCTCGTCTCCGACACCAACGCCCTCGGCAGCGGCATCGCGATCTCCAACCAGAAGTTCCTCGACCCCTTCTCCCCGCTCGCCGGAACCATCACGGTCTCCGGGAACACCCTCGTGCGCACCGGTGCGATGAACCCCAACTGGGGCCACCCGATGGGCGCGCTGCGCGTCGACGCCTACGACAGCGCGATCGAGGCGCGTGTCGACATCACGGGGACCACCATCACCGACAGCCCCTACAGCGCCTTCGAGTTCGTCTCGGGCGGCGGCCGGGGCCTCGCCACCAGGAACATCACGGTGGACGGTGCCACGGTGAGCAAGGTCGGCACGGTCGTGGTCCAGGCCGAGACGCCCGGCGCGGCCCGGTTCAGCAACGTACGGGCGTCCGGGGTCGGCGCGGCGGGGATCTACAACTGCCCCTACCCGAGCGGCTCGGGCACCTTCACCCTCACCGACGGCGGCGGCAACTCCGGCTGGAGCAGCACCTGGTCGAACTGCTCCGCCTGGCCGCAGCCCGGCTCCGGGAACCCGGACCCCGACCCGGCCCGCAACCTCGCGAAGGGCCGCCCGGCCACCGCGAGCGGCTCGCAGGACGTCTACACACCGGGCAAGGCCGTCGACGGTGACGCCACCACCTACTGGGAGTCCGCCAACAACGCCTTTCCGCAGAGCTGGACGGTCGACCTCGGCTCGGCGCAGGGCGTCCGCCGGGCGGTGCTGAAGCTGCCCCCGGCGGCGGCCTGGCAGGCGCGCACCCAGACCCTGTCCGTCCAGGGCAGCACCGACGGCTCCGCATACGCGACCGTGGTCGCGCCTCAGGACTACCGCTTCGACCCCGCGAGCGGGAACACGGTGACCGTGAGCCTGCCCAGCGGCACGAATCTGCGGTACCTGCGGCTGCACGTGACCGCCAACACCGGCTGGCCCGCCGCCCAGTTCAGTGAGGTGGAGGCATATCTGTCGTGATCTTCGCGGACGCCCCGCGCGCCGCCCGGGCCTGCCCGTACACCGGGGTCCGCGGCTCGGCGAAGCGCGGGGCGCCCCGCGCGGGCGACCGGTCGCGCCGGATTCCGCTGCCGCCGCTGCCCGCGGCGGCAGCCCGCGTGTAGGCGTACTTCCCCGTCACAGGTCGAGCACGAGCCGCTTCCCGCGACACCGGGACACGCAGACGAGCATGGTCTCGCCCGCCGCCCGCTCCTCCTCCGTGAGGACCGAGTCGCGGTGGTCGGGGACGCCCTCCAGGACGTCCGTCTCGCAGGTCCCGCAGGTGCCCTCGATGCAGGAGTGGAGCACCTCGACACCGGCGGCCAGCACGGTGTCCAGGACGGACACGCCCGCGGGGACGGTCAGGGTACGGCCGCTGCGCTCCAGGACGACCTCGAACGCACCGTCCGCGCCCGCCTCCTCCGGGACCTTCGGCCGGAAGCGCTCGACGCGCAGTCGCGCGGCCGGGCACAGCTCCTCCACCGCGTCCAGCAGTGGACCCGGCCCGCAGCAGTAGACGAGGGTCCCGTCGGGCGGACCGGCGAGTTCGGCGGTGAGGTCGAGCAGCCCCGACTCGTCCTGCGGGGCGATCCGGACGCGGTCGCCGTACCGGGCCAGTTCGCCGGTGAACGCCATGGACGCGCGTGTCCGGCCGCCGTACAGCAGGGTCCACTCGGCGCCCGCCGTCCCGGCGGCGGCCAGCATCGGGAGGATCGGGGTGATGCCGATTCCGCCGGCGACGAAGCGGTAGCGGGGTGCGGGTTCGAGGGCGAAGTGGTTGCGCGGGCCGCGGACCCGCACCCGGTCCCCCTCGCCGAGCCGGGTGTGCACGTGGTCGGAGCCGCCGCGCCCGTCCTGCTCGCGCAGCACCGCGATCCGCCAGCCGTGCCGGTCCGCCGGATCGCCGCACAGGGAGTACTGCCGCTCCAGTCCGGGGCCGAGCACCACGTCGATGTGGGCGCCCGGCTGCCAGGCGGGGAGTTCTCCGCCGTCCGCCCGGCGCAGCGTCAGGGCGAGGACGCCGTCGGCCGCGGACTCCCGCCGGGCGACGACGAGTTCGGTCTCGTACGGGGTCATCAGCCGTGTCCTCGGAGTGTGAGTGTGTGTCCTTCGGGGTGGGCGAGCATCCACTCCCACATCTCGACGGGGTCCTGGGAGGTGTGCTCGGCGCCGCAGTGGCAGGTGCCGTGCAGCAGGTCGGTGCCGGGGAGCCAGTCGACGCGGTAGACCTCGCCGGCCGGGGACGTCACTGGACGCGCTCCACGGGCTTGTCGCCCTCCTCGACCAGCCGGGCGAGGATGCGCCGGGCGGCGAGACCGCCGGTGTCGATGTTGATGCTGAGTTCCTGGTAGCCGGCCCGCTCCGAACCCAGCGCCCGCTGGAGCAGGTTGAGCGCGTCCACGTCCTGCATGACGACCTTGTGGTTGAAGTCCCGCAGGAACGAGGTGACTTCGTCGTCGTCACGCGCGAAGTCGCGGGACACCGCCCAGAAGTCGTAGACGTGACCGTCGCCCGACGGCGTGATCGCGTACGTGATCTCGGTGTGGAAGCCGTTCGGGTCGCTGCCGTCCGCATCTGGCAGCACCCCGGCCGGAGCGATCCGGCTGTGCAGCAGATACAGGCAGGGCGCGTGGTACTCGATGTCCTGCCAGCGGGTGATGCGGCCCTCGATGCCGGTCGAACGGGCGTAGAACGGCGGGCACTCGGCGTCGTCCATGTGCCGGCTGACCCGGACGATCCCGGCGCCCTCGTCGACCTCGGTCCTGATGGGTGTCTCCGCCACCTCGGGCGTGCCGATGTAGCCGCCGTGCAGATAGGTCTCGTGGGAGAGGTCGAGCAGGTTGTCGACGAGGAGGCCGTAGTCGGCGTCGATCGGCTCCATGCCGCGGACGGTGACCCAGTCCGGGTCGGCGAGATGCGTCGCCCGGGGGATCGTCAGCGGGTCGGCGAGGGCCGGGTCGCCGATCCAGACCCAGACCAGGGAGTCCTGCTCGACCAGCGGGTAGGCGGCGACCCGGGCGGTGCGCGGGATGCGCTTCTGGCCCGGCACGTACACGCAGGCGCCCGTCGTGTCGTACGTGAAGCCGTGGTAGCCGCACACGATCCTGTCGCCGTCGAGGCGGCTCTCCGAGAGCGGGAAGCGGCGGTGCACGCACCGGTCGGCCAGCGCGACGGCCGTCCCGTCGTCCTCGGTGCGGTAGAGGACGAGCGGCTCGCCCAGGACCGTCCGCCCGAGCAACTCCCGCCCCACCTCCTCGGAGTAGGCGACGACGTACCACTGGTTCCTGGCGAAGGCGGTGGTGTGCGGCATCTTTGCGGCTCCCGTGTCTCGTGGTGGTGGCATCGTCGGGGAGGGCGTCACGGGGCCGCAACGGCGCTTCCGTCTCGCGGAAGGCGTGCTGAGACCGACTGGTCAGGACGTGCGACAGCCGGGTGCGGGGCGTGTCCCCGGTTGGCCCCGAAGCCCGGTGGGCCGGATGCCGGGGCGCGGCCGGTTCCCCGGGCGGTCCCGAGGCGCCGTGTGCCGGACGCCGGTAGTCCACTGTCAGTGCCGTGTGCCGTGTGCCGGTTGCCGGGGGTCCGTTGTCAGTGCCGTGTGCCAGAGTCTGCGCATGATCGAGATCGTGGTGCGGACGGAGGGCGCGCGGCGGCACGTCCGCGTGTCCGCGGAGGAACTGGCCGGGCTCGTCCGGCGCATCGGCGGGGACGGCGACCGGTTCCTGGTGCTCCAGCGCATACCCGACCTGCCGGACGTCTTCGCCCAGGTCTGGCACGAGGACGGCGGCGACTACACGGTGGAGCACCGCGACGGCGCCGCCGACCGGCACTTCCAGGCCGCCGTCGGCCGCGCCGAGGACGTGATCGCGGTGCTGACCGGCTGGGCCCGTCGGCAGCCCGGGTGGGACGCCGGTCCGGCGTGGTCGCCGCTGGACATGGGACCCGAGCGCGAGGTGCCGCCGCTCGGCCTGGACGCGGACGAGCGCGCGGAACTGGAGCGGCGCGTCCGCGAGGTGCTGGTCGGCGGCTACGCCACCCGCGCCGAACTGGCGGAGACCGCCGAGGAGTTCCTGGCCGGACCGGACCGCAGGCCCGTGTCGCGCGCGCAGGCCGAGGCGCTGGCCGACCGGATGTGGCTGGAGCGGGTGGCGGAGCAGGCGTCCTGGGAGGGCGAGACCGACCCCGAGCGGCTCACCCGTGCCTTCACCGCCCTCCAGGACGCCGGCATCACCGCCCGCGAGAACTTCACGTGCTGCCGCACCTGCGGCCAGTCCGAGATAGGCGCCGAGGGGCCGCGCGACGCCCGCGGGTTCGTCTACTTCCACTCCCAGTGCACGGATTCCGCGGCGGCCGGCCAGGGCCTCATGCTCCTCTACGGCGGCTTCGACGGATCGCCGGAGACCACCGCGGCCGTCGGGCACGAGATCGTGGCGGCCCTGGACGCGGTCGGTCTGCCCGCCGCCTGGGACCGCGACCCGGGCCGCGCCATCACCGTGACGCCCTTGGACTGGCGCCGCCGCCTGGTCGGTTGAGGCGCGTTCCCCGCCGGGCGGCGCGTGCCGGGTCCCCGGTCTCGGGACCTGTGCTGACCGGGCTCCCGGGGCCGCCGGTTGCCGTGGCGGCGCGGGCGGCGGCGCCGCTTTCGCGGAGCGGGCGGGCGGAGCGGCATGATGGGCCGGTGCCCCGTTCCTCCCCGCCGCAACCGCACCGGCCGGCCACCCGCGGGTGTGCGAGCGCGGGCCCCCGCACAGCCTGTTCAGGCCAAGTACAGCGAAAGGCCGGCCATGACCGCCAGCGACAGTGGACCCACCACCGCTCCCCGGGTGCTTCTCGGCACCTGGCCGACACCGTTGGAGGCGGCACCGCGACTGGCCGCGCACCTCGGCCTCGGCCCCGACGACCTCTGGCTCAAGCGCGACGACCTGAGCGGGCTGGGGGGCGGTGGCAACAAGGTGCGCAAGCTGGAGTTCAGCTGCGGCCAGGCCGTCGGCCGAGGGGCGACCGTCCTGGTGGCCAGCGGTGGTGCGCAGAGCAACTTCGCGCGGCTGACGGCCGCCGCGAGCCGCCGGCTGGGGCTGAAGGCGGTGCTGGTCCTGCGCGGCGACGGCCCGCAGGGCAGGACCGGGAACCTCAGCCTCGACGGTCTGCTGGGGGCGAAGGTCGTGTGGGCCGGGGACGTCGACGCCGCCGGCCTGGACCGGGCCGTGGCGGACACCGCCGCCGGACTGACCGCACAGGGCGAGCGGGTCGAGGTGCTGCCCTTCGGCGGGAGCGACCGGAACGGGGCGCTCGGCTACCTCGAAGGCGGCCGTGAACTGCGCGGGCAACTGCCGGACGTGGAGCACGTGGTCGTCGCGGGCGGCTCGGGCGGCACCATGGCGGGGATGGTCGCCGCACTGGGCGCGGACCGGGTCCTCGGCGTGGACGTCGGCGCCGTCCAGGACCTCGGCGCCCGCGTCGCCGCCCTGGCGGGCGAGGTGTCGGACGGCGCCGTCGACGCGTCGGCGCTGCGCCTGCGCCACGACCAGGTCGGCGACGGTTACGGACTTCTCACGCCCGCGGCCTCCTCCGCGTTGCGAGCGGCGGCGCTGTGCGAGGGCGTGATCCTGGACCCGGTCTACACCGCCAAGGCCCTGGCCGGCCTCGCGGCGGCCGTCGCGGACGGCGACATCCGGCCGGGCCGGCGCACCGTGTTCGTGCACACCGGGGGACTTCCGGGCCTGTTCGGGCACGACGTCGCCGCGGAACTGGCGGAGCGGACGGCCTGACCGACGGCCCGCCGGCCGCGGACGTGACCGGGCGGGCGGCGGGCCCTGCCTACGGCCGCACGGTCGGGCCGGTCACCGGGAGCACGGAGTGTCCGGCCCGCTCGTCATGCCCCGTGTGCCGCGTCCGCGGGCTCACGGCAGCCCCCTGGGCGATGCTCACGGGGCAGGCCGCGACCCCCTTGCGAGGCCCCGAATTCCCCTGGCCGAAACCGTTGGCCGCACGTACCGCTGTCTTTCACGTGGATGCCACGCGACCCTTCCCCGACGTTTGGTGCTCTTGGAACACTCCATTCGCGCACGTTCCCCCAGCACCCGGCATCCGCGCCCCGTCAGGACAGAGGTCACCCACCCATGCCCCCAGTGAATCGGCGTCGCTTCCTCCAACTCGCGGGCGGCACAGCGGCCTTCACCGCGCTGTCCGACAGCATCGCCAAGGCCGCCTCGATACCCGCCGGGCATCGCAGCGGCACGATCGCCGACGTCGAGCACATCGTCGTCCTGATGCAGGAGAACCGTTCCTTCGACCACTACTTCGGTTCGCTGCGAGGCGTCCGCGGCTTCGGGGACCCGCGGGTGGCCACCACGACGGGCAAGAAGCCGGTCTGGTACCAGTCGGACGGCACCAAGGACGTGCTGCCCTTCCGTCCCGACGCCGACGACCTGGGCCTCCAGTTCATCCAGGACCTCCCGCACGGCTGGAACGACGGACAAGCCGCCTTCAACAAGGGCAAGTACGACAAGTGGGTGCCCAACAAGTCGTCCACGACGATGGCGTACCTGACGCGCGAGGACATCCCGTTCCACTACGCCCTCGCCGACTCCTTCACCGTCTGCGACGCGTACCACTGCTCGTTCATCGGCTCCACCGACCCGAACCGCTACTACATGTGGACGGGTTACACCGGCAACGACGGCAAGGGCGGCGGCCCGGTCCTCGGCAACGACGAGGTCGGCTACGACTGGACGACGTACCCCGAACGCCTGGAGAAGGCCGGGGTCTCCTGGAAGATCTACCAGGACGTCGGCGACGGACTGGACGCCAACGGCTCCTGGGGCTGGATCCAGGACGCCTACCGCGGCAACTACGGCGACAACTCGCTGCTGTACTTCAACCAGTACCGCAACGCCGAGCCCGGCGACCCGCTCTACGACAAGGCCCGCACCGGCACCGACGCCCGCAGGGGCGAGGGGTTCTTCGACCAGCTGAGGGCGGACGTCAAGGGCGGCAAGCTGCCGCAGATCTCCTGGATCGTGGCACCCGAGGCGTTCACCGAGCACCCCAACTGGCCCGCGAACTACGGCGCCTGGTACATCTCCCAGGTCCTGGACGCCCTCACCTCCGACCCCGAGGTGTGGAGCAGGACCGCGCTGTTCATCACGTACGACGAGAACGACGGCTTCTTCGACCACGTCGTGCCGCCGTTCCCGCCGCAGAACGCCGGCCAGGGCAAGTCCACGGTCGACGTCGGCCCGGACCTCTACCAGGGGGACACGCGCCACACCGCGGGACCGTACGGGCTCGGCCAGCGCGTGCCGATGATCGTCGTCTCGCCCTGGAGCAAGGGCGGTTACGTCTGCTCCGAGACCCTCGACCACACGTCGATCATCCGCTTCATGGAGTGCCGCTTCGGGGTGCACGAGCCCAACATCTCGCCCTGGCGGCGCACGGTCTGCGGCGACCTCAGCTCGGCGTTCGACTTCTCCCGCAAGGACGTCCGTCCCGTCGCGCTGCCGGACACCGACGGCTACGAGCCGCCGGACAACCAGCGTCACCCCGACTACGTGCCCACGCCGCCCGCACACCCCGTCCTGCCGAAGCAGGAGCGCGGTTCCCGGCCGGCCCGCCCGCTCCGGTACGCGCCGCTGGTGGACGGTTCGCTGGACGCGGCCACCGGGAAGTTCACCCTCGCCTTCGCCTCGGGCGCCAAGGCGGGCGCCGCCTTCCTCGTCACCTCGGGCAACCGCACCGACGGGCCCTGGAGTTACACCACCGAGGCCGGCAAGACGGTCTCGGACACCTGGAACTCGGCGTACTCCGGCGGTTCCTACGACCTCACGGTGCACGGGCCGAACGGTTTCCTGCGCACCTTCCGGGGGCCCGCCGGCGCCGCTGGACCCGAGGTGACCGCGCGGCACGCGGGGGACGACCTGGAGCTCACCCTCACCAACAAGGGCTCCAAGGCGGTGACTCTGCGGCTCGGCGACGGCTACGGCGGCAAGGCGCGGACGTTCCGCGTGCGGGCCGGCGCGACCGTCAGGCACACCGTCGACCTGCGGGCGAGCAGGCGCTGGTACGACGTGAGCGTCACGTCCGAGGCGGATCCGGCGTATCTGCGCCACTTCGCCGGACATGTCGAGAACGGCCGGCCGGGCGTCAGCGACCCCGCTCTCGTGACCGCCTGATGGTTACCCGGCCGCCCGTTCCTTTCCGCGCCGAGCGAGGTAGTGTGCCCCGGTGACCACGCATTCGAACACTCCTGCAGGTTGGTACCCGGACCCCCAGGGGGCGGCCCAGACGCTGCGTTACTGGGACGGCTCCCAGTGGACCCAGCACACCAACGCCGACCAGCAGGGCCAGAGCACGCCGCAGATCCCGCAGCAGGCGCAGGCGGCTCCGCAGCAGCAGCAGGGGTACGGTCAGCCGGCCCAGCAGCCCGTCGCGGGTCCCGACCCGCGCGTGCAGAACCAGGTGCGGCAGCAGGCCGGGGTGGCCGGCGGCGGCGCCGGGGGCGGCACCCTGTTCACCGAGCCGGTCCTGGTGGTGAACCAGAAGGCCAAGCTGATCGAGCTGACCAACGAGTACAAGGTCATGGACCAGCAGGGCAACCAGCTCGGCTCGGTCGTCCAGGTCGGCCAGAACATGCTGAAGAAGATCCTCCGGTTCGTCTCCAGCCTCGACCAGTTCATGACGCACAAGCTGGAGATCCGCGACGCCTACGGTCAGCCGCAGTTGCTGCTGACCCGGCCCCGCAAGTTCCTGAAGTCGCGGGTGCTGGTGGCGCGTCCGGACGGACAGCCCGTCGGCGAGATCGTGCAGCAGAACATGATCGGGAAGATCAACTTCGCGATCAACGCCAACGGTCAGCAGATCGGCGCGATCAAGGCGGAGAACTGGCGCGCCTGGAACTTCGCGATCGTCGACCACGCGGACAACGAGGTCGCCCGGATCACCAAGACCTGGGAAGGCCTCGCGAAGACGATGTTCACGACGGCCGACAACTACGTCCTCCAGATCCACTACCAGCTCCCCGAGCCCCTGCTGAGCCTCGTCGTGGCGACCGCCCTGACGGTCGACACGGCCCTGAAGCAGGACTCCCGCGGACTGGGATGACCCGCACGGTGATCCGACGGCGGCTGCGTGGACGCGATGCGTCCGGCAGCCGCCGTTCGGCGTTGACGGCGGAGTCCCGAGGCCGCTACAGCCGGGTGAGGTGGCGCCTCGCGCGACGGGGCGGCCGGGGCACGAGCGCGGGCTCGTACGCCGCCGATCCGGGCTCCAGCGCCAGCACCGCGGCGACGGGATGCTCGTCCTCCGGGACGGGCGCGGGTGCCGAACGCGACAGCGTCACCACACCCCAGGCCGCGACCGCGGCGCCCGCCCCGGCCAGCAGCACACCCGCCGCGCCGTACTGGAGCCGCTCGCCCAGCAGCGAGAGGCCGATGGCCGCGGCGGCGACCGGGTTGGCCAGTGTCACCACGGCCAGCGGCGCCCCGAGCCCGCCCCGGTAGGCGGTCTGCGACAGCAGCAGCCCCCCGGTCGCGAACGCGGCGACCAGCAGTGCCACCACCACGACCTCGACGCTGAGCAGCGGTCCCGTCCGGTCCGTCGCGGCGACGGTGACGGTCTGGGTGAGGGCGGACGCGACACCCGAGGCGAAGCCGGAGGCGCTCGCGTGCCGCAGGCCGGGCCGGGCGCCCCGCCGGGACAGCGCACCGATGACGACCGCCGTCGTGGCGGCCACGCCCAGCGCCTGGGGCACGCTCAGGATGTCGTCCGGCGCGGGGCCCGAGGCCGTGACGAGCAGGGCCGCGAGGCCGAGCAGGGTGAGCGCGGTGCCGCGCCACTCCGGCGCGCTGACCCGGCGTCCGGCCACCCGGGCGCCGAGCGGCACCGCCGCGACGAGGGTGAGCGCGCCGAGCGGCTGCACCAGCGTGAGCGGCCCGTACTTGAGGGCCGCGACGTGCAGCAGGGCGGCGGACGCGTTCAGCGTCACGGACCACCACCAGGCGCTGTTGCCGAACAGGCGCAGGACGCCGGTCCCCGCGGCCTTGGCGGCGAGACGCTCCTGGGCCACCGCCGCCGCGGCGTAGGCGACCGCGGAGAACAGCGACAGGACGACGGCGGTGAGAGTGGCGCTCATCGTCCGGCCCCCACGAGTTCCGGCACGGAGTCCGCCTTCCCGGGGCCGCCGAGGTGGCGGGAGCGGCCGGCGGTCGTCACCGTCCGGTGCGGGAGGTGGATCACGGCGAGGGCGACGCCGAGCAGGGCGGTGGCCGCGATGGCGTCGAGCCAGTAGTGGTTCGCCGTGCCGACGATCACCAGCAGCGTGAACAGCGGGTGCAGCAGCCACAGCAGGCGCCACCGGGACCGGGTCGCCACGATCAGGCCGACCGCGACCATCAGCGCCCAGCCGAAGTGCAGCGACGGCATCGCCGCGAACTGGTTCGCCATCGAGTCGGTCGCGGGCCGCGCCCCGTACACCGTCGGCCCGTACACCTGCCCGGTGTCGACGAGCCCCGCCTCGCCCAGCATCCGGGGCGGGGCGAGCGGGAACGCGAGGTGCAGCACGAGCGCGGCGGCGGTGACCGCGGCGAGGATCCGGCGGGCCCACACGTAGTGCGCCGGGCGCCGCAGGTACAGCCAGACCAGGAAGGCCGCGGTGGCCGGGAAGTGGACGGTCGCGTAGTAGGTGTTCGCGACGTGCACGAGCGTGTCGCCGTGCAGCAGGGCGTGCTGCACCGTGCCCTCGCCCGGCAGGTGCGCGGCGCGCTCCCAGTCCCAGACGCGGTGGGCGTTGCGGAAGGCCTCGGCGGTGTGGCCGTTCGCCAGCTGCCGGCCGGCCTTGTAGACGACGAACAGCCCGACGACGAGCAGCAGCTCGCGGACGAGCGGCGGGCGCGCGGAGGTGTCCCGCGGCGCGGGCCGTGCGGGAGTGTGCGGCGGACGCGGGCGCGTCCGTCCTACGGCCGCGTCCGGCGGCCGGTCTGCAGGCTCGGTCTGGGAATCCATCCCCCGGCCCCTTTGCTGACGGTCTTGCGTGGGGTGGTGCGTGGTGAGCCCAGGACAAGGCCCACTCGGGGGAGTGGGTCCTGTCCAGGACTCATCGATACGCCAGTGTACCGATACGACACTGTACCGATACGCCAGTGTACCGATACGTCGGCGTACCGATACGTCGGCGTACCGGTACACTGGCGTATCGATACACTGGACGAGCAGGTGCAGCGGACCCCCGACACGAGCGAGGAGAAGAGCCATGACGTCGCAGGCAGCGGAGGGACCGGAGACGGTCGCCGCCTCGCGCCGCTCCAAGATCACGCCCGAGCGTGAGCAGGAGTTCTACGACGCCGTGCTCGCCCAGATCCGCGAATGCGGGTACGAGGCGCTGACCATGGAGGGCGTGGCAGCCAGCGCGCGCTGCAGCAAGTCCACGCTCTACCGCCAGTGGAAGACCAAGCCCCAGTTCGTGGCGGCGGCGCTGCGGGCCAGCCGCTGTCCGCGGTTCCACGGGATCGACACCGGCTCGCTCGCCGGGGACCTGCGCGCGGCGGCGCGCACGGCGGGGGACCGCTCGGGCGACACCCAGCTGCTCCAGGCGCTCGGCCACGCCGTCATGCAGGACGAGGAGCTCCAGAAGGCGCTGCGCGACGCGCTCGTCGAGCCCGAGGTGGCCGAACTCAAGGAGATGATCGCCCGCGCCGTCGAGCGCGGCGAGATCGCCGCCGACCACCCGGCCCTGGAGTACATCCCGGCCCAGCTGCTGGGCGTCCTGCGGGTCCGTCCCGTCCTGGAGGGGCGGTACGCGGACGGGGACTACCTGGAGGGCTTCGTGGAGGCGGTCGTGATTCCGGCCCTCGGCCTGACCTGAGACCCAGGCCGCCGTCCGCGGGATGACCGGACGTCGGCCTGACCGCGCCGCACCGTGGGGACGGGGGCGGCGCGCACCCCGGCCGGGTGGGGTTCCTCTTGAGCGGAGAGGAGCCCCACCCGGCCGACTCGTGTGCGGGCGGGTCCTGCGCCCCGCCTACACCTTCTCGCCGCTGCCGCCGGTCGCCGCCTGCTTGATGCCCTCGGTCATCTCGTCGATGACGGCCGCCTTCGTACTGACGTCGACGCCGAAGCGCACGACGACCAGCTGCTCGGAGTTCGCCGGCGCGGGAAAGGCCAGGGACTGGACGTAGCCGTCGTCGCCCTTGCTCGTCACGACCTTCCAGCGGACCAGGTAGCCCTTCCGCCCTGCCACGGTGACCGCCTCGGAGGCCAGCTCCTCGTGCGAGGTGATCTTGCCGTAGGACGCGCCGCCGTAGGACTCCTCGGCGTTCTTGGAGATGTCCTCCTTGGCCGCCGCCTCGGGCGTGGTGGCCTTGAGCTTCAGGGCGAGCGCGGGCGCCGAGTACGCCCCGCCCTTGGTGCACTCCTTGGAGGTGTCGCCCGGGCACTTGTAGGAGTCGTCCGAGGTCACCGCGGCGCTCATCCCGCTCTGGCCGGTCCAGCCGTCGGGGACCGGGATCGCGATGCCGTTCAGCGCGTCGGTGGCGAAGCCGTCCTCCGTCGGCGGCCGCCCCGACGGGTCGGGCGACGGCGTCCGGCCGTCGGGACCGCCCGGGCCGCCGGGAGTGCCGTCCTCGGAGCCGCCCGTACCGCCCCGGTCGTCCTTCCCGCCCGGCACCCGGGGGCCGGCGCCGGTGGTCTCGCCGCCGTCGTCCTTCGTCAGCGCGTACACGCCGCCGCCTATGCCGGCGAGCACCGCGACCGCGACGGCGACGGCTATGCCCGTGCGCAGCCGGCGCCGGCCCGGTGCGCCCGGCGGGGCCCCGGCCCCCGGCGGGTACGCCGGGGGACCCCAGGGCGCGGCCGGCCCGGCGGCGCGGATCCGGTCCGTCCATGCGTTGCCGTCCCACCAGCGCTCGGTGGGCGGGCCGTCACTTGTCTGTCCCGGGTCGGGATACCAGCCGGGAGGAGTCGCCTGCGTCATGGTGCCCACCGTATGAGCCCCGGGTGAAAGGCGGATGAGAGGGCTCCCGAAGTGGGGCCCCCGGAACTCCGCGAGCGTCTTCGTGGGCGTCGCCGCCCGCCGCGTCCGGCACGGGTCACCGCCCGACGGCGGACGTCCTCGCGGGCGTCGCCGCCCTGCGCGTCGGTCACCGCGCGGAGAGCCGCACCGGACGGGTCGCGTACCGAAGGGAAAAAAGCTTCAGTGGCAACCCCGTTGACGGTCGGAAACTTTCACGCGGGCAGGTCGGGACACTGAGCCGTCGTCCTCGGGCACCCGCCGTCACCCCTGCAGGCAAGAGGTGCCCGGTCCCGCCTCCACTTCGGCCCCCGGACGGCTAGGCTCGTGGTCTGTACGTCGTTTGGGCGACCTGGGGAGGTAGCGGGATGACGGAGGCACGGCCCGGGGTGGCCGCCTCGGCCTCCCTGTGGGAGCGAGACGAGGAAGTCGCCACGGTCCGGCGGGCGATCACCGCCCTGCGCGCGGACTCGGCGTCCTCGGGAAGCCTGTTGGTGGTCACGGGCGAGGCGGGCCTCGGCAAGACCGCCCTCCTCGCCGAGGTTCGCCGGATCGCGGAGGACAGCGGCTGCACGGTGTGGTCGGCACGCGGCGGCGAGACCGTCACGTCCGTCCCCTTCAACGTCGTACGCCAGTTGCTGCAACCCGCGCTCGTCTCGCTCCTGCCGGAGGAGGCGCGCGAGTACCTGGGCGACTGGTACGACATCGCCGGACCCGCGCTCGGTGTGGCCGAGCCGGGCGACCGCCAGCCCGACCCGCAGGGCGTGTGCGACGGACTGGTCGCCGCGGTACGGCGGCTGGCCAAGCGCGAGTGGCCGCTCGTGCTGCTCGTGGACGACGCGCACTGGGCCGACCAGGAGACGCTGCGCTGGCTCGCCGCGTTCGCCGAACGGCTCGACGACCTGTCCGTCCTGGTCGTGGTCGCCCGCCGCCCCGGCGACGTGCACGGCGAGAGCGCCCGCCTCCTCGACGCGGTCGCCGCCGCGGCCCGCCCCGTCACCCGGCTGAGCGCGCTGACCCCCGACGCGACGGCCGGCATCACCCGCGCCACGCTCGGCGAGCACGCCGACGCGCCGTTCTGCCGCGAGGTGTGGGCGGTCACCGGCGGCAACCCGTACGAGACCGTGGAACTCCTCGCCAAGGTGCAGGACAGCGGCCTGGAACCGGTCGAGGCGTCCGCCGCCGAACTGCGCGCCCTCAACCGCTCGGCGCGAGGCCGCGGTCTCGTCGCCCGCCTCGAAGGGCTCGGCATCGACGCCACCCGCTTCGCGTGGGCGGCCGCGATCCTCGGCACCCAGATCTCCCTGGACCTCGCCGCCCAGCTCGCCGGGATGCCGCACGAGGACGCCGTGCGCTGCGCCGAACTGCTCCGGGCCTCACGCATTCTGACGACCACTCAGGACGCCGCCGCGCAGACGGTCGAGGGCGAGCTGGAGTTCGTGCACCCGCTCATCGCCAGCGCCGTCTACCGCTCCATCCCGGACGCTCTGCGCACGGCGATGCACGGCCAGGCCGCGTGGGCGGTCACGGACTCCGGGCGCGGCGCCGCCGCCGCCTCCCGCCACCTCCTCGAAGTGCACCCGGACGACGACCCCGAACTGGTCGACCAGTTGCGCGAGGCCGCCCGGGAACACCTCGCGGTCGGCGCGCCCGACGCGGCCCGCCGCTGCCTGGAGCGCGCCCTCCGGGAGCCTCCGCTGCCGGACACCCACGCCCGCGTGCTGTACGAACTGGGCTGCGCCACACTGCTGACGGCACCCGCCAGGACCATCGGCCACCTGCGCGCCGCGCTGGAGATGCACGGCCTGGAGGGCGAGGAACGCGTCGACGCCGTCTACCGCCTCTCCCAGGCCCTGCTGCACAACGACCAGCTGGAGGAGGCCGTCCGCACGGTCGACGCCGAGGTCGCCCGGCTGGAACCGGGCCCCGCCAGGATGCGGTTGCAGGCCGTGCACTACATGTGGGAGGGCCTGCACGCCGGGGAGGACGGAGCCTCGGGCGGCTCCCACGGCCTCGCCGACCTCGTGAAGACGTGCACCGGGCGGGACAACTCCGAGCGGGCGCTGCTCATCCTGCGCGGCTTCGACGCGATGATGCACGGGGAGAACGCCGAGGAGGTCGCGGAACTCTGCGACCGCGCCCTCGTCAACGGCCGCCTCGCACCGGGACTCGGCTGGACCGACACCGAGTGGGGCATCGAACTCCTCATGATGCTGAGCAGTTCGTACGCCTACGCGGACCGGCTCGACCGTGCGGAGAGCCTGTTCAGCGAGGCCCTGCGCGCCTACGAGTCGGCCGGCTGGAGCGGCGGCCACCTCGCCCTGGCGCACGCCTACCTCGGCCTCGCCCACCGCAGGCGCGGCCGTCTCGTGGACGCCGAGACCTCCCAGCGCGAGTCCCTGCGCCTCGCCGAGCGGGTCGGACGCGGACTGCCCCTGTACTGGTCGGCGACCTGCGGACTCATCGACACGCTGCTCGCCCGCGGTCACGTCGACGAGGCCGAGGAGATCGCCGAGCGCTACGGCTTCGCGCCGCCCTACCCGTCCACGATCGTGCTGCCGGACACCCGGTCCGTGCGCGGCCGGCTGCTGCTCGCCGTCGGCCGGACGAAGGAGGGCATCAACGAACTGGAGGCCGCGGAGAAGGCCGCGACCTCGCGCGGGCACCACAACACGGTGCTGGCGCCGTGGGCCGTCGACCTCGCCCGGGCGCTGGCCGCGGACGACCCGGTGCGCGCCGCCGCCCTGGCCGCGGAGGCCCGCCGTCAGGCGGAGCGGTTCGGCACGGACACCGCCATCGGGGAGGCGCTGCGCTGCGCGGCGGCCCTGGAGTCGGGGCAGCGCGCGGTACGGCTGGCCGGGCAGGCCGTCACCTACCTCGAAGCCTCGCCCTGCCAGTACGAGCACGCGGCGGCCCGCATCGAGTACGGCATCGTCGCCCGGTCGGCCGCCGAGCTCAACAAGGGCCTGACGCTGGCCCGTTCGTGCGGTGCGGACGGCCTGGTGACCAAGGCGGAGCTGGCCCTCAGGGGCCTCTGACCGGCTCGATCCGGCGTCCGGCCGCTGCCGGACGCCGGCGGCGGGCCGCCGACCCGGCCCGCCGCCGGCGTGTCAGTGGGGCAGGCCCGGGTCCGCCTCGTCCTCCGCCAGCACCCGCTGGGCCACGGCGAAGGCCGAGTTGGCGGCCGGCACACCGCAGTACACCGCGGTCTGCAGCAGCACCGACCCGATCTCCTCCGGCGTGAGCCCGTTGCGGCGCGCGGCGCGGACGTGCATCGCCAGTTCGTCGAGGTGCCCGTGCGCGACCAGGGCGGTCAGCGTGATCATGCTGCGCTCGCGGCGGCTCAGCGTCGGGTCGGTCCAGATCTCGCCCCACGCGTAGCGCGAGATGAAGTCCTGGAAGCGGGCGGTGAAGGGGGTCTGCCGGGACTGCGCACGGTCCACGTGCGCGTCGCCGAGGACCTCGCGGCGTACGCCCATCCCCCGCGGCGCGGGTCCACCGAAGTGCCCCCGTAGCGCGGCGAGTACGGCCTCCGGGCGCTCCGCGGGCGCCAGATGCGAGGCGCCCGCGATCTCGGTGAGCGAGGAGCCCGGCACCGCGTCGGCGATCTCCCGCAGGTGCGCGGGCGGTGTCGCCGGGTCCTCGCGGCCCGCGACCAGCAGGGTCGGGACGGTGACCGACGCCAGCCGGTCCCGCAGGTCGAAGGCCGCCAGCGCGTCGCAGCAGGCGGCGTAGGCGTCCGGGTCGGCGTTCCGGTGGTCCTCGACGAGCCGCGGCACGGTGAACCCCGGTGTGAACCAGCGGGCGTCGGCGGTCGCCGCGAGCTGCGCGAGGCCGTCCCGGCGGACGAGTTCGGCCCGCTCCCGCCACGGCCGGGCGCCGCCGAAGTGGGCCGAGGAGCAGATGACGGCGAGGGACGACACCCGCTCGGGGTGGTGTGCGGCCAGGTGCAGCCCGACCGCGCCGCCCAGGGACACCCCGGCGTACGCGAACCGCTCGGCGCCGAGGGAGTCGGCGAGCGCCAGGACGAGCGCCGCCAGGTCGGCGACCGTCGCGCCGGGGCCGATCAGGTCCGCGGGCGAGCCCCCGTGCCCGGGCAGGTCCCAGCGGACCACCCGGTGGGTGACCGACAGCTCGGGCGCGACCGCGTCCCACAGCGCGGTGGACGTGCCCAGCGACGGGCCGAGGAGCAGCGGGGGAGCGGTGGCGGCCCCTTCGGCCCGGTGGTGCGGCAGCCTGCCGGACGGTTCGGTGGTCACGATCGCTCCAGGGCACGGTCGGTGAGGGCTCCGGCGGAGCCGAGATAGTTGGCGGGGTCGGTGAGTCCGGCGAGGTCGAGACCGGCGAGCCGGGGCTCCTCGTGGAGCACGTCGGCGAGGGGCCGGTCCTCCGCGACGGCCCGCCCGGCGGCCCGCGTGAGCAGTTCCTTGGCGTGGGACCGGCCGAGGACGGGGGCGAGTTCGGCGGCGAGCCGCTCGGAGACGATCAGCCCGTGGGTGAGGCCGAGGTGGGCGCGCATGGCGTCCGCGTCGACCTTGAGGCCCTCGGCGAGTTCCGCGGCGTCGCGGGCCGCGCCGCCGGCCAGCCGCAGCAGGTCGCGCAGCGGTTCCCACTCGGCGTGCCAGGCACCGGCGGGCCGCTCGTCCTCGGCGGCCATCGACGCGTAGAGGCCGGCCGCGAGATGCGGTGCCCGTCGGGCCGCGGCGGCGATCAGCGTCGCCCGTACCGGGTTCGCCTTGTGCGGCATCGCCGAGGATCCGCCGCCCGTGCCCTCCGCCAGCTCGCCGATCTCGGTGCGGGAGAGGGTGAGCACGTCGGCTGCGGTCTTGCCGAGCGCGCCCGCCGTGAAGGCCAGTGCCCCGGCCAGGTCCGCGACGGGCGTGCGCAGCGTGTGCCAGGGCAACAGCGGCGCGACGAGACCGAGTTCGCGGGCGTAGGCGGCCGTCAGCGCACGTGTGTCGACGGGCTTGTCGGCTGTCGCCCCATCCGCCGCGTCCGCCCCGAACACGGTGAACGCGGCCAGCGTGCCCGCCGCGCCCCCCAGCTGGGCGGGCAGTGAGTCCCGTACGGCTGTGAGGCGGTCCCTGGCGTCCAGCACCAGCGACCGCCATCCCGCCGCCTTCAGGCCGAAGGTCGTGGGCACCGCGTGCTGGGTGAGCGTCCGGCCCGGCATCGCGGTGTCCCGGTGGCGCGCGGCGAGCCGGGCCAGCGCCGACTGGGTGCGGTCGAGGTCGGCCATCACCGTCGCCAGCGTGCGCGCGGCCACCAGCATGGCGGCCGTGTCGAGGATGTCCTGACTGGTGGCGCCCCGGTGGACGTACGGTCCGAACTCCTCGCCGACCGCCGCTGTCAGGTCCTTGACCAGGGGAATCACCGGGTTGCCGCCCGCCCGGGCGCGCAGCGCGATCGCCCCGGCGTCGAAGCGCGCGGCGTCGGCCGCCGCGTCCACCGCGGAGGCCGCCGCCGCCGGGGCCAGCCCCAGCGACACCTGGGCACGGGTCAGCGCGGCCTCCGCGTCGAGCAGTGCCTGCAGATACGCGGTGTCGCCGGTCGCGTCCGCCGCGGGCGAGCCCGCCCAGCCGGGGGCGAGCAGGCCCGCGTCGGAGCCGAGGGGGTCGACAGCTGTCACTGGAACTCCAGGAAGACCGTTTCGCCTTCGCCCTGAAGGCGGATGTCGAAACGGTACGTCCGGTGCTCCCCCTCGGCCGCGAGCAGCGTGGCGCGCCGGTCGGCCGGAAGGGAGTCGAGCAGCTGGTCAGCGCCGTCCGCCAGGTAGGCGCGGGTGAAGAGGTGGTGCAGCAGGCCGCGGGCGAACACGCACACGCTGATGTACGGCAGCCCGGTGTTGCCCGGCGGCAGCGTGTGCAGGGCGTAGTGCCCGTCGGCGTCCGTGGCGACCCGGCCGAAGCCCGTGAAGTCGGTGCCGTTGCGGCCGAGGTGGCCGCCGGTCACCGGGTCGCGGCGCAGGGAGCCGGGGGCGCCCTTCAGCGATCCGTCGGGGGCCGCCTGCCAGAACTCCAGGAGGGCGTCCGGGATCGGGTCCCCGGCGCCGTCGAGCACGTGTCCGTGCAGGGTGATCGTGTCGGGGTGCCCCTTGGGCGCCACCTGCCCGCCGTCCGGGAACGGCAGCGCGTACCCGTAGAACGGGCCGACGGTGTGGGAGGGGGTGGGGAGCGGCTTCTCGCTCATGGCGGTCAACGGCCTTCCTCGATCCAGGTGGCGGAGGGACCGTCGAGCACGATGTCCCACTCGTAGCCGAGCGAGAACTCGGGCCGGGACAGGTCGTGGTGGTACGTCGCGACCAGCCGGCTGCGGGCGGCCTCGTCGGTCACGGACCGCAGGATCGGGTCGTAGCGGAACAGCGGGTCGTTCGGGAAGTACATCTGCGTCACGAGCCGCTGGGTGAACGCCGTGCCGAACAGCGAGAAGTGGATGTGCGCGGGCCGCCAGGCGTTGGTGTGGTTGCGCCACGGGTACGCGCCCGGCTTGATGGTGGTGAAGGAGTACCGCCCCTGATCATCCGTCAGGGTCCGTCCCACACCGGTGAAGTTGGGGTCGAGCGGCGCCGGATGCTGGTCGCGCAGGTGCGCGTAGCGGCCCGAGGCGTTGGCCTGCCAGATCTCGACGAGCTGTCCGCGCACGGGACGGCCCCGGCTGTCGAGGAGGCGCCCGGAGACGGTGATGCGCTCGCCGAGCGGCTCGCCCTGGTGCCGGCGCGTGAGGTCGTTGTCGGTCTCGGTGGTGTCGGTGGCGCCGAAGACCGGTCCGGACAGCTCGACCGTCTCCGGGTCGCCGCCGTTCACGGCGACCAGCGGCTGCTTGGGGTGGCGCAGCACCGAGCTGCGGTACGGCGCGTAGTCGCGCGGTGGGTGGTGGCGGACCGGCGCGCCGCCGGCCACGGCCTTGTCGTAGGCGTTCTGGAGGTCGTCGACCTCGGTGTCGATGTCCGACTGGGTGAGAGTCATGGGCGGCTTCCTAGCGTTCGAGGACGAGGGCGAGGCCCTGGCCCACGCCGATGCAGAGGGTGGCGACGCCGGTGCCGGACCCGGCGGCCCCGAGCTGGTGGGCGACGGTGCCCGCGAGGCGGGCGCCGGACGCGCCGAGCGGGTGGCCGAGCGCGATGGCGCCGCCCCGGGGGTTGAGGATCGCCGGGTCGAACTCGGGCCATTCGGCGAGGCAGCCCAGCACCTGGGCGGCGAAGGCCTCGTTGAGTTCCAGTGCCGACAGGTCGGCGAAGCGCCTGCCCGCCTTGGCGAGTGCCCGGTTGACGGCCTCGACGGGGGCGAGCCCGAAGTAGTGCGGGTCGGTCGCGGAGACGCCGGACGCGCTCACCCGGGCGAGGGGTTCGCGGCCGGTGGCCCGCAGGCCCGCCTCGTCGGTGAGGAGGAGGGCGGCGGCCCCGTCGTTGAGCGGTGAGGCGTTGCCCGCCGTGACGGTCCCGCGCTCCGTGCGGAAGGACGGCTTCAGCCGGGCCATCGCCTCCAGGGACGCGTCCGCGCGCACGGACTCGTCCGCGGCGACGAGAAGCGGGTCGCCCGAGCGGCGGGGGACCGGCACGGGCACGATCTCGGCGTCGAACGCTCCCGCGGCCTGTGCCTCGGCCGCCTTGCGGTGGCTGGCCAGGGCGAACTCGTCCTGCCGTTCGCGGGTGATCCCGTGCTTCTCGGCGATGAGTTCGGCGGACTCGCCGAGCGGGACGGTCCACTGGGGTTCCATCCGCGGGTTGACCATGCGCCAGCCCAGGGTGGTCGAGTACAGCTCGGTGTGGGCCGCCGGGAAGGGCCTGTCGCTCTTGGGCAGCACGTAGGGGGCGCGGGTCATCGACTCGACCCCGCCGGCCAGCGCGATGGAGGCGTCGCCGACCGCGATGGCCCGGGCGGCCTGGACGACGGCTTCGAGTCCGGAGGCGCAGAGGCGGTTGACGGTGACGCCGGGCACGGAGGTGGGCAGTCCGGCGAGCAGGGCGGCCATGCGGGCCACGTTGCGGTTCTCCTCGCCCGCGCCGTTGGCGTTGCCGAAGTACACGTCCTCGATCCGCGCGGGGTCCAGGTCCGGCGTACGGGCGAGGAGTTCCCGGATGGCGTGGGCGGCCAGGTCGTCCGGGCGGACGCCGGCCAGGGCGCCGTTGTACCTGCCGACCGGCGTGCGGACCGCGTCGACGATGTAGACGTCCTTCATGAGTCCTCCTCGGGCAGGCGCACCTCGGCGGCGGTCCTGGCGGTGATCTCCTCGGCGGTGACGCCGGGCGCGGTCCCGACCAGCACCAGCCCGCCCGGGGTGACGTCCAGGACGCCGAGGTCGGTGATGATCCGGTCGACGCAGCCCTTGCCGGTGAGCGGCAGCGTGCACTCACGGAGGATCTTGGGGGAGCCGTCCTTGGCGGTGTGGGTCATCACGACGACGACGGTGCGGGCGCCGTGCACCAGGTCCATGGCGCCGCCGATGCCGGTGATCAGCTTGCCGGGGACCGCCCAGTTGGCCAGGTCGCCGCCCGCGGAGACCTGCATGGCGCCGAGCACCGCGACGTCGATGTGCCCGCCCCGGATCATGCCGAAGGACAGCGCGGAGTCGAAGTAGGAGGCGCCGGGCACGACCGTCACGGTCTCCTTGCCGGCGTTGATCAGGTCCGGGTCGACCTGGTCCTCGGTGGGGTAGGGGCCGGTGCCCAGGATGCCGTTCTCCGACTCCAGGACGACCTCCACGCCGGGCGGGAGGTGGTTGGGGATCAGCGTCGGCAGGCCGATGCCGAGGTTGACGTACTGCCCGTCCCGCAGCTCGCGCGCCGCGCGGGCGGCCATCTGCTCCCTGCTCCAGGCCATCACACGCCTCCCGTTCCGCCGGCCGAGACCGTCCGCTTCTCGATCCGCTTGGCGCTCGCCTGCTCGGGGGTCAGGGCGACGACGCGCTGGACGAAGACACCCGGGAGGTGGACCGCGTCCGGGTCGATGGCGCCCGGCTCCACGAGTTCCTCCACCTCGGCGATCGTGATCCGTCCGGCCATCGCCGCGAGCGGGTTGAAGTTCCGCGCGGACTTGTTGAAGACGAGGTTGCCGTGCCGGTCGCCCTTCGCGGCCCGCACCAGCGCGAAGTCGGTGCGGATGGCGCGCTCCAGTACGTACGGGGTGCCGTCGAACTCCCGCACCTCCTTGGGCGGCGAGGCCAGCGCGACGCCGCCGGAGCCGTCGTAGCGCCACGGCAGTCCGCCGTCCGCGACCTGGGTGCCCACCCCGGCCGGGGTGTAGAAGGCGGGGATCCCGGCACCACCGGCGCGCAGCCGCTCGGCGAGGGTCCCCTGCGGGATCATCTCGACCTCCAGCTCACCGGCCAGGTACTGGCGGGCGAACTCCTTGTTCGCGCCGATGTAGGAGCCGGTGACGCGGGCGATCCGGCCCGCCGCGAGCAGGACCGCCAGGCCGGACTCCATCGCGCCGCAGTTGTTGGAGACCACGCCCAGGCCGGACACGCCGCGCTCGTACAGCGCGTCGATCAGTGCCGTCGGCACCCCGCTGAGGCCGAAGCCGCCGACCGCCAGTGTCGCGCCGTCCGGCACATCGGCCACCGCCCCGAGGGCCGTGGCGACCACCTTGTCCATCCGTGAAGCCCCATCTCTTCCGAGCGCCCAGTGCGGCAGTTAGTCAGCGCACTGATTATTTCTCCGAGGTTGCCCACACGCTGCCACTCGTGTCCAGGTCAGTCAAGGCCCCTGGTGGTGGGCCCCGGTAAGAGGAGATTTGCCCGAGACAGGTGAGTGGTGGCCGGGTATCGTTCAGTGCACCAACGAAAGCCGACCTGCTACGTCGCGGAAGCCCGCGGGTACGCGGACCTAGGAGCGCACATGGCCGCGGTGGACCTCTCCACCCATCCCGGGCACCTCGCCCGGCGACTGCAGCAGGCGCACCACCTGCTGTGGAACACGATGGTGTCCGAGGAGATCACCTCGCCGCAGTTCGCGGTCCTGAACGCGCTCGTCGCCGAACCGGGGCTGGACCAGCGCACGGTGGGGGAGCGGGTGGGCCTGGACCGGTCCACCATCGCCGAGGTCGTCAGCCGGCTCGGCCGCCGCGCCCTGCTGGACAAGGTGCGCGACCCGCAGGACGGCCGCCGCTTCCTGCTCCGCCTCACCGGCGAGGGGACGCGCACCCACCGCAGGCTGAGTGTGCGCACGGCGCGGATGAACCAGGTCTTCCTCGGCCCGCTCTCCGCCGATGAGCAGACGCTGTTCTTCGACCTCGTCCTGCGGGTCGCGGACGCCGCCGAGGGCCTGCGCAATCCCGGGGAACCCCTCGTGGCCGGCCAGGCGTGAGCCCGCCTCCGGCGGGACGGCCCGCCCGCCCGGCTCGCGTCAGGCCTTGGTGAAGACCACCCACACCTGGCCCTCGGCGAAGTTCATGGGCGTGCCGTCCGCCGTCGTGAACTCCGTGCCGTCCGCCGCCGATCCGCGGTGCCATTCGGCGTCGAACACCCGCCCGTCGCGCAGCACTTCGGCCTTGCCCGACCCGACGGTCTGCGTGTACGGCGTGTGGTTCCCCAGCACGTCGTGGAACCGGGACGTGCGGACCGTCACGTGCTGCACGACCACGGTCGCGGGAGCCGCCCGTCCGGCGTCCGTCGTCACGGTCGGCCTGCCGTCCATCGTCACCAGCCAGCGATCCCGCTCCGCGGACCAGGTGAAGGTGAAGCGGGCCGCGGGGAAGCGGACCGTGCGCTCGGTCTCCGGAGTGCCACCCGCCGGCGCCGCACCGAAGCGGAAACCCGTCGTCAGGGCGTCCGCGCCCGGCGCCGCGTCCATCAGCCGCCGGGGACGCAGATAGAGGTTGTGCGGGGCGGCCTTGCCGGTGCCGCGGAAGTACGCGGCGGAGTTCTCCTCGGGGCGGACCGGGGTCAGCGGCGCCTTGTCGATCAGCGGCAGCAGTTTGTGCTGTGCGCCGGAGTAGGCGAGCGTCGGCTCGTGGAACTGGCGCAGGAGTTCCAGGTCGGACTCGCGGGCGCTGCGCACCGGGCCCACCGTCTCGGGCAGCCGGGTCGCGTACACCGCCATCAGCCGGCTCAGCCCGCCCTCGACCTGTTCCGCGTACACGACGTCCGCGGCGTTCAGGCCCGTCTGCGGCCGGGCGGCGCTCGCGTTGTCGATCTTGACAGCGAGCACCGGGTCCGCGGGCTTCCCGGCGGACTCCGTGGGCGTGGGCTCGTCGTGCCGTCCGCGGCCGTCGTCGAGCGGGCCGCCGCCTGCGGTGCAGCCCGTCATCAGGGAGCCCGTCACCGCGGCGGCCAGCAGCGCCGCCGTCGTCACGCCGCGCCGCATCCGTGTCATCCGTCCCATGCCCACCGTGGCCACCCATGTCCTGTGCTGTCGATTGTGCGCTCATATGTTCATCGGTGGCCATACCCGATCTCTTCGGGATCTGCGCGTCGCCTGGGCCGAACGGCGCAGCGGAAGTCGGTACGGGACACGGCACTCCGACTGGCGGCGCCGGTCAGGCGGGCGGCCCGAGGATCTCCGCGAGGTCGTAGCGCACCGGCTCCTCCAGCTGTCCGTAGGTGCAGCTCTCGGCCGTACGGTCCGGGCGCCAGCGGCGGAAGCGGGCCGTGTGCCGGAACCGGGCGCCGTTCTCCATGTGGTCGTACGCCACCTCCGCCACCCGTTCGGGCCGCAGCGGCACCCAGGACAGGTCCTTCTTCGACGACCAGCGGCTCGGCGCTCCGGGCAGCCGGGCCGACTCGTGGGCGGCCTCCTCGGCCCACGCGGCCCACGGATGGCTCCGCACGTCCGGCATCCGCAGCGGTTCCAGCTCCTCCACCAGCTCGGCGCGGCGCTTCATCGTGAAGGCAGCGGACACCCCGACGTGCTGGAGCGCGCCCCGGTCGTCGTACAGGCCGAGCAGCAGCGAGCCGACGACGGGTCCGCTCTTGTGGAAGCGGTAGCCCGCGACCACGACATCCGCGGTGCGCTCGTGCTTGATCTTGAACATGGCGCGCTCGTCCTGCCGGTACGGGGCCGCCGGGGGCTTGGCGATCACCCCGTCGAGACCGGCTCCCTCGTACTGCTCGAACCACTGCCGGGCCACCTCGATGTCCGTCGTCGCCGGAGCGACGTGCACGGGGGCGCCCACCCCCGACAGGGCCGTCGTCAGCAGGGCGCGGCGGTCGGTGAGCGGCACGTCGAGCAGCGACTCGTCCGCCAGCGCCAGCAGGTCGAAGACCACGAAGGAGGACGGGGTCCGCTCCGCCAGCGTCCGCACCCGCGAGTCCGCCGGATGGATGCGCTCCGTCAGCGCGTCGAAGTCGAGCCGCCCGTCGCGGGCGATCACGATCTCCCCGTCCATGACGCAGCGCTCCGGCAGCCGCTCCCGCAGGGCCTCCACCAGCTCGGGGAAGTACCTGGTCAACGGCTTCCCGGTACGGCTGCCCAGCTCGATCTCGGCACCGTCGCGGAACACGATCGCCCGGAACCCGTCCCACTTCGCCTCGTACTGCATGCCCGGCGGGATCTTCGCCACGGACTTGGCGAGCATCGGCTTCACGGGCGGCATCACCGGCAGATCCATGCTCCGATTCTGCGGGCTTCCGGGGCGGTTCGCCCGGTGTGCGAGGTATGTGCGGGACGCCTACCGTGGCTCGCATGGGCGATGCGGTGGAACTCGAGGCGGCGGGCAGGACGGTGCGGCTGTCCAGCCCGGACAAGATCTTCTTTCCGGAGCGCGGTTTCACGAAGCTGGACCTCGCCCGGTACTACCTCGCCGTGGGCGACGGCATCCTGCGCGCGCTGCGCGACCGCCCCACCACCCTGGAGCGCTACCCGGACGGGGTGACCGGCGAGTCGTTCTTCCAGAAGCGGGCGCCCAAGAACATGCCCGACTGGATCCCGACCGCCCACATCGCCTTCCCCAGCGGCCGTACCGCCGACGAGATGTGCCCCACCGAGGTCGGCGCCGTCCTGTGGGCCGCGCAGTTCGGCACGCTCACCTTCCATCCCTGGCCGGTGCGCGGCGGGGACGTCGACCATCCCGACGAACTCCGGCTCGACCTCGACCCGCAGCCCGGCACCGACTACGCCGACGCGGTGCGCGCCGCCCACGAACTGCGCGAGGTGCTCCACGAGTACGGCGGACTGCGGGGCTGGCCCAAGACGTCCGGCGGCCGGGGACTGCACGTCTTCGTGCCGATCGAGCCGCGCTGGACCTTCACCCAGGTGCGCCGGGCCGCCATCGCCGCCGGGCGCGAACTGGAACGCCGCATGCCCGAGCAGGTGACCACGGCCTGGTGGAAGGAGCAGCGCGGCGAGAAGATCTTCGTCGACTACAACCAGACCGCGCGGGACCGCACCATCGCCTCCGCCTACTCCGTGCGCCCCCGCCCGCACGCCCCCGTGTCCGCGCCGCTGCGCTGGGACGAGGTGGGCGTCGCCGTGCCCCGGGACTTCGACCTGGCGACCATGCCGGCGCGCTTCGCCGAACTGGGCGACGTGCACGCCGACATGGACGACCACGCCTTCTCGCTGGAGGCCCTGCTCGAACTCGCCAGCCGCGACGAACACGACCACGGCCTCGGCGACCTGCCGTACCCGCCGGAGTACCCGAAGATGCCGGGCGAACCGAAACGAGTCCAGCCGAGCCGCGCGAGGCGTACGTCCTGAGGCCCCGACAGGGCGGCGGAACGCCACGAGTGGAGGATGCCGTCACCTCTCGTCCGCCCGTACCGGACGGCTCTCACCTGACGCCGATGTCGAGCACCGCCCACTGCGTCCAGGGTTTCTGCTGAACGTACAGGCGCGGGCCGCGGCAGACCACGCGGCGCCTTCGGTGTCCGAGATCCGCACCGCCGGAACGGACCAGCCGGCCGTAGCCGACGGGCCGCACGGCGTCCGCGGAGAGACGGCAGTCCACGAGCACGTTCCAGTCGTCGCCGTACGGGCTGAAGAACACCACGCGGTCGCCTTCAACGATCACGCCCTTCGCGCCCTGCACCGGGTTCTCGCGTGCCCGTACGGCACCGTCCTCGCGGATCTCCAGCAACCGGAAACCCGGGTAGGGGCAGGCCCAGACGGTCCCGGCGGCCACGTTCAGCGCGTAGCAGTCGGAGATCGTGTCGAAGCCGGGAAGCGGCTGGTACGCCCACAGCGGCTCACCAGTGGCGCTCCAGCGGCGCAGCCCCGGCGCGCTCAGCGCGTCGCCGTACACGCCTTCGTCGAAATAACCCACCCAGACGTCACCGGCATGGTCTACCAGCAGATCCTCGATGCCGTCACCGACCCGGAACGTCCTGGACCGGCGGCCGCGGGAGTCGAGGACGCTCACTTGGGAGTCACCGCGACGCGAGCGGGGGGCGGCGAGGACGAAACCGCCGGCCGGGAGAGCGTCCAGTCTGCTGTAGGACGCGTGCACGCCGCTCAGTACGGTCTCGTGGACGGACCCGCCCTCGACGGTGACCACCACGGCGTCGTAGGGATCGCCGCGGTGTGGTTCCGGCCGGCGTTCCGTGAGCAGCCAGTGGGCGCGGCCACGGGCGTCGACCGTGCTGTGCACGACGTGCCGGCCGCCGTGGGACTCCGGTAGGCCGGCGTACGGAGTCAGCGGGGTCGGCGGCCGGTCACCCGGCACGGGATCTTCTCCACGTCATGGCGTGATCATCACCGGTGACGCGGCGCGCGGACAAGGGACTTACGGCGCCCGCGGCCGGCGGTGCCGTCCGGTCGCCGGGCGCGCAGGCGCCGTACGCCGTGTCGTCCCCGCGGCTATCCTGATCCGCAACCGCCGAGGAGGAGCCCTGAGGTGACCGAGCCGACGACAGAGTCGCGCCCCACGCTGGAGGCCGTGGCCGCGCGGGCCGGGGTCTCCCGGGCCACCGTGTCGCGTGTCGTCAACGGCGGGGACGGGGTGCGCGAACCGCTGGTCGAGCGGGTCCGACGGGCCGTCGAGGAACTCGGGTACGTGCCGAACCAGGCCGCCCGCAGTCTCGTCACCCGGCGCCACGACGCGGTGGCGGTGGTCATCGCGGAGCCGGAGACCCGGGTCTTCGCCGACCCCTTCTTCGGGCTCCAACTCCGGGGCATCAGCAAGGAACTGACGGCCCATGACATCCAGCTGGTACTGCTGCTGACCGAGGGCCGCGACGACCACGCCCGCGTCGGCCGGTACCTCGCCGGCGGCCATGTCGACGGCGCGCTCGTCTTCTCGCTGCACCTCGACGACCCGCTGCCCCAGCTGATCCTCGGCGCGGGCGTCCCGACCGTCTTCGGCGGCCGGCCCGGCTGGGGCGACGGAGCCCCCGGTTCCGCGTCCCCGGCGTACGTCGACAGCGACAACCGCGGCGGCGCCCGGGAGGCCGTGCGCCATCTGGTGGGGCTCAGGCGAACCCGGATCGCGCACATCACCGGGCCCCTCGACCAGACCTCGGCGGTGGACCGGCTCGACGGGTTCCGGGACGGGCGGGTCGACGCCGACCCGCGCCTGATCGCGGAGGGCGACTTCACCTCAGGGGGCGGTGAGCGGGCGATGCGGGAGCTCCTCGCGCGCTGTCCCGACGTGGACGCCGTGTTCGCCGCCAACGACCTGACGGCCTCGGGCGCGCTGCGGACCCTGCGCGAACACGGGCGCCGGGTGCCCGAGGACGTCGCCGTGATCGGCTTCGACGACATGCAGCCGGTCGCCGAGCAGACCGACCCGCCGCTCACGACGGTCCGTCAGGACATAGAGGAGATGGGCCGGTTGATGGCACGCATGCTGCTGCGGGACCTCGACCGCAGCGGCACCAGGGAGTCCCCGGCGGGTGAGCCGCCGGGCGTCGTCCTGCCGACCACGCTGGTGCGCCGGACCTCCGCCTGAGCCGCTGCGTCCAAGATCGGGCCGGGGTGGTGCGGTGCGGTGCGGCGCGGGCCGGTGCGGTGCGGGATGATCGGCCCGGCCCCGGCCCGTCTCAGCCCCGCTGCCGCGGCGCGCTCCTGATCACCGCGAAACGCGCCCCGTACGGGTCGGCGAGCTGGGCGACGCGGCCCACGCCCTCCAGGTCCGTGGCGGGCAGGAGCACCGTGCCGCCGAGCTCCTGGGCCCGCGCGAGCGTGGCGTCGGTGTCCGTGACCTCGAAGTACGGCAGCCAGTACGCGCCGCTCCCGGCCCCGGTGGGGTCGCCGGACGGCGGGACGAGCCCGCCGAACATGTCCTCGGCCTCGGTGCCCGCCGGGCTGACGCAGGTGTACATGCCGCCGGGGAAGGGCATCGCCGAGGTCTCCCAGCCGAACACGGCGTGGTAGAACGCGGCGGCCGCCGGGACGTCCGGGGTGTGGAGCTCGATCCAGCGCAGGGAGCCGGGGTCGCCCGCCACGTCCAGTCCCTTGATCCGGCCCGGCTGCCAGATGCCGAAGGACACGCCCGCCTTGTCCGCGAGGACGGCCATGCGACCCTCGTCCATCACGTCCATGGGCGGCATGAGGACGGTGCCCCCGGCCCGCTCGACCGCCTGGGCGGTGCCCTGCGCGTCGGGGCTCCGGAAGTACACCGACCAGGACGGCGGGCCCTGCTCCGGGGTGGTCTGCATACCGCCGGCGGCGGTCCTCCCGCCGAGGTGGAAGAAGCCGTAGCCGCCGGACTCGGAGCCCGCCGACCGGAACTCCCAGCCGAAGAGGCTTCCGTAGAAGGACGTGGCGCCGTCGATGTCGGGCGTGCCGACGTCGACCCAGTTCGGAGCGCCGTCGACGAAACGGGTGGTGAGCATGGTGTGCCCTCCTCCGGTGAGGGGTCCCGTTGCCTGCACTGCCGAGTCTGGCACCGCCCGTCGGCGACCGCCGCCGGGCGTGCGGCCCCCGGTGTCCGTCCGTACCCCCGCGACGGAGGGGCCGGGCCGGGGCGGACGCTGTCCCGCAATCCGTTCGCGCGTCCGCGCGCCGCCGTGCGCCGGCCGGTCGGGCGGGGCCATAGTCAGGGGTCCGCCGGAGGGCCGGACCGAGTCGTTGATCCGGCGTTGATCGAACGTTTTTCGCCGCGCGGCACGATCTCGCCATGCACATCGACACGATCATCGAGCCCGACCTGGCGTGGCGGGAGCAGGCGCTCTGCGCGCAGACCGGGGCCGACTTCTTCTTTCCCGAGCCGGGCAGCTCGGTGCGCGAGGCGAAGCGCATCTGCGGCATGTGCGAGATGCGCACCGCGTGCCTGGAGTACGCGCTGAACAACGACGAGCGCTTCGGCGTCTGGGGCGGCCTCTCCGAGAAGGAACGGCTCGGCCTGCGGCGGGCCCAGGAGTGACCGCGGCCCCGAGGCGGGCGGGCACACGCGTACGGCCGGTCCCGGGGGGAACCGGCCGTATGCGTCGGACGGGGGTGCTGCCGCCGGGGCGGGCGGGTCAGCCGGCCGCGCGGGCCGCCATCCGCGCCTTGCGGGCGGCGAGCTTCTCGTCGAACTTCGAGGCCTCGGAGTCCAGGCCGCGCATGTAGAGACCCAGCTCCTCCTGCGCGCGCACACCCTCCGGGCCGAGACCGTCGATCTCCAGGACCCTGAGGTGGCGCAGCACCGGCTGGAGCACGTCGTCGTGGTGGATGCGCATGTTGTAGACCTCGCCGATCGCCATCTGCGCGGCGGCGCGCTCGAAGCCGGGCATGCCGTGACCGGGCATCCGGAAGTTCACGACGACGTCGCGGACGGCCTGCATGGTCAGGTCGGGGGCCAGCTCGAAGGCGGCCTTCAGCAGGTTCCGGTAGAACACCATGTGCAGGTTCTCGTCGGTCGCGATGCGCGACAGCATGCGGTCGCAGACCGGGTCGCCCGACTGGTGGCCGGTGTTGCGGTGCGAGATGCGGGTGGCCAGCTCCTGGAAGGCGACGTACGCCACGGAGTGCAGCATCGAGTGGCGGTTGTCCGACTCGAAGCCCTCGCTCATGTGCGCCATGCGGAACGCCTCGAGCTTGTCGGGGTCGACCGCGCGCGAGGCGAGCAGGTAGTCACGCATCACGATGCCGTGGCGGCCCTCCTCGGCCGTCCAGCGGTGCACCCAGGTGCCCCAGGCGCCGTCCCGGCCGAACAGGGAGGCGATCTCGTGGTGGTAGCTGGGCAGGTTGTCCTCGGTCAGCAGGTTCACGACGAGCGCGATCCGGCCGATCTCGGTGACCTTGGACTGCTCCTTGTCCCAGGCCTCGCCGTCCTCGAACAGGCCGGGGAAGTTGCGGCCGTCGCTCCACGGCACGTACTCGTGCGGCATCCAGTCCTTCGCCACCTTGAGGTGGCGGTTGAGTTCCGTTTCGACCACTTCCTCCAGGGCGTACAGCAGTCGAGCGTCGGTCCAGACGTTGGACGGGCTGCCGAGCTGGGGAGTGGTGGTCGTCACAGAAGCTCCAGGGGGACGTGCGAGCGGAGAGCGGAGTTAACCTACGGCATCGTAGGCTACGTACCCGTAGGTTACGAGACCGTAGGTTAAGAACGCCGTAAAGAACGCTGATCAGCGGGTTCCCGCCATCGCGCCGCACATGCGCGGACACGCAGGCCAAAGCGCCGAACGAGGGATGCCGGGCAGGTTCAGACGTACAGCTCTCGCAGCCGTACCGAGAGGCAGGTCACACAGCCTTCCAGCTTCTCGAACTCGCTGATGTCCACCAGCACCGGCTCATGCCCGAGGTCCGCGAGCAGCTCGGCGGTCTTCGGGGCGCTCGCCGCCATCAGCAGCTTTCCGCCGCCGAGCAGGACGACGTGCGCGCCGGACTCCTCGGGCACCGGCAGGAAGCGCGGGAACAGCGACGGCGTGTCCACCAGCGGGATGTGCCCGAGAACGGTGCCGTCGGGCAGCGCGGTGACCGCCGACTTCAGATGCAGCACCCTGCTCACGGGCACGGCGACGACCCGCGCCCCGAGCGGCTCGAAGGCCGCGCGGAGCTGCTGCACCCCGGCCGCGTTGGTCCGCCCGCCGCGCCCCACGTACAGCGTGTCGCCGATCTTGAGGACGTCCCCGCCGTCGAGGGTGCCCGGATCCCAGATCCAGTTCACCGAGCAGCCGAGGCGGGCCACGGCCTCCTCGACGCCGGCGGTCTCGCCGCGCCGGGACTCGGCCCCCGGACGCGCGATCAGCGCGACGTTGCGGAAGACGACCACCGTGTCCTCGACGAACACCGAGTCCGGGAAGTCGTCGGCGGGGTCCACCTCGACCGTCTCCCAGCCGTGCGTGCGCAGCGCCTCGGTGTACGCCTCCCACTGCTCGCCCGCGAGGTCGACGTCGACCTCCGCGCGGTCGAGGTGCGTCACCAGGCCCTCCGCGAGGCGGGGGCCGGGGCGGCGGACGAGGGCCTTCTTGCTGGGCACGTACAGGTCTCCGAATCGGCAGGGGTCTGGCGCCATCATGCAGGGTGACCCGCGCGCACGAAAGCCCCCCGCGGCCGGACGGCGGCGGGGGAGTCGCGGTGGGGACGCCGCGGCGCCCTCACCGGCGTGGCGCCCTCACCGGCGTGGCGCCTCACCGGCGCGGCGCCCCCACCGCGCGGCGGCTCAGGCCGGAGGCGCGACCGCCTCCGCCGTCGTCTCGGTCAGCTCGCCCCCTTCCAGCAGCAGCCAGCGCGTGATGCCCACCGACTCCAGGAACGGCACGTCGTGCGCGGCCACGATCAGCGCCCCCTCGTACGACTCCAGGGCCGCGGTGAGCTGCCGGACGCTCGCCATGTCGAGGTTGTTCGTCGGCTCGTCGAGCATCAGGAGCTGGGGCGCGGGCTCCGCCAGCATCAGCGCGGCCAGCGTGGCCCGGAACCGTTCGCCGCCCGACAGGGTCGCCGCCCGCTGGTCGGCCCGCGCGCCCCGGAACAGGAAGCGGGCCAGCCGCGCCCGGATGTGGTTGTTCGTGGCGCCCGGCGCGAACCGGGCCACGTTCTCGGCGACCGTCAGCTCCTCGTCGAGGACGTCGAGCCGCTGCGGCAGGAACCGCGTCGGCACCTCGGCCCGCGCCTCGCCGGACACCGGCGCCAGCTCCCCGGCGATCGTCCGCAGCAGCGTGGTCTTGCCCGCGCCGTTGCGCCCGATCAGCGCGACCCGCTCGGGCCCGCGCAGCTCGAAGCCGCCTTCGACCCGGGCGCCGTACCGCAGCTCCAGGTCCCGCAGGGTGAGCACGGTGCGGCCCGGCGGCACGGCCGTGTGCGGCAGGTCGACGCGGATCTCGTCGTCGTCCCGTACGGCGGAGGCCGCCTCGTCGAAACGCTCCCGGGCCTCCGCGAGCCGCTCCTCGTGCAGAATCCGGTGCTTGCCCGCGCTCTCCTGCGCCGCGCGTCGGCGCGCCCCCATGACGATCTTCGGCTCGCGTTTCTGCTCGTACATCTTCTGCCCGTAGCGCCTGCGGCGGGCCAACTTGACCTGTGCGTCGGACAGTTCGCGCTTCTGCCTGCGCAGATCGGACTCGGCGACGCGCATCATGCGTTCCGCCGCCTCCTGTTCGGCGGCGAGCGCCTCCTCGTACGCCGTGAAGTTGCCGCCGTACCAGGTGACCTCCCCGGAGTGCAGTTCCGCGATCTGGTCGACGAGGTCCAGCAGTTCACGGTCGTGGCTCACCACCACCATCACCCCGGACCACGCCTCGACGGCCGCGTACAGCCGGCGGCGCGCGTACAGGTCGAGGTTGTTCGTCGGTTCGTCGAGCAGCAGGACGTCCGGGCGCCGCAGCAGCAGCGCCGCCAGCCGCAGCAGCACCGACTCGCCGCCGGAGAGTTCGCCGACGGTGCGGTCGAGACCGATGCGGCCCAGACCGAGTTCGCCGAGGACCGCCTCCGCGCGTTCCTCGACGTCCCAGTCGTCGCCGACGGCCGCGAAGTGCTCCTCGGCCGCGTCGCCCGCCTCGATCGCGTGCAGGGCGGCGCGGGCCGCCGAGACACCGAGCGCCTCGTCGACCCGCAGGGCGGTGTCGAGCGTGACGTTCTGCGGCAGGTACCCGACCTCGCCCGTGACGCGCACCGTGCCGTCGCCCGGGGCGAGTTCGCCGGCGAGGAGCTTCAGCAGCGTCGACTTGCCGGCGCCGTTGGCACCGACGAGACCGGTTCTTCCGGGGCCGAAGGAGACCTGGAGGTCCTGGAGGACGGGGGTGCCGTCCGGCCAGGCGAAGGACAGGGAGGTACAGCTGACGGACGTGGGGAAGGTGGACATGACGCCTCGCGGTTGCCTGGTGTGGTCGGGGGAACGCGTTCGGGACACCGCGAGGTGACGACAGTCCGGGAGGGGCGGTGGAGAAGGGGCCCGTGCCGGGAGGACGGCTCATACGCCGAGGTCGCACGCTGCGCACACCGGTGCCGGACGGGCCGGGCGTGTGTGACGCGGTGTCTCAGGACCTCAGACGAGCAACGTCCTTCTCCAATCGGCGGCAACAGGACCTCTCCACCGTAGGAAGGGGCCCCGGGGCTGTCAACGCGATTAAGAGGGGCGGGGGCGAGCCGGCGCGCCGCCCGGTCCCTACCGCCTACGGTGGGCTCCGCCCCCGACCACGTGAAGGAGACTCCGTGCCCGACGGCTCGCTCTCGCTGCCCGCCCGGCTCTACCTGCTGGCCTGGGACACCACGAAACTCAAGGTCAGCGGCGCGACCCACCTCCACCACCTGGTCCGCGCCGGCGCCCTCACCGAGCTGGCCCAGCGCGGGCTGCTCGCCGACGTGGACGGCATCGCCACCCCGGCCGACGCGGACGGCCGCACCGGCGATCTCGTCCTCGACGGACTGCTGGAACTCGTGGAGGAGTCCCGCCCCCGGAAGTGGAAGACCTGGGTGACGCTGCGGGCCCGGGTCACCCTCGACGCCCTGCGCGCGCAGCTCGCCGCCGACGGTTATCTGGTGGCGCGCAAGAAGCGGGTGCTGGGGATCTTCCCCTCCGTGGAGTACGAGTTGGCGCGGGTGCCGGTCGTGTCGGCGCTGCGCGAGGAGGCGCGGCAGGTGCTGCAGGGGCCGGGGCCCGTCGCCGAGGTCTCCGACCGGGACGCGGCCCTCGTCGCGCTGGCCGCCGCGGCGGAACTGCGCCCGTTCGTGTCGGCCCGGGACCGCAAGCAGTACAGGGCGCGCATCGAGGAACTCACCGAGCGCAGCGGCGCGGCGGCCCCCGCGTTGAAGAAGGTCATCCAGGAGGTGCGCACGGCGATGATCGTCGCCGTGACGGCCGCCTCGACCGCCGGGGCGAACACGGGAAGCTGAGCGAAGGACCCGGCTGGGGAGAGGCGGGAGCCCGAAAGGTCGAAAGCCGAAGGGCGTCCCGAGCAGGCCCGCCGCTGGTGGCCGGCTCCCGGCCAGGGCCGTGCCGCCGGTCGGTGCGGGGAGGCCGACCGGCCTCGTCGTCAACGCAGTTGTAGCGCTCGCAGTCGTGTCAACAAGGCTGCCGATCTCCTCCCGTCCGCCCGGCGGCTGCCGCGTCCAACGGCGCCCGGCGGCCTCCGCCCGCGGCGGTGCCGCCGCACGCACATGTCGCATTCTCGCCAGCCACGCCCGACTCCCCGGTGGTTGGCTCCTGTCCATGACGCATGACGACACCTCCGCCCTGCACGCCTCCGCCGCCGCCTTCCGCGCCCTGCACGTCCCGGGCCGCCCGCTCGTGCTCCCCAACGCCTGGGACACGGTGAGCGCCCTGCTCGTCGAGGAGGCGGGCGCCGCCGCGCTGGCCACCACCAGCGCCGGGATCGCCTGGGAGCTGGGCACGGCCGACGGGAACCGCCTCGACCGCGGGCAGGCCCTCGCCGCCGTCGAGCGGATCGCCGCCCGGGTACGGATCCCGGTCACGGCGGACATCGAGAGCGGCTACGCGGACGACGCCGAGGGCGTCGAGGAGACCGTCCGGGCGGTACTGGCCGCCGGAGCGGTGGGCGTGAACATCGAGGACGCGCTGCACGACGGCGAAGGCCGGCTGCGCCCGGCGGACGAGCAGGCCAAGCGCATCGCCGCGGCCCGCGCAGCGGCGGACGAGGCGGGCGTGCCGCTCTTCGTCAACGCGCGCACCGACACCTTCCTGAGCGGCGGCGGAAGCGTCGGGGAGACCCTTGAGCGGGCGGCCGCCTACGTCGCCGCCGGAGCGGACGGGGTCTTCGTCCCCGGTGCCGCGGACCCGGCGGTCGTGAAGGCGCTCGCCGAGGGGATCGACGCCCCGCTGAACGTGATGGTCGGCCCCTGGATGCCGGCCGGCGTCGCCGAACTGGCCGCGCTGGGTGTCGCCCGGGTCAGCGCGGGGGCGGCCCTCGCGCAGGCGGCGCACGCCCTGGTCCGTCGTGCGGTTCGGGAGCTGCTGGGCACGGGAACCTACGAGGCGCTGGCGGACGGCCTCGACCACGGAGAGCTCAACCGCCTGATCGGCGGCGCCCGTTAGGGCCGCTCCGCGGTCACCGTCGCGGCGGTACGCGGCTGGCGCGCGAGGTCGGCGCACGTACGCGTCGGCTCCGCGGAATCAGCACGCGTCCCGCATCGGCTGCGTGAGGTCAGCACGCGTCCCGGGCCGGGTCGGGTCGGATCGGCACCGCAGGCTCAGCACGCGTCCCGGATCGGATCGGATTGATCCGCGACGTCAGCACGCGTCCCGGATCAGCTCCGCGAGGTCGTGGTCCAGATCCAGCTGGAGGTGTTCCAGGCCGAAGGGCACCAGCTCCGTCGTACGCTCCAGGAAGCCGCGCACCTCGCCCGAGCGGACGTGCACCACGGCGGTGCCCTCGGGGGCGTGGAACTCCAGGACGGTGCGGTCGTATCCGTACGGCCGCACGCGTACGTCGCCGTCGCCCTCGGGGCCTTCGAGCCCGTCCACCAGCAGCTCCCGGGCGAAGGTCCAGCAGACCTCGACGCCTTCGAGCGTGGCCGGGGCCGGGAACGTCATGCGGACGGCGAACGGGTCGCGCCGGTCGTAGTGGAGCGTTGCGGGAATGCTCGGCATCCGCGGCGCGGCGGCGACGAGGCGGGCCTCTACGGGCTGCTCGATGACGATGGACAACGCCTTGCTCCCTTGTGACGGCTGGACGGACTCCGGACGGACGAGATCTGCTACTTGAGGAGACGATGGAATGAGCCAATCCGTGCACCTGAAAGTCGAGTGACCTCTGTCACCGGGTTCATTCGGAGTGACGATCGTTCCGTTTGGTGATCCATTTCTCATCCGGTCGTCCCCGGACATCCGGGAGGACACCGGCCCGTGGTCCCCGGGTTCCCTCCGGAGGCCATCTGGACGGCACCGGGACAGTGGGCTAGCTTCGCCCGCCATGAGGGGCTTGGGGAAGACGAGACGTACGAGCCGGACGGTCACCGTGGGACTCTGCGCGGCGGCACTCGCCGCCGTGCTGACGGCACCCGCGCAGGCCGAACAGGCACGGAGCGGAACGCAAGGGCGCGGGGCCGGACCGCACTGGGACCTCAAGGACAGCGGCACGGACGTACGGTTCCGCGGGCTGTCCGCCGTCAGCAGGGACACCGCCTGGGTGGCCGGTTCCAAGGGCACCGTGCTGCGCACCACCGACGGCGGCACGCACTGGCGGAACGTCTCGCCACCGGGCGCCGCCGACCTCGAACTCCGCGACGTCGAGGCGTTCGACGGGCGCCGTGCCGTCGTCCTGGCGATCGGCGAGGGGGAGGCCTCCCGCGTGCTGCGCACCGACGACGGGGGCGCGACCTGGACCGAGTCCTTCCGCAACACCGACGCCAAGGCGTTCTACGACTGCGTCACGTTCTTCGACCACCGCCACGGGCTGGCGATGAGCGACCCGGTGGACGGCAGGTTCCGCATCCTGTCGACCGACGACGGCGGCCGCTCCTGGAAGGTGCTGCCCAGTGCCGGGATGCCCGCGGCGCTGGAGGGCGAGGCCGGCTTCGCGGCGAGCGGCCAGTGCCTGGTGACCTCGGGGCCCCGTGACGTGTGGCTCGCCACCGGCGGTGCCGCACGCGCGCGTGTGCTGCACTCCGCGGACCGGGGGCTGACCTGGACGGCCGCCGACTCCCCGATCCCGGCGGGCGACCCCGCCCGCGGTGTCTTCGCCCTCGCCTTCCGCGACCGGGCCCACGGCCTCGCCGTCGGCGGCGACTACCGCGCCGACCGGCCGTCGCCGCAGGCCGCCGCGGTCACCCGCGACGGGGGACGCGACTGGACGCCCGCCGCCCGGCCTCCGGCCGCCTACCGCTCCGGCGTCACCTGGCTCCCGCACAGCCGCTCCCGCGCGCTCGCGGTCGGCCCCACGGGCACCGACCTGACCACGGACGGCGGCCGCACCTGGCGCACGGTGGGCACCGGCTCGTACGACACCGTGGACTGCGCGCCGGACCGGGGCTGCTGGGCATCGGGCGAGAAGGGCCGGGTGGCACGGCTGGAACGCTGACGCCCGCTCGCCGTGCGGCGGGCGAGGGGCCGTGTTTGCGTGGGGACTCGGGGTACCCGCCCGGACGAAGAGGGCGGTACCCGTCCCACGACGAAAGGAAGTGAGCCGTCATGCCCCGAGGCTCGAGTCCCAAGCGGGAACGCCAGTACGAGCACATCAAGGAGAGCGCGCAGGACCGCGGGGAGAGCAAGGACCGTGCCGAGGAGATCGCGGCGCGCACCGTGAACAAGGAGCGCGCCCGCGCCGGCGAGTCCAAGACCGCGAGCCGCACGTCCACGAAGGACATGTCGTCCAGCAAGCGCGGCGGCCAGCGTTCGCACCAGGGGTCCCAGGGCCCGACGTACGACCAGCTGTACGAGGAGGCCAAGCGGCGCAACATCCACGGCCGCTCGGACATGAACAAGCAGCAGCTGCAGCGCGCGCTCGACAAGTAACGGACCCCTTCGACCGGGCCGCACCGCCGCCCGGTCCGCGCGGGCACGGTCCCCCGCGACGGCGAGGAGGATGCCGCCGTCGCGGGGGACTTCCGTCTGCCGGCGGGTGGTGACTGGCGCCGACGGAGGCGTCGGAAAGTGGCGGGGAGCCTGCTGTGCCGAACGGCCCGACGGCGACGGGCGGCCGACGGTGCCATACAGGCACGCAAGCCCGACCCACGCCGGCTGCCGGACACCGCTGGCCCAACTCCCGCACGCCGAATGTCAGTTGACGGCGGCACTCAGACATCCGGACGGCCCCGCCGGGTGCCCGCCCCCCCCCGTCCGGCGGGGAGGCGACGCGGCCGGACCCGTACGCTCGTCACCACCATGACGACCGTACCCATCCCGGCGGGCTGGCCCGCCACCGAAGAGCAGGCGCGCGCCACGCAGGACGAGTTGCGGGCGCGAGTGGTGCGCGACGAGCCCGGACCGCCGCCCGGCAGCGGCCACGTCACCGGGGTCGACGTCGCGTACGACGACGAGCGGGACGTCGTCGTGGCCGCCGCCGTCGTACTGGACGCGGCGACCCTCGACGTGGTCGCCGAGGCCACCGCCGTCGGCCGGGTCTCCTTCCCGTACGTGCCCGGGCTGCTCGCCTTCCGTGAGATTCCCACCGTCATGGCGGCGCTGGACGCCCTGCCCCTCGCTCCCGGGCTCGTCGTCTGCGACGGTTACGGACTGGCCCACCCGCGCCGTTTCGGCCTCGCCAGCCACCTCGGCGTCCTCACCGGGCTGCCCACGATCGGCGTCGCCAAGAACCCGTTCACCTTCACGTACGAGGAGCCGGGCGCCCGGCGCGGCAGCGCGTCCCCGCTGCTCGCGGACGAGGAGGAGGTCGGCCGGGCGCTGCGCACCCGGGACGCCACGAAGCCGGTGTTCGTCTCCGTGGGCCACCGGGTCGACCTCGACACCGCGTGCGCGCACACGCTCGCGCTCACGCCGCGGTACCGGCTCCCGGAGTCCACGCGCCGAGCGGACGCCCTGTGCCGGCGCGCCCTGAAGGAAGCGAGGGACTGAGCGGAGTGAAGTGGGCGTCACCGAGCCCCAGTTACCGCAGCGGCACCTACGCCCTTGCGCACTGCTGCGGCACCTACGCTCCTGAGCACCGCAGCAACTCCCTTGCTCCCGAGTACGGCAGTGGACCCTCACCTCCGAGTGCCGCAGCAATTCCCCTGCCCTCAGGTGCCGCAGCAGCCCCTCGCCCTCAAGTGCGGCAGTGGACCCTCACCTCCGAGTGCCGCAGCGACTCCCTTGCTCCTGAGCGCCGCGGCGGCACCTTCATCCCCGAGTACCGCACCAGCATCCCCGCCGCCCCTGAGTACCGCGAGCCCTCGCCCGCCCCGAACTGAGTACGCGTACGGATGCCGTCACCCCGGTCGCGTCGGCAGGGTGGGCCGTATGACGACGCAGCGGTCCCACAGAGCACCCGCCCCGCCCGTGCACCCCGTCCGCCCCACGGAACGCGCGGTGACGGCCGCCCTCGTGCTCGCCGTGATCGCGGCGCTGGGCTGGACCGCCGGGATGGTCTACACGGTCCTGGGCTGGCCGCTGTAGACGGGGCCGACGCGCGGCTCCCGCGGGGAAGCCGCGCGGGAGCCCGCCCGTCCGGTCACCGGGTGGCGGCGACCCGGAAGACGATCCCGGCCCGGCGGAGGCGCTCCGTCAGGGCGTCGCCCATGGCCTGCACCGTCGTGACCTGCCCGGCGGTGGCGGGGAGTTCGTCGAACGCGAGCGACAGCGCCCCCTCGGCGAGGATCTTCGCGGTCTCGCCATAGCCCGGGTCGCCGCCCGCGACCTCCGTGTAGACGCGGCGCCCGCCGCCCTCGCCGACGAACCGCACCGAGAACCAGCTTTTCGCCCGCTTCTCCTCGCTGGGCCCCTCCCCGGGCTTCACCCGGCCGGACAGCCAGCGCCGGGCGGGCGGCACCTGGGCCGCCGCGAAGAGGGCGCCCACCGCGGCGACCCCGCCCAGGGCGACCGGCAGGTGCTCGACGGCCGCGTAGTGCCGGTAGCGGAAGTCGGGACCGTACCGTTCGACGGCCCGCGCGGAGCGCTGCACCACCTGGGGGTCGATCGTGGGCAGCGGCAGCGCCCACGCGCCGACCTCCTTCGCGAACCGCGGGGCGCTCGGCGGGGCGTACGCCCGCCGGCCCACCAGACGCGGTTCGTGCCGCCTGCGGTCCCGCGCCGCGGCCAGGATGTGCCGGCCGCGCGCGAACTGGTTGAGCGCCGAGGCGAACGTGCCGCCGGAGAACATCCCCTGCACGCGGACGTACCCGTCCACGGTCAGCGGCACCCCCTCGGGCAGCTGCCGCACCGTGAAGTACGCGCCGAGGTCGTGCGGGACCGAGTCGAAACCGCAGGCGTGCACCAGCCGCGCCCCGGTCTCCCGCGCGCGTGCGTCGTGCCGGACGTACATCAGGTCCACGAACTCCGGCTCACCGGTGAGGTCCACGTAGTCGGTGCCCGCGTCCGCGCAGGCGGCGACCAGTTCCTCGCCGTAGGTCAGATAGGGCCCCACGGTGGTGGCGACCACACGTGCGCTGCGGGCGAGCTCGCGCAGCGAGGAAGGGTCGGACACGTCGGCCCGGAGCACCCCGACCTCCGAGGCGGCGGCGAGGCCCTTCCGCAGCCGTTCGAGCTTCTCCGTGCTGCGCCCGGCGATCGCCCAGCGCAGCCCCTCGGGCGCGTGCGCCGCGAGGTACTCCGCGGTGAGCGCGCCGACGAAGCCGGTGGCCCCGAAGAGCACGATGTCGTACGCCCGCTCCGCCCTGTCCTGCATGGTCATGACACCTCTCAGCAGTTCGTCCCGCGCCTTTGCCGGTGGCTGAGGCTAGCGTGAGGTGCGGCGGACCGAACGGCGAGGGGCCGAGACGGCCGGAAATTGACTAAGCGCTTGCTCGTCAGGGTCTTGTCCGGAGTGGAACACGTTCTTTAACATCGCTGATGTCACATCAGTGGTGTCACAGTGCTGGGGGCCCGATGGCAGCGGCAGGGACGGCAGGGCACGGTCCGCTCGCCGGGGTGCGGGTCGTGGAGCTGGCGGGCATCGGGCCCGGCCCGTTCGCCGCCATGCTCCTGGCGGACCTCGGCGCGGACGTCGTGCGCGTGGACCGGCCGGGCGGCGCTGGTCTCGGGATCGACCCGGCGTACGACGTCACCAACCGGAACAAGCGGTCGGTGGTGGTCGACCTCAAGGCGGCGGACGGAGCGGAGCGCGTCCTCGACCTGGCGGAGCGCGCGGACGTCCTCGTCGAGGGCTACCGCCCCGGCGTCGCGGAGCGCCTCGGCGTCGGCCCCGAGCCGTGCCACGCGCGCAACCCGGCGCTCGTCTACGGGCGCATGACCGGCTGGGGCCAGGACGGACCGCTCGCCCCGCGCGCCGGCCACGACATCGCCTACATCGCCCTGACCGGCACCCTCGGCATGATCGGCGACCCGCAGAGCCCGCCGCCGGCCCCCGCGAACCTCCTCGGCGACTACGCGGGCGGCTCCCTGTACCTCGTGGTCGGCGTCCTCGCCGCGCTCCACCACGCCCGCGCGACCGGCGCCGGACAGGTCGTGGACGCGGCCATCGTCGACGGCACCGCGCACCTCTCCGCGATGATCCACGGCATGCTGGCCGCCGGCGGCTGGCAGGACCGGCGCGGGGCCAACCTGCTCGACGGCGGCGCCCCCTTCTACGGGACCTACGAGACGGCCGACGGCACGTACATGGCGGTGGGCGCCCTGGAGCAGCGTTTCCACGACGAGTTCACCGAGCTGCTCGGCCTCCCGGACGACGCCCCGGCCCGCCAGGACATGGCCCGCTGGGGCGAACTGCGCGAGAGTGTGGCGGCCCGCTTCCGGACCCGTACCAGGGACGAGTGGACGGCCGTCTTCGAGAACTCCGACGCGTGCGTGGCACCGGTCCTCTCGCTGCGCGAGGCCCCGGCCCACCCGCACCTCGCCGCCCGCGGCACCTTCACCGACCACGGCGGCATCACCCAGCCCGCCCCCGCGCCCCGCTTCTCCGCCACCCCCACCTCCGTCCGCCGCGGCCCCGCCCTCCCGGGCGCCGACACCGCGGACGTGGCCCGCGACTGGGACCTGCCCCGCCTCGCGGAGCCCGGCGGCACCCGGCACAGCGACCCGAAGGACGGCGACATGCACGACAGCGACACCGAGGACGGCGACTGATGGAGCTCTCCCTCCCGCTCGACTACGCGGGCGACCCCCGGCAGGCCGCCGACGAGGTGGCCGCCCTGGAGTCCGCCGGTCTTGACGCCGTCTGGGTGGCCGAGGCCTACGGCTTCGACTCGCCCACGATCATGGGCTACCTGGCCGCCCGCACCGAGCGCCTGAAGATCGGCGCCGCGATCCTGAACGTCTACTCCCGCACCCCCGCCCTCATCGCCCAGACGGCCGCCGGACTCGACGCCGTCTCCGGCGGCCGCGCCCTCATCGGCCTCGGCGCCTCCGGCCCCCAGGTCGTGGAGGGCTGGCACGGCAGGGCGTACGACAAACCGCTGGGCCGCACCCGCGAGGCCGTCGAGCTGACCCGCCGCATCCTGCGCCGTGAGGTCATCGACCACCACGGCATCACCGACATGCCGCTACCCGGCGGCCTCGGCAAACCGCTGAAGATCCTCACCCGGCCGGTGCGCCCCGAAGTGCCCCTATACATCGCCTCGCTCGGCCCCGCCAACGTGCGTCTGACCGCCGAGATCGCCGACGGCTGGCTGCCGACCCTCTTCATCCCGGAGAAGGCGCACCAGGTGTGGGGCGCCGCGCTCGCGGAGGGCGCGGCCCGCCGGGACCCGGCCCTCGGCCCGCTCCGGACGGTCGCCGGCGGGGTGCTCGCCATCGGCGAGGACGCGTCGGCCCTGCGCGACCTCGCCCGCCCGAGGATCGCGCTCTACGTGGGCGGCATGGGCGCGCCCGGCAAGAACTTCTACAACGACCTCGCCGTGGCCTACGGCTACGAGAGGGAGGCCGCGCTCATCCAGGAGCTGTACCTCTCCGGGAAGAAGCGGGAGGCCGAGGCGGCCGTGCCCGACGAGTTCTGCGAGCTGATGTCGCTCTGCGGACCCGAGAGCTACGTGCGTGAGCGCGTCGAGGCCTTCCGCGAGGCGGGCGTCACGATGCTGAACGTCACGCCCGTCGGCGAGGATCCGGCGAAGTTGGTCGAGACCGTCAAGAACTGGCTCTAGGGGGCCCCGGCAATGAAACGGCAGATCTTCTCCGCCGAGCACGACGCGTTCCGCGAGACCGTCCGCACCTTCCTGGCCAAGGAGGTGCTGCCCCACTACGAGCAGTGGGAGAAGGACGGCATCGTCGCGCGCGACGCCTGGCGGGCCGCCGGGAAGCAGGGCCTGCTCGGGCTCGCCGTGCCCGAGGAGTACGGGGGCGGGGGCAACACCGACTTCCGCTACAGCGCCGTACTCGCCGAGGAGTTCACGCGCGCCGGGGTCTCCGGACTCGCCCTCGGCCTGCACAACGACATCATCGGGCCCTATCTGACGGGCCTGGCCACCGAGGAGCAGAAGCGGCGCTGGCTGCCTGGGTTCTGCGACGGCTCGCTGATCACGGCGATCGCCATGACGGAACCGGGCGCGGGCTCCGACCTCCAGGGCATCAGGACGCACGCCGAGGACCGGGGCGACCACTGGCTGCTCAACGGCTCCAAGACCTTCATCTCCAACGGCATCCTCGCCGACCTGGTGATCGTGGTGGCGCGGTCGACTCCCGAGGGCGGCGCCAAGGGACTGTCGCTGCTGGTCGTCGAGCGCGGCGCCGAGGGCTTCGAGCGCGGCCGCAACCTGGACAAGATCGGCCAGAAGTCGCAGGACACCGCCGAGTTGTTCTTCCACGACGTCCGCGTGCCGAAGGAGAACCTCCTCGGCGACCTGAACGGCGCCTTCCTGCACCTGATGACGAACCTGGCGCAGGAGCGCATGGGCATCGCCGTCGCCGGGATCGCCGCGGCCGAGCACCTGCTGGAGATCACCACCGCGTACGTCAAGGAGCGCGAGGCCTTCGGGCGGCCGCTCTCCAAGCTCCAGCACATCCGCTTCGAGATAGCCGAGATGGCGACCGAGTGCGCCGTCACCCGCACCTTCCTCGACCGCTGCATCGTCGACCACGCCAACGGCGAACTCGACGCGGTGCACGCCTCGATGGCCAAGTGGTGGGCCACCGAGCTGCAGAAGCGGGTCGCCGACCGCTGCCTGCAACTGCACGGCGGCTACGGCTACATGACGGAGTACCGCGTCGCCAGGGCCTTCACCGACGGACGCATCCAGACCATCTACGGCGGGACCACCGAGATCATGAAGGAGATCATCGGCCGTTCCCTGCTCGGCTAACCCTCCTGCCCTTCCCGAAAGGCCTCATCGTGAGCACCGAAGCGTACGTGTACGACGCGATCCGCACCCCGCGCGGCCGCGGCAAGGCGAACGGCGCCCTGCACGGCACCAAGCCCATCGACCTGGTCGTCGGACTCATCCACGAGATCCGCGACCGCTTCCCGGGCCTCGACCCGGCCGCGATCGACGACATCGTGCTCGGTGTCGTCGGCCCGGTCGGCGACCAGGGCTCCGACATCGCGCGCATCGCCGCGATCGCCGCGGGACTGCCCGACACCGTCGCCGGCGTCCAGGAGAACCGCTTCTGTGCCTCGGGCCTGGAGGCCGTCAACCTGGCGGCGATGAAGGTCCGTTCGGGCTGGGAGGACCTGGTCCTCGCGGGCGGCGTCGAGTCGATGTCGCGGGTGCCGATGGCCTCGGACGGCGGCGCCTGGTTCGCCGACCCGATGACCAACCTGAACACCAACTTCGTGCCGCAGGGCATCGGCGCCGACCTCATCGCCACCATCGAGGGCTTCACGCGCCGCGACGTCGACGAGTACGCGGCGCTCTCCCAGGAGCGCGCCGCCGCGGCCTGGAAGGACGGCCGCTTCGAGCGGTCCGTCGTGCCGGTCAGGGACCGCAGCGGCCTGGTCGTCCTCGACCACGACGAACACCTGCGCCCCGGCACCACCGCCGACTCGCTCGGCCGGCTCAAGCCCTCCTTCGCCGACATCGGCGAGCTGGGCGGCTTCGACGCCGTGGCCCTGCAGAAGTACCACTGGGTCGAGGAGATCGACCACGTGCACCACGCGGGCAACTCGTCCGGCATCGTCGACGGCGCCTCCCTCGTCGCCGTCGGGTCCCGCGAGGTCGGCGAGCGCCACGGCCTGACCCCGCGCGCCCGGATCGTCTCCGCCGCCGTCTCCGGCTCCGAGCCCACCATCATGCTCACCGGCCCCGCGCCCGCCACCCGCAAGGCGCTCGCCAAGGCCGGACTGACCATCGACGACATCGACCTGGTCGAGATCAACGAGGCGTTCGCGGCGGTCGTGCTGCGGTTCGTGAAGGACATGGGCCTGTCCCTCGACAAGGTCAACGTCAACGGCGGCGCCATCGCCCTGGGCCACCCGCTCGGCGCCACCGGCGCGATGATCCTCGGCACCCTCGTCGACGAACTGGAGCGCCAGGACAAGCGCTACGGCCTCGCCACGCTGTGCGTCGGCGGCGGCATGGGCATCGCCACGATCATCGAGCGCCTGTAACTCCCCAGCGGCTTACGAGACCTACACGGAGAGACCTCCTCATGACCGAGAGCACCACCATCCGCTGGGAACAGGACGAGACCGGCGTCGTCACCCTCGTCCTCGACGACCCGAACCAGTCCGCCAACACGATGAACCAGGCCTTCCGGGACTCCATCGCGGCGATCGCCGAGCGCGCCGAGTCCGAGAAGGACTCCATCCGCGGCATCATCTACACCTCCGCCAAGAAGACCTTCTTCGCGGGCGGCGACCTCAAGGACATGATGCGGGTCGGCCCCGAGGACGCCCGGCACGCGTTCGAGGCCGGTACGGCGATCAAGTCCTCGCTGCGCCGCATCGAGACCCTCGGCAAGCCGGTCGTCGCCGCCCTCAACGGCGCGGCCCTCGGCGGCGGTTACGAGATCGCCCTCGCCTCCCACCACCGCGTCGCCCTGGACGCCCCCGGATCCAAGATCGGCCTGCCCGAGGTCACCCTCGGCCTGCTGCCCGCGGGCGGCGGCGTCACCCGCACGGTACGCCTCATGGGCATCGCCGACGCGCTGCTGAAGGTGCTGCTCCAGGGCACCCAGTACTCGCCGCAGCGCGCCCTGGACAACGGCCTGGTGCATGAACTGGCCGCCACGCCCGAGGAGATGCTCGCCAAGGCGCGCGCCTTCATCGACGCGAACCCCGAGTCCCAGCAGCCCTGGGACAAGCCGGGATACAAGATCCCCGGCGGTACGCCGTCGAACCCCAGGTTCGCCGCCAACCTGCCCGCCTTCCCGGCCAGCCTGCGGAAGCAGCTGAACGGCGCCCCCTACCCGGCGCCGCGCAACATCCTCGCCGCCGCCGTCGAGGGCTCGCAGGTCGACTTCGAGACCGCGCTGACCATCGAGGCCCGGTACTTCACCGAGCTGGTCACCGGGCAGACCGCCAAGAACATGATCCAGGCGTTCTTCTTCGACCTCCAGGCGGTCAACTCCGGCGCCAACCGCCCGGACGGCATCGAGCCGCGCCCGGTGCGCAGGGTCGCCGTCCTCGGCGCCGGCATGATGGGCGCGGGCATCGCCTACTCGTGCGCCCGCGCCGGCATCGACGTCGTCCTGAAGGACGTCTCCGCCGAGGCCGCGGCCAAGGGGAAGAACTACTCCGAGAAGCTCTGCGCCAAGGCCGTCTCCCGGGGCCGTACGACCCAGGAGAAGGCGGACGCGCTGCTGGCCCGCATCACCCCCACCGCCGACCCGCAGGACCTGGCCGGCTGTGACGCCGTGATCGAGGCCGTCTTCGAGGACACCTCGCTCAAGCACAAGGTGTTCCAGGAGATCCAGCACATCGTCGAGCCCGACGCGCTGCTGTGCTCCAACACCTCGACGCTGCCCATCACCGCCCTCGCCGAGGGGGTGGAGCGCCAGGACGACTTCATCGGGCTGCACTTCTTCTCGCCCGTCGACAAGATGCCGCTGGTGGAGATCATCAAGGGCGAGCGGACCGGCGACGAGGCGCTGGCCAGGGCGTTCGACCTGGTCCGCCAGATCAACAAGACCCCGATCGTGGTGAACGACTCCCGGGGCTTCTTCACCTCTCGCGTCATCGGCCACTTCATCAACGAGGGCGTCGCCATGGTCGGCGAGGGCATCGAGCCCGCGTCCGTCGAGCAGGCCGCGGCACAGGCCGGCTACCCGGCCAAGGTCCTCTCGCTCATGGACGAGCTGACCCTCACCCTGCCGCGCAAGATCCGTGCGGAGTCCCGGCGCGCCGTCGAGGAGGCGGGCGGCACCTGGGCGACCCACCCGGCCGAGGCGGTCATCGACCGGATGGTCGACGAGTTCGGGCGTACCGGGCGCAGCGGGGGAGCGGGCTTCTACGAGTACGGGGAGGACGGCAGGCGCGGGAAGCTCTGGCCCGGACTGCGCGAGCACTTCACGAAGCCGGGCCACCGCATCCCCTTCGAGGACATGCAGGAGCGGATGCTCTTCTCGGAGGCGCTGGACACGGTCCGGCTCCTCGAAGAGGGCGTCCTGACGTCCGTGGCCGACGCCAACATCGGCTCGATCCTCGGCATCGGCTTCCCCGGCTGGACGGGCGGCGTGCTCCAGTACATCAACGGGTACGAGGGCGGCCCCGCCGGCTTCGTCACGCGCGCGCGTGAGCTGGCCGAGCGCTACGGCGAGCGGTTCACGCCCCCGGCGCTGCTCGTGGAGAAGGCGGAGAAGGGCGAGAGGTTCAGCGACAAGTAGGCACAGGACAGGGCGACAGGCGTAGGTGACCGTCCGTCATGAGGGATGTGCGGTAAACACTCTGACGGACGGTCACCAGTGCGTATGCGCGGCAGCACCGCACGCCCGAGCCGTGCCGCCACACCTCAAGGCCCCGGACCGCGGCGGATCGTGAACGCCGTGCCGCGCACCTGAAGCCTCCGGGCCGGGCGGATCGTGAACGCCGTGCCGCGCACCTGAAGCCTCCGGGCCGGGCGGATCGTGAACGCCGTGCCGCCGACGCCGGCGGCACGGGCGGCCTGCCGGGAGGCCACGGCTCAGGACTCCTTCAGCCATTCGCGCAGCTCCTCCTTGAGGGAGCGCTGGAAGGTGGTCAGCAGCGCCTGCACCACGAGCGGCTGCATGTGCGCGGACAGGGACTTCACCGCGGCGACGGACTCGCTCTCGCCCACCGCCTCCCGCAGCAGCGTGGACAGCTCGTGCGCCGCCGCCCGCGAGTGCTCCAGCAGGACGGTGCGCGCCGCGAGGACCGCCTCGTGCGCGATCGGCAGGCCGAGGAGCTGCACGCCGAGCCGGAGCAGACCGGCGTCCACGCCGAAGCCGCCGGGGGTGCGCACGATCAGGCCCATCGCGGTGAGCCGGTCCAGTTCCTCCTCGTCCAGCGGCCGGCCCGCCCGCCGCTCCAGCTCCTCCCGCGACACCTCCTGCGCCGTGTCCGGCGCCCACGAGGCGACCACCGCGCGGTGGACGGCGAGGTCCTCGACGCTCAGGTCCGGGGGCAGCTGCCCGAGGTAGCGCTCGATCGCGGCCAGCGTCATGCCCTGGCGCTGGAGCTCCTCGATGAGCGCGAGCCGGCCGAGGTGCAGGGGGCCGTAGTGGCCGACCCGCCGGGGGCCGATCACGGGCGGCGGCAGCAAGCCCTTGCTGCTGTAGAAGCGCACCGTGCGGACCGTGACGCCCGCCCGCGCGGCCAGTTCGTCGACCGTGAGCGTCGGCTCCTCGGTGTCCGTCGTCATGGCAGCCCCTCGCCTGTCCGGGTGATGCGGTGGTCCGGTGCAACAGTATTGCTGTCTCACCGGTGCTGTGAAAGCGCGCGCCGGGTCCCACCGGCGGCGTCCGCCCCTGTGGGGGACGCGTGAAGTCCTTGATCGACGTGTGAGGCGTGCCGCCGTGTGACGTGAAGCACCGCATGCGGGGTGATCTCCGGGGCAGGTGCCGCCTTGGTCTGTGCCCCGGGACGGAGAGCGCGGGCCGGACACATCGGACACCCGCGTACGCCGTACGCCGGGGCACCAGAGAGTTGATCCACCCGTGAGCAAGGAAGCCGTAGACACAGCCGGAGACGCGTCGCGCGCCGAGGGCCACCCCCTCCCCGCGGACGCGGGAGACGCCGGCTACAGCAAGGACCTCAAGGCCCGCCACGTCAACATGATCGCGATCGGCGGCGCGATCGGCACCGGGCTCTTCCTCGGGGCCGGCGGCCGGCTCCACGACGCGGGGCCCGCGCTGGCCCTGGCCTACCTCGTCTGCGGCGTCTTCGCCTTCTTCGTCGTGCGCGCCCTGGGCGAGCTGGTCCTCTACCGGCCCTCCTCCGGGTCCTTCGTGTCGTACGCGCGTGAGTTCCTCGGTGAGAAGGGCGCGTACGTCGCCGGCTGGATGTACTTCCTCAACTGGTCCACGACCGGGATCGCCGACATCACGGCGATCGCGCTCTACACGCACTACTGGAGCCTGTTCACGGACATCCCGCAGTGGGTGCTCGCCCTGGTCGCGCTCGCCGTGGTCCTGGCCGTGAACCTGATCTCGGTCAAGATCTTCGGCGAGCTGGAGTTCTGGTTCGCGATCGTCAAGGTCGCCACACTCGTCGCGTTCATGCTCATCGGAATCTTCCTGCTGGCCACCCGCCACGAGGTGGGCGGGAGCACTCCGGGCGTGGGTGTCATCACGGACCACGGCGGCTTCCTGCCGCACGGGGTCATGCCGGTCGTCCTGGTGATGCAGGGCGTGATCTTCGCGTACGCCGCGCTGGAGCTGGTCGGCGTCGCCGCGGGCGAGACCGCCGAGCCGGAGAAGGTCGTCCCCCGCGCGGTGAACTCCATCATGTGGCGGGTCGCCGTCTTCTACGTCGGCTCGGTCGTCCTGCTCGCCCTGCTGCTGCCCGGCTCGGTCTACTCGGCCGGCGAGAGCCCCTTCGTCACGGTGCTGTCCAGGATCGGCGTGCCCGCCGCCGGTGACGTCATGAACCTGGTGGTCCTCACCGCGGCCATGTCGTCCCTGAACTCCGGCCTGTACTCCACCGGACGCATCCTGCGCTCCATGGCCATGGCCGGCTCCGCGCCGCGGTTCACCGCCCGCATGAACCGCAGCCAGGTGCCGTACGGCGGCATCCTGCTGACCTGCGCGGTGTGCGTGCTCGGTGTCGTCCTGAACTACCTGGTGCCGAGCCAGGCCTTCGAGATCGTCCTCAACGTGGCGTCCCTCGGCATCATCAGCACCTGGGTGATCATCATGATCTGCCATCTGGTGTTCGTCCGCCGGGCCAGGGAGGGCCTGCTGACGCGGCCGTCCTTCCGGCTCCCCGGCAGCCCGGTCACCGAGATCGTGACGATCGCCTTCCTCGTCGCCGTGCTCGGCCTGATGGGCAGCGACCCGGAGGTCGGCCGCAAGACGCTGCTCCTCGTCCCGCTGGTCGCGGTGCTGCTGGTCGGCGGCTGGTTCGCGGTCCGGCGCCGTGTCTCGCAGTCCGCGGACCGGGAACTGACCGGGCTGACCGACCGGCGGTGACCGGCGGGGGAGCGCCGACCGGCAACGGTGACTTCCGGTCAACTATGGCGCGGACGCGCGTACGTTGTGCAGACGTGAACGGGTAGGCCACGGGTATGGATCTCCTTCCGTACCCGCTCGGCCCGATCAACCCGAAGGTCACGGACCTCGTCTTCGCGCTGCCGCTGTTCGCCGTGGTGTACCTGGGCGTCACCCGGGCGCTGCGGCGGCTGCGCCGGGCCCTGGCGGCCCGGCACGACGCGACCGTGGGCACCGCGCGGCGGGCCGCCGCGGTGCGGGCCGCCGCGGAGGCGGAGCGCGCCCGGACGGAGCGGCTCCTCGCCGACGCGCACCACGACGCCGTCCGCGCCCGGCAGCGGGCCCGCGAGGAGGGCGCCGCGCTGCTCGCCGCGGCCCGCGAGGACGGCCGGCGCGAGCAGGACGCCCTCGTGGCGCGGGCACGGGACCGTGTCGCGTCCGAGCGGGCCACCGCCGACGCCGAACTCCGCATGACGGTCTCGGAACTGGCCTCGGCACTCGCGAGCCGCATCGTCGGCGAGCCGGTCACGGCCCGGACCGAGCCCGGGAACTGACCGGACGTGCCCCGGCCGGGGGACCGGCGTCGGTGAACCGGGCCCGTGCCACTGGCGGGGGTGTCGACGTCAGTGAACCGGGTTCAGGTACGTGGCCTGCGGTTTGTCGGACCGCCAGTTCCAGCGGGTCCAGCCGAGCCGCGAACTGGTCGACTGGAGCGTGCCGTTGGAGATCGCCTGAGTGCCGTCCGGTACCGCCACCGACACGTCGTACGTGGCCTTGTCACGCGGGTGGTCGTTGCTCGGGTACCACCACCACGCCGCCTCGGGCTCGTCCGCCGCGACCGCCCCGTCGGGGGTGCGGTGCCAGGTCGAGAAGCCGTAGGCGGTCCTCGCGGACGGCACCCCGCTGTAGCGCACGACGACCGTGACCGGCGTGCCCTTCGCCAGCGGCCGGGCAGGGGTGATCTCCAGCTCGTGCTCGCCCGAGGCCGCGAACGACGCCTTCGCGCCGTTGACCCGCACCTCGCTCACGTCGAGCAGGAAGTCCAGGTCGAAGCGCGACAGGTCCTGCGTCGTCGTGGCCAGGAGGGTCGCCGTCCCCTCCAGTTCGTCCGTCCGCGGCTGGTACTTCAGCCGCAGGTCGTAGTGCGAGACGTCGTATCCGCCGTTGCCGTAGGCCGGGTAGTAGGCGTCGCCGATGCCCGGCGCGCCGGGTACCGGGCCGGCCGCCGACGCCGGGACCGCCAGCAGGAGGGAGGCCGCGAGCGCGCCCGGGGCGATGAGTCTGCGGTGCACGGGAGCTCCAAGTCGTAGGGGCACGGAGTCTGTTCGGAGACTATTCAGCCGCCGGCGCCCCAAGGGTGTCCACGGCCCCCGCCGTCACACGATCGCCATTCGGCCGACATGAGCCACCCCGTCGTACGCACCTTGCAAGAGCCCTCTTTTGCACGGGAGTTGACCGGGGTACCTTCCGCGCATGCCGATTCGAGCGCGCCGTGCGCGCCCCACGACCTGGAGATCGCTCGCGACGGCGGCCACCGCCGCCCTGCTGGCCGCCCTCGTGTCCCCCGCCGTCGCCCACAGCGCGCCCCGGGAGAGCACACCCGTCTACTCATACGACAACGCCATCCGCGAGTCCGTGTGGGTCGACACCGGGCTGGACGGCGACGCCGACGGGAGGACGGACCGCGTGGCCGTCGACATCGTCCGGCCTCGCGAACCCGCCCAGCGGGGCCGCAAGGTACCCGTGATCATGGACGCCAGCCCGTACTACTCCTGCTGCGGGCGGGGCAACGAGAGCCAGAGGAAGACGTACGACGCGAACGGCGACGTCGTCCAGATGCCGCTCTTCTACGACAACTACTTCGTGCCGCGCGGCTACGCGTTCGTCGGCGTCGACCTGGCCGGCACCAACCGCTCCGACGGCTGCGTGGACGTCGGCGGCCGCTCCGACGTCCAGTCCGCGAAGGCCGTCGTCGACTGGCTGAACGGCCGTGCCAAGGGCTACACCAGCCGCACCGGCGGGGACCGCGCCAAGGCCGGCTGGACCAACGGCAGGACCGGCATGATCGGCAAGAGCTACGACGGCACGATCGCCAACGGCGTGGCCGTCACCGGCGTCGAGGGACTGGAGACCATCGTCCCGATCGCCGCCATCTCCTCCTGGTACGACTACTACTTCGCCAAGGGCGCCCCGCTCTACGACTCCGGCCCCGAATGGCTGTCGGACTACGTGGAGAGCCCGGACGCCCGCGCCCGCTGCGCCGCCGTGCAGCAGAAGCTCGTCGACCAGGCCCCGCGCACCGGTGACTGGACCGGGCTGTGGACCGAACGCGACTACGTGCGCCACGCGGACCGCGTGAGGGCCAGCGTCTTCGTCGTCCACGGCATGCAGGACCTCAACGTCCGCACCAAGCACTTCGGCCAGTGGTGGAACGCCCTGGCCGCACACGGCGTCGAGCGCAAGATCTGGCTCTCGCAGACCGGCCACGTCGACCCGTTCGACTTCCGCCGCGGCGCCTGGGTCGACACACTGCACCGCTGGTTCGACCACGAACTCCTCGGCTACGACAACGGAGTCGACGACGAGCCGATGGCCGACATCGAGCGGCACCCCGACTCCTGGACCACCTCCCGCGTCTGGCCGCCGCGCGGCACGGACACCGTCCGTCTGCACCCCGGCAAGGGCACGCAGGCGGGCGTCGGCACCCTCGGGACGAAGACGCGGTCCGGCACCGAGACCTTCACCGACGACTCGCGACTCGGCGAGACCGACTGGGCGGCCCACATCGACGCACCGACCCCCGAGAAGGCCGGCTTCGTCACCTCGCAACTCACCCGCGCCCTGCGGCTTTCGGGCTCGTCCCAGGTGACCGTGACCGCCACGCCGACCACCCCGACCGCGCACCTCTCGGCGGTCCTGGTCGACCTCGGCCCGGACACCATCCGCGACTACGCCGCCTCCGGCGAGGGCATCACGACCCTCACCGACCGCACCTGCTGGGGCCCGAGCACGGCCGGCGACAGCTCCTGCTTCAAGGAGACCGCGGCGAAGAACGCGGACGTCGACTACACGGTGGTCAGCCGCGGCTGGGCCGACCTCGGCAACCACGCCTCCGCCACGAAGGGCGTCCCGCTCACCCCGGGCAGGGCCTACACCATCACGCTCGACCTGGCCGCCACCGACCACGTCGTGCCGAAGGGCCACCGCCTCGCCCTCATCGTCGCGGGCACCGACAAGGACCTCATCGATCCGCCGTCGAGCACGCCCACGCTGACCGTCGACCTGGCCCGCACCTCGGCCCGGGTACCGCTGGTCGGCGGCGGCGGCGGCGGCGCCTTCGCCGCGGCGACGGCGCACTCCACCGCGCTCGCCCACCCGTCGGTCCTGGACGGCGTACGCGACCCGGCGGCCCCCCGCCGGGTCCCCGGGGCGGGCACCCGATGAGGTCGCGCGTCCGCGCCCTGGCCGTGGCGGTCACCGCCACGGCCCTGGCCGCGCCCCTGGCGGCGGCGCCCGCCCACGCCGGCGCCGCCCCGCCGCGCACCGGCTTCGAGCGGACCGACGGAGCACGCTGGACCACCCAGCCCGAGGAGCAGGACTTCCTCGCGGCCCTCGACCGGGTGAGCGACCGGGTCTCCGTCGACCGGATCGGCACCACCGCCCAGGGACGCCCGCTCCAGCTCGTCCGCGTCGGCGCCCGGCACGCCCCGACGACCGTGCTCCTGGTGTGCAGTCAGCACGGCGACGAGCCCTCGGGCCGCGAGGCGTGCCTCACCACCGTCCGCGACCTCGCGTACGCCGACGACGCGCCGACCCGGCGGCTCCTGCGCACCACGACCGTGCTCGTGGTGCCGACCGCCAATCCCGACGGCCGCGCCGCCGACACCCGCGGGAACGGCGACGGCGTCGACGTCAACCGCGACCACCTCGCCCTGAACACGGCCGAGGCCCGCGCCATGGCCGCGGTGCTGCGCGACCGCCGGCCCGACCTGGTCTACGACCTGCACGAGTACGGGGCCACGCCCCCGTACTACGACAAGGACCTGTTCGACCTCTGGCCGCGCAACCTCAACACCGACCCGGCCGTGCACGACGAGGCGCACACCCTGTCGCTGGACCACGTCCGCCCCGCCGCCCTCCGGGCGGGCTACTCGACCGGCACGTACGGCATCTGGACGGACCCGGTGACCGGCGACCCGGTCAAGCAGACCGCCGGTGACGGACAGGAACGCATCCTGCGGAACATGTCGGGCGTCAAGCACGCCGCGGGACTGCTCATCGAGAGCCGCGTCGACCCGCTCACCGAGGCCGAGCGGGCGGATCCGTCGCTGAACAGGCGGCGCCGTGTGGACTCCCAGCTCGCGGCGCTGGGCGGCCTGTTCGGCTACGCGGGCGAGCACGGCCGGCGGCTGGCGGCCGCCACGGCCGCGGCACGGCTCACCGGCTACCGGGACACCGGCCCGGTCTACCTGGGCGGCGCCGACAACGACCCGGCCGAACCGGCCGAGGTGATCCAGGACCCGCCGTGCGGTTACCGGCTCACCGCGGAGCAGTACGCCGGCCTGCGCGACGAACTCGCCCTGCACGGCCTGCGCGCCGAGCGCCACGGCGACGGCGTCCTGGTACGGCTCCGCGGGCCGCTGCGGGCGCTCGTCCCGCTGCTGCTGGACGCACGGGCGCCGTACCACCTCACGGCCGGGGAGTCCGACACCGACTGCTGAGCCCCCTCCCGCCGCCGGTACTCGTGATAAGTCGTATGGGCGCGATGCGGCAATGACGCCCATACGACTTCCACGGGAAGGTGCGGCGGATGACAGAGGACCTGAAGGAACGGGGCGGCCGGGGCGATCCGTCGGACGTCCCCGGCGGCACGGACCACCGCACCGACCGGGTGGTGTTCGGCGTCACCGCCGCACTGACCCTGGCCTTCGTGATCTGGGGCTCGGTCGCCACCGACTCCCTGACGAGCGTCTCCACCACGATGCTCGACGGCCTGATCCACAACGGCGGCTGGGCCTTCATGCTGGCCGCCTCCTGCTTCGTGGTCTTCGCCCTGTGGCTCGCCATCAGCCGCTACGGCCGCATCCACCTCGGTGCCGAGGGCGAGGAGCCCGAGTTCCGCACCGTGTCGTGGGTCGCGATGATGTTCAGCGCCGGTATGGGCATCGGCCTGATGTTCTACGGCGTGAGCGAGCCGCTCTCGCACTACACCACGCCCCCGCCGGGCACCACGCCCGCCGACTCCGGTGAGCGCATGGAGACGGCGATGGCGACCACCCTCTTCCACTGGACGCTGCACCCGTGGGCGATCTACGCGGTGGTCGGCCTCGGCATCGCCTACAGCACCTTCCGCAAGCGCCGGCGCCAGACCATCAGCGCGGTCTTCACCCCGCTCATCGGCGAGCGGCACGCCAACGGCACCGCGGGCCGGGTGATCGACATCCTGGCGATCATCGCCACCGTGTTCGGCTCCGCCGCCTCGCTCGGCCTCGGCGCGCTGCAGATCGGCTCCGGCTTCAAGGAACTCGACTGGATGGACACGGTGAGCACCGGACTGCTCGTCGCCATCATCGCCGTCCTGACCGTCGCGTTCGTCGCCTCGGCCGTCTCGGGCGTCGAGAAGGGCATCCAGTGGCTGTCCAACATCAACATGGTGCTCGCGCTGGTGCTCGCCGTGTTCGTGTTCGTGGCGGGCCCCACGATCATCGTCCTCGACCTGCTGCCCACCTCGATCTTCGCCTACCTCGGCGACCTTCCCCAGCTCGCCGGGCGCACCGAGGCGAGCGGCGGCGAGGGCGTCGCCGACTGGCTGAGCAGCTGGACGGTCTTCTACTGGGCGTGGTGGATCTCCTGGACGCCGTTCGTCGGCATGTTCATCGCCCGCATCAGCCGGGGCCGCACCATCCGCCAGTTCGTGGGCGGCGTCATCCTCGTCCCCAGCAGCGTCAGCCTGGTCTGGTTCGCCGTCTTCGGCGGTACGGCGATGAAGCTGAAGGAGGGCGGCGCGCTCGGCGGCGAGTCCACGCCGGAGGGCCAGCTCTTCGGCGTACTGCAGGAGTTCCCGATCGCCACGGCGTCCAGCCTGCTCGTGATGATCCTGGTCGGCATCTTCTTCGTCTCCGGAGCGGACGCCGCGTCGATCGTGATGGGCACGCTCTCGCAGCGGGGCGCGCTCGAACCGGCGCGCCTGGTCGTGGTGTTCTGGGGCGTGGTGACCGGCGCCGTCGCCGCCATCATGCTGCTGGTCGGCAGCGGCCAGGGCGACGCGCTCACCGGGTTGCAGAACCTCACGATCCTCGCCGCGGCGCCCTTCGTCCTCGTGATGATCGGGATGTGCGTCGCGCTCATGCGGGACCTGCGCAGGGACCCGGTCATCGTGCGCCGCGAGATGGGTTCCGAGGCGGTCGGACTCGCCGTGATCAAGGGGCACCGGCGGTACGACGGCGACTTCGAGATCCGGGTGGGCCCCGGGGCCGGCACGGACACGGAGGGCGACCCGGTCGGCCGGGACCACGGCTGAGGCTCAGCGGGAGGCGAGCCGCGCCGCCTCCCGCGCGCACCCCCAGGCCACGGTGACGCCCGCGCCCCCGTGACCGTAGTTGTGCACCAGCACCCGCCCGCCGGGCAGCGCCTCGCGCTCCAGGCGCACCGTGTCGCGCACCGGCCGCAGCCCCACCCGGTGGCCGAGGACCCGCGCCCCGGCGATCTCCGGACGCAGCCGCGTGCACCGTTCGACGATCCGCTCGGCCACCGCCGGGTCGGGCGTCGTCGACCAGTCGTCCTCGTCGGCCGTCCCGCCGAGGACCAGCCGGTCCGGCTGCGGGAACAGATACGTGGTCGTCCCGGCCGCCGCGTCGGTCGAGACGACGTACGTGCGCAGGCCCGGGTTCTCCACGATCACCAGCTGCCCGCGCACCGGCCGCACCGAGGGGTCGCGCACGAGTTCGCGGGCCCCGAGCCCCGTGCAGTTGACGACCACCGGTGCCGGCACGTCCGCGAGGTCCGCCACGGCGCGCACCTCGACCGTCCCGCCCGCCCTCAGCAGACGTGCGCGCAGCCACCGCAGGTGCACCGGCATGTCGATCAGCGGCAGCCGTGCCCACAGCGCGGGCCCCGCGTGCTCCTCGGGAGTCGCCGTCCGCAGCCCCGGCACCCGCGCGGCCCAGGGGTCCCGCTCGTCCAGCCGCGTCTCGCCCTGTACGCCCTCGACCAGGCGTACGCCGGTCTCCCCGGCGCGCGCGGCCAGTTCCGTGTACACCGCGAGCGAGTGCAGGGCCCATTCCCGGGCGGACGCGAGCGGCTCGATCCGGTAGGGCCACCACAGCGCGCCCGCGACCGCCGAGGTGGTCAGCTCGGCGGGCTCCCGGGTCCACACCCGCACCCGGCTGCCGCCCTCCGCCAGAACCACGGCGGTCGTCAGTCCCATGACGCCGCTGCCGACCACGATCACGTCACTGCCCGGAGCTGTCCTCACGCCCGGACGGTAGCGGACTACGCCATGCCGTGCGCACCCGTCCGCGGGTCCGGTCCTTCCCCGTGGCGCGGACCTCGACAAGCGTGCTGGTGGAGACGGGGGCCGCCGAGGACGAGCGCCGCGGGGCCGCCGGGCGCGGGCCGTGCGGGGGTGCCCGGAAACCGGGCGGAGCCGGGAGCGGCGGGGCCGTTAGGATCGGCGTCCTGATGACTGCCACCCTCGTCGCCAAGAATCTCGCCGCCGGACACGGCGACCGCTCGCTCTTCTCCGGACTCGACCTCGTCGTCGCGCCCGGTGACGTGATCGGGCTGGTCGGTGCCAACGGCGCCGGCAAATCCACGCTGCTGCGGCTCCTCGCCGGACTGCTCACCCCGGAGGAGGGCGAGCTGCGGCTGTCCCCGCCGAGCGCGTCCGTCGGCCACCTGCCGCAGGAGCCCGAGCGGCGGCCCGGCGAGAGCGTGCGGGAGTTCCTGGCCCGCCGCACCGGGGTGGCCGAGGCCCAGCGCGCGATGGACGAGGCGACCCAGGCGCTGGTGGACGGCGCCCCGGGCGCGGACGACGCGTACGCCGAGAGCCTGGAGCGCTGGCTCGGCCTCGGCGGCGCCGACCTCGACGAGCGGGCGGAGGAGGTCGCCGACACCCTCGGGCTCGGCGTCGGCCTCGATCAGCTGATGACGTCCCTGTCCGGCGGCCAGGCCGCCCGCGCGGGCCTCGCCTCGCTGCTCCTCTCCCGGTACGACGTGTTCCTGCTCGACGAGCCCACGAACGACCTCGACCTGGACGGCCTGGAGCGGCTCGAACGCTTTGTGAGCGGCCTGCGCGCCGGCACCGTCGTCGTCAGCCACGACCGCGAGTTCCTCACCCGCACCGTCACCAAGGTGCTCGAACTCGACCTCGCCCAGCAGGAGATCACCCTCTACGGCGGCGGCTACGAGGCGTACCTGGAGGAGCGCGAGACCGCCCGCCGGCACGCCCGCGAGGACTACGAGGAGTACGCCGACAAGCGGTCCGCGCTGGAGGGCCGCGCCCAGATGCAGCGCTCCTGGATGGACAAGGGCGTCAAGAACGCCCGCCGCAAGGCGAACAACGACAACGACAAGATCGGCCGCAAGTTCCGCAGCGAGGCCAGCGAGAAGCAGGCCGCGAAGGCCCGTCAGACGCAGCGCATGATCGAGCGGCTGGACACCGTCGACGAGCCCCGCAAGGAGTGGGAGCTGCGCATGGAGATCGCGGCGGCACCCCGGTCCGGTGCCGTCGTCGCCACGCTGCGGGACGCCGAAGTGCGGCGCGGGGACTTCACGTTCGGGCCCGCGACGCTCCAGATCGACTGGGCGGACCGGGTCGCGGTCACCGGGGCCAACGGCGCGGGCAAGTCGACCCTGCTCGGCGCGCTGCTGGGCCGCGTCCCGCTGGACGCGGGGCACGCCACCCTCGGCTCCGGCGTGGTCGTCGGCGAGGTCGACCAGGCCCGCAAGCTGTTCCACGGCTCCGAGTCGCTGCTGGACGCCTTCTGCGCGGCCGTCCCGGACACCGAACCGGCCGAAGTACGCACGCTGCTGGCCAAGTTCGGCCTCAAGTCGCACCACGTGCTGCGCCCCGCGGCGTCGCTGTCCCCGGGGGAGCGCACCCGCTCGGCGCTGGCCCTTCTCCAGGGGCGCGGTGTGAACCTCCTGGTCCTGGACGAGCCGACGAACCACCTCGACCTGCCGGCCATCGAGCAGCTGGAGTCGGCCCTGGAGGCGTACGAGGGCACGCTGCTCCTGGTCACCCACGACCGCCGCATGCTGGACGCGGTCAGCACGACCCGCCGCCTCGAAGTCGCCGACGGCAAGGTCACCGAGCGCTGAGCAAGCCCCCTGCCCGCTGCCGGGCAGGGGCCCCGAGCCCCCGTCCGGTGCCGGGCCGTCCACTCGCGGACGGCCCGGCACCTCACGTCAGCGGCCCCGCTTGGGGTCGACCAGCCCCGCCCGCCGCAGGGCGTCCGCCATCGCGCTGTTGCCGGGCGCGGGCGCCTGACGCGCACCGCCGCCTCCGCCGCCCTGCCGCGCGCCGCCGCCCTGGCCGCCCCCGCGGCCCTGCCGCGCCTGCTGCTGCCGCTGCTGGGGCGGACGGCCCGCACGCTGCGGGCGCCCGCCCTCCTGCGCCGGTCCCTCGGGCGCCGCCTCGTCGTCCAGCCGCAGCGTCAGTGCGATCCGTTTGCGCGGCAGGTCGACGTCGAGCACCTTCACCTTGACGATGTCTCCCGGCTTCACCACGTCCCGGGGGTCCTTGACGAACGTCTTCGACATCGCCGAGACGTGCACCAGGCCGTCCTGGTGGACACCCACGTCCACGAAGGCGCCGAAGGCGGCGACGTTCGTGACGACCCCCTCCAGCACCATGCCCGAGGACAGGTCGGAGAGCTTCTCGACGCCCTCCTTGAAGGTCGCCGTCTTGAAGGCGGGCCGCGGGTCGCGCCCGGGCTTCTCCAGCTCCTTCAGGATGTCCGTCACGGTCGGCAGGCCGAACGTGTCGTCCACGAAGTCGGCCGGGCGCAGCGAACGCAGCACGCCCGTGTTGCCGATCAGCGACGCGACCCCGTCGCCGCCCGCCGTCTTCCCCATGCGCCGGACCACCGGATACGCCTCCGGGTGCACGCTGGACGCGTCCAGCGGGTCGTCCCCGCCGCGGATGCGCAGGAAGCCCGCGCACTGCTCGTACGCCTTCGGGCCGAGCCGCGCCACGTCCTTCAGCGCCCGACGGGAGCGGAACGGGCCGTTCGCGTCACGGTGGGCCACGATGTTCTCGGCGAGGCCCGAGGTGATGCCGGAGACCCGGGAGAGCAGCGGGGCGGAGGCCGTGTTCACGTCGACGCCCACGCCGTTCACGCAGTCCTCGACCACCGCGTCCAGCGAGCGCGACAGCTTCACCTCGGACAGGTCGTGCTGGTACTGGCCGACGCCGATCGACTTGGGGTCGATCTTCACCAGCTCCGCCAGCGGGTCCTGGAGGCGGCGGGCGATGGAGACGGCGCCGCGCAGCGACACGTCCATGCCGGGCAGCTCCTGCGAGGCGAACGCGGACGCCGAGTACACGGACGCGCCGGCCTCGGAGACCATCACCTTCGTCAGGTTCAACTCGGGGTGCTTGGCGATCAGTTCGGCGGCGAGCTTGTCCGTCTCGCGGGAGGCCGTGCCGTTGCCGATCGAGATCAGCTCGACCGCGTGCTCCTTGGCGAGCCGGGCCAGCTTGGCGACGGCCTCGTCCCACCTGTTCGCCGGGACGTGCGGGTGGATGACGTCGGTGGCGACCACCTTGCCGGTCGCGTCGACCACGGCCACCTTGACGCCCGTACGGAAGCCCGGGTCGAGCCCGAGCGTCGCGCGCGTGCCGGCCGGGGCGGCGAGCAGCAGGTCCCGCAGGTTCGCCGCGAAGACGTTGACCGCCTCGTCCTCGGCGGCCGTGCGCAGCCGCAGCCGCAGGTCGATGCCGAGGTGGACGAGGAGGCGGGTCCGCCAGGCCCAGCGGACCGTGTCCGTCAGCCACTTGTCGCCCGGGCGGCCCCGGTCGGCGATCCCGAAGCGCTGGGCGACGATTCCCTCGTACGAGGACGGCCCGGGCGTCTGCGAGGGCTCCTCCGGCTCCAGGACGAGGTCGAGCACCTCCTCCTTCTCGCCGCGCAGCATGGCGAGGACGCGGTGCGAGGGCAGCTTCGTGAAGGGCTCCGCGAAGTCGAAGTAGTCGGCGAACTTGGCGCCCGCCTCCTCCTTGCCCTCGCGCACCTTGGCGACCAGCCGGCCGCGCACCCACATGCGCTCGCGCAGCTCGCCGATCAGGTCGGCGTCCTCGGAGAACCGCTCGGTGAGGACGGCCCGCGCGCCGTCCAGCGCGGCCTGCGGGTCGGCGACGCCCTTGCCGGCGTCCACGAAGGGGGCCGCGGCGGCGAGCGGATCGGCCGACGGGTCGGCCAGCAGGCGGTCCGCCAGCGGTTCGAGACCCGCCTCGCGGGCGATCTGCGCCTTGGTGCGCCGCTTCGGCTTGAAGGGCAGGTAGATGTCCTCCAGGCGCGCCTTGGTCTCCGCCCCGCGGATCCGCGCCTCCAGCTCCTCGGTGAGTCTGCCCTGCTCGCGCACCGAGTCCAGGATCGCCGTGCGGCGGTCCTCCAGCTCCCGCAGATAGCGCAGCCGCTCCTCGAGGGTGCGCAGCTGCGCATCGTCGAGCATCTCGGTCGCTTCCTTGCGGTAGCGGGCGATGAAGGGCACCGTCGAGCCGCCGTCGAGCAAGTCGACCGCGGCCTTGACCTGCCGCTCCCGTACGCCGAGTTCCTCGGCGATCCTGCCTTCGATGGACCCTACGAGGGGTGTCGTCACGATCCCGTACCGCCTTCTCCACTGGGGTTGCGCGGCAATTGTGGCAGGTGACACCGACAACGGGGGATCAGGGCGGCCCCGCAGCGCGCCGGGAGCCGGACGCGTCGGACGCGTCCGGCTCCCGGAACGTGGGTCGTGAACGGGCCGTGCGGCCCGGGGGTTGCGGTCAGGCCCTGCGGGCGGAGTGCGAGGCGCCGCCGAACAGCCGGGCCACCGCCCGGAACGGCAGGGTCACCACCGTGGCGACGGCTCCACCGATCTGCCGCAACACGTCTGCGATCGCACGAAACACGCGCTTCCCCTTTCGTCTCCCGGCACGTTGACTCCCGTCTGGTTCGACGGGGCCGGGTGACATACGGGTACCTCAGTCCTTGCCGATCATGCCTGCCGGGAACGCCCCGTTCGCCACGGCCGTCAGCAGCAGCCCCTTCGCCAGCTCGGTCAGCCGCTCCACGCCGGCCGCCCCGAGGTGCGCGTACGGGGCCAGGTCGAGCCGGTCCGTCTCGGCCTCGATGTGCTGTCGCAGGGCCGTGCCGGCGTCGGTCAACTCGCCCTTCGCGTCGAGCAGTCCGCGCCCGCGGAGCCGGTCCGCCGCCGCTTCCCAGTCCTCCCGCGTCCAGCCCCGGGTCCCCAGTGCCCACCTCGGGGCCATGCCCTTGCCGGTCGCGGTGTGGCTGACCAGCGCCTCGACGGGGTCGAGCCCGGCGGCGAGCAGGACGGCGAGGTGGCCGTCGCCGCGGTGCTCGCGCAACAGGGTGGCGGCGTGCCAGAGCGCCAGGTGCGGCTCCTCGGGGACGGGCAGGTCGGCGTGGGCGGCGTACAGGGGGCGTGCGGTCCTGGTGCACGCCTGCGCGGCGCGCAGCGCGAGCCCGGCCGCCTCGGCCACCTCCTCGGACGCGATCAGCTCGTCGCCGAGCAGCCGCCGCAGCGTCACGTCGACGGCACGCGCGCGTGCGGCGAGGACCGCCTCGGGGGACGCGGCCCGCCACACCCCGGGCACGTGCTTCGCCACGAGTTCGTGCCGGAAGTTGTAGAACGTCGCGGTCACCGTCCCCGGCCCCACCGCGCCCATGGCCGCGGAACGCGCGGCGAAGTAGGCGCCCCGGTCGTCGTCGATCCCGATCGCGGCGAGCTCCCGGCCCAGGTCGGGGGAGAAGTAGTGCGTCGAGTGCAGCGGGTTCAGGACGTTGTGGCAGCGCCGCCCGGCGCGCTCCGGCAGTGGAGAGGTCATGCCGGGCACATTACCGACTGGTCAGTACGTACGGAACGGGCGGACGTCCCATGGCAGGAAAGGTGGGGTACTCGTCATTGCGGCCGTCGTCCCGCGGGCCAAGAATCGACAGCATGCGCACCGTCCTGGTCGTCCTCTTCGACGACGTGCAGAGCCTCGACGTCAGCGGGCCCGTCGAGGTCTTCGCCGGCGCCCGTCCCGACGGCGCGTACCGCGTCCGCACCGCCTCGCCGGACGGCGCCCCGGTCCGCACCTCCAGCGGCCTCACCCTCGTACCGGACCATGCGTTCGCCGACGCCCCCGCCCCGCACACCCTGCTCGTCCCGGGCGGCCCGGGCACCAGGACCCCGGCACCCGCCCTCGTCGACTGGCTGCGCGAGCACGGACCGCGCGCCGAGCGGCTGGTCTCCGTCTGCACGGGCGCGCTGCTGCTCGCCGCGGCGGGACTGCTGGACGGCCGCCGGGCCACGACCCACTGGGCGTTCTGCGACAAGCTCGCCCGCGACCACCCGGCGGTGAGCGTGGAGTCCGATCCGGTCTACGTCCGTGACGGGCACGTCGCCACCTCGGCCGGTGTCACGGCGGGCATCGACCTAGCGCTCGCGCTCGTGGAGGAGGACCTCGGCCGGGACGCCGCGCTGGCCGTCGCCCGCGCCCTGGTGGTCTTCCTGCGCCGCCCGGGCAACCAGGCCCAGTTCAGCGTCCAGCTGGCCGCGCAGACCGCCCAGCGCGCACCGCTGCGGGAGGTCCAGCAGTGGATCAGCGAGCATCCCGACGACGACCTGAGCGTCGAGGCGCTCGCCGCCCGTGCCCGTCTCTCGCCCCGCCACTTCACCCGCGCCTTCCGCGGCGAGACCGGCGTGACACCCGGCCGCTACGTCGACCGCGTCCGGCTCGAACACGCCCGGCGGCTCCTGGAGGACACCGCCGACGGCGTCGAGGAGATCTCCCGGGCCTGCGGCTACGGCACCCCGGAGGCGATGCGCCGGGCCTTCGTCAAGGCGCTCGGCTCGGCACCCGCCGAGTACCGGCGCCGTTTCCGTCCCGCGTCCACCCACCGAGGGGGAACCCGATGCTGACCGCCATCGTCCTCTACGACCGCTTCACCGCCCTCGACGCGGTGGGCCCCTACGAGACCCTCAGCCGGCTGCCCGGCGCGGAGACGGTCCTCGTCGCCGAGCGGACCGGCCCCGTCCGCAACGAGACGGGGGACCTGGCACTCACCGCCGACCGGGCCCTGTCCGACGTCCCGGCCCCCGACCTGGTGGTCGTCCCGGGCGGCCCCGGCCAGTGGGCGCAGATGGAGAACGAGACGCTCCTCGCCTGGCTGCGCGCCGCCGACGCCACCAGCACCTGGACGACCTCCGTGTGCACGGGCTCCCTGCTGCTCGCCGCCGCCGGGCTGCTCCGGGGCCGCCGCGCCACCTCGCACTGGCTGGCGCTCGACTTCCTCGGGCACTACGGCGCCGAACCGGCGCGGGAGCGGGTCGTCGTCGACGGCAAGTACGTCACGGCGGCCGGCGTCTCGGCCGGCATCGACATGGGGCTGACCCTGGTCGGCCGGATCGCGGGCGACGAACACGCGCAGGCCGTCCAGCTGTTCACGGAGTACGACCCCCGGCCGCCCTACGACGCGGGTTCACCGGACAAGGCTCCCGCGCACCTGGTCGAGGAGTTCCACACGAACAGCCGCTTCAAGCTCGACTAGGGCAGGCGACGGGGGAGCGGATCGGGACGGCGGGACCTCAGCCCTCGCTCCCGTCACCGCCGACGGTCCAGGTGAACTTCGGCTGCCTGCGCTCCAGGAAGGCGGCGACCCCCTCGTCGGTGTCGCCGCTGCCGCGCGCCTGCCCGGCCCAGTACGCGTCCCGGTCCTCGCGCCCGCCGGCGAACTCCTTGGCCGCCGCCTGCGTCAGCTGCGAGCGCGCGACGAGGACGCGGGTGAACTCGGCGACCCGCTCGTCGAGCCCGCCCTCCGGCAGCACCTCGTCCACGAGGCCGGTGCGCAGCGCCCGCTGCGCGTCGATCAACTCACCCGAGAAGAGCAGGTACTTGGCGGTCGCGGGCCCCACCAGCGACACCAGCCGCCGCGTGGAGGAGGCCGGGTAGACGATCCCCAGCTTCGCCGGCGTCACCCCGAACAGCGAGCCCTCCCGCGCGAACCGCAGATCGCACGCCGCCGCGAGCTGGGAGCCGCCGCCCACGCAGTACCCGCGGATCGCCGCCACCGTCGGCTTCGGGAACGCCGCGAGGGCCTCCTCGGCGCGGACGGCGAGTCCCTGCGCCTCGCCGGACGAGTTCCGCAGCGTCGAGATGTCGGCTCCCGCGCAGAACGTCGTGCCCTCGCCGGTCAGCACCAGCGCGCGCACGCCGGGGTCGGCGGCCAGCAGGCCGAGCAGCGGAGGCAGCGCCCGCCACATGCCGGCGGTCATGGCGTTGCGCTTGGCCGGGTGGTGGATCACGACGGTGGCGACTCCGTCGGCCACGCGGTGCAGCAGCTGGGGCTCCATGCGCCGGATGCTATCCGGGGCGCCACGCCGCCGGTCGGGAAGGGTGCGCCCGCCCCGGGACCCCGCTTCGGCGCCCTCGGCCGGCGGCCGGGGTCCGGGGGTACGAAGGGGACGAGCCGGGCGGCCAACCCGTACAACCCGAAGAGTTGCCGAAGGCGGCACCGGCGCGACAGAAGCGGTCGCTCAAGCGTCATTGACGTTCATGAGCGATCGGAAAGCGTCGATACCCGCTGACTTCTGTTCAGTCATTCGGTACGGACCAGCGCGTTCTCAACACTCGACGTGTGGTGACAATCGAGCGCGAGGGTGGCGACCGGACGATGGAGAACGGTGGGCGGGGGTCCGACTCACGCCCGGAGGGCGGCGACGACGTGCCTGCCGACCGGAGACCCCCCGGCCCGCTGCCGTACGAGGGGGTCTGGCGGTTCACCGCTCCCGCCGTGGACGCCTCGGTCCCGCAGGCCCGCCACGCCGTCCGCGACCTGCTCGTCCGCCAGGGCGTGCCCGTCTCGGAGGACCTGGTCCAGGGACTGCTGCTGATCGTCTCCGAGCTGGTCACCAACGCGGTGCGGCACGCGGCGCTGCTCTCGCCGACCCTCGCCGTGGAGGTCGCCGTCGGCGCCGAGTGGGTGCGGGTGTCCGTGGAGGACAACCACCCCTACCGCCCGACCGCCCTGGAGGCCGACCACGGGCAGACCGGCGGGCGCGGTCTGCTGCTCGTGCGGGAGGTCACCAGAGAGGCGGGCGGGGTCTGCGACGTCGAGCACACGGCGAGCGGCGGCAAGGTGATCTGGGCGGCGCTGCCCCTCAAGTCCGTCACCGTGTAGCGGGCCTCACCAGCCGGCGGACGGCCCCGTCAGCTCCCTGACCGCCGGGCGCGCCGCGTCCAGCACGGTCATGAACCACGCCGAGAACGGCTCCCTCGCGTGCCGCTCCGCCAGCTCCCCGGCGGTCACGTAGGCGGTCGAGCCGACCTCGTCCGGGTCGGGACGCAGCGGGGACTGGACCAGCCCCACGAACAGGTGGTTGTACTCCTGCTCCACCAGGCCGGACTCCGGGTCCGGGTGGTTGTAGCGGACCGTGCCCGCCTCGCCGAGCAGCGACGGCGACACCCCGAGCTCCTCGAACGTGCGCCGGGCCGCCGCCGCGAAGGGGGCCTCGCCCGGGTACGGGTGGCCGCAGCACGTGTTGGACCACACACCGGGGGAGTGGTACTTGCCGAGGGCCCGCTGCTGGAGCAGCAGCCGGCCGCGCTCGTCGAAGAGGAAGACGGAGAACGCCCGGTGCAGCTGCCCGGGCGGCTGGTGCGCGGCGAGCTTCTCCGCCGTGCCGATCGTCGTCCCGTCCTCGTCGACCAGTTCGAGCAAGATCGCTTCAGCGGTGCCGTTCGACGAACTGTGCGTCGCGGTGGCAGGTGTGATCGGCATACCCATCCTTCGCATCGGTCTTCGAACCCCAAGTCTGCCGTACGAAACCGGCACTCCGGGCACTCGCGGCGTCCCCCGCATGTCCCCCGCACGTCCCCCGGGCGGAGACCGCGGCGCGGCACCCGGCCGGCGGCGGGCCGGACGCCGGAGCGGCCGGATACCTGATCGTGCCCTCCGCCGCCGACGGGGAACCGTCCCCCACCGGGGGCGTCATGCGTTCGAGCGGTACCTCCCGGCGCGCGGCCGGTCAGTGGCAGAGCCGGGCCTCGTGCTCGGCGTGCCCGCTGGGCTCCAGCTGGAAGGTGCAGTGCTCCACGTCGAAGTGGTCGCCCAGGCAGCCCTGGAGCTCGTGCAGCATCTTCTCGTGGCCGATGGCGTTCAGCGCCTCGCCGGTCACGACGACGTGGGCGGAGAGCACCGGCATGCCGGAGGTGATGGTCCAGGCGTGCAGGTCGTGAACGTCCTCGACGCCGGACAGCGCCAGGATGTGCGCCCGCACCTCCGCCATGTCGACCCCCTTGGGCGCCGCCTCCAGCAGCACGTCCAGTGTCTCGCGCAGCAGCTTCCAGGTACGCGGGACGATCATGAGGCCGATGACGAGCGAGGCGATCGGGTCGGCGGCCTGCCAGCCCGTGGTCAGGATCACCGTCGCCGAGATCAGCACCGCCAGCGAGCCCAGCGCGTCCGCGGCGACCTCCAGGAAGGCGCCCCGCACGTTGAGGCTCTCCTTCTGGCCGCGCACCAGCAGCGTCAGCGAGATCATGTTCGCGACCAGGCCGATCAGGCCGAAGACGACCGTCAGCCCGCCCTCGGTGTCGGCGGGCGTCATGAACCGCTGGATCGCCTCGTACAGCACGTAGCCGCCGACCGTGAGCAGCAGCAGACAGTTGGCGAGCGCGGCGAGGATCTCCGCGCGGGCCAGCCCGTACGTGCGGTTGCCGCTCGGCGGCAGATTGGCGAAGTGGATGGCGAGCAGCGCCATGCCGAGGCCCAGCGCGTCGGTCGCCATGTGGGCCGCGTCCGCGATGAGCGCGAGCGAATCGGCGAGCGTCCCGCCGACGATCTCGACCACCATCACGGTGAGCGTGATCGACAGGGCCACCCGGAGCCGCCCGCGGTACGCCGCCGCCGCGGTGCCCGTGGGCGGGGCACCGTGCGCGTGTCCGTGATCGTGCCCTGCCCCCATGGAAGCCGCCCTCCGATGTGTACGCCGGATGCCAGTCAACTACGGGCAGGGGGTACGGGGCAACGCGGCACTGAACACCGTTGTCATCTCTCTGACCTGCGCAAACGTTACGCAGGTCAGAGAGCCGGACGTCAGCTCCCGGGGTTCGCGCCCTGGTGTGCCTGCCACCCCTGCCAGGCCGACTCGACCATCTCGCGCACCCCTCGGCGCGCGCTCCAGCCCAGCTCGCGGCGGGCCAGTGCCGCGGAGGCGACCGCGCGCGGGGCGTCGCCGGGCCGGCGCGGTTCGACGAACGCCGGACGCGGGTCCCCGCTCACCTCGGCGATCAGGGTGAGGAGTTCGCGAACCGAAACACCCTCGCCGCGGCCGACGTTGACCGTCAGGTCCCCCGTCGCGTCGCCCGCCAGCCGCCGGGCCGCCGCCAGGTGGGCCTCCGCGAGGTCGGCGACGTGGATGTAGTCGCGCACGCACGTGCCGTCCGGCGTCGGATAGTCGTCGCCGAAGATCCGCGGCGCCTCACCGCGGGTGAGCCGGTCGAAGACCATCGGGATCACGTTGAAGACGCCGGTGTCGGCGAGCTCGGGAGCCGCCGCCCCCGCCACGTTGAAGTAGCGCAGGCACACCGTCGCCATGCCGTGCGCCCGGCCCGCCGCCCGCACCAGCCACTCACCGGCGAGCTTCGTCTCGCCGTAGGGGCTCATCGGGGCGCAGGGCGTGTCCTCGGTGATGAGGTCCACGTCCGGGTTTCCGTAGACGGCGGCCGACGAGGAGAAGAGGAACCGCCGGACACCCGCCCCGGCGGCGGCGTCCAGCAGCGTCGCGAGGCCGCCCACGTTCTCCTGGTAGTACCGCGTCGGCTGCGCGACGGACTCACCGACCTGCTTGCGCGCGGCGAGATGCACCACACCGGTCACCACGTGCTCGGCGAGGACGCGCTTCAGCAGCTCGCCGTCCAGCGAGGAACCCTGCACCAGGCGAATGTCCCCGGGCAGCCGTCCCGGCACCCCGGCCGAGAGGTCGTCGAGCACGACGATGCGCTCCCCGGCCCCGGCCATGGCGCGCGCCACGTGCGCCCCGATGTATCCCGCTCCGCCTGTGATCAGCCATGTCATGGACGACCACCCTATGCGGGTCCCGGCCGCGACGCCGGTGCCGCCCCGTCGCGCGGGCCCGTCCGGGCCGTACCGGTCCGCCCCGGTGCGCCCCGGTGCGCCGGGGACCGCGCGCGATGCCGTGAATGCGCCGGTCTGGGCCCGCGGTTTGTGGCGCGGGCCCCGGATCACCGATGATGATCGCGGCGGAGACGGCCGCTCAGACCGGGTTGATCGGGCCGTGAACGGGCGGTGAACGCCCGCTTCCATTCATCCGATAGCCTCTGCCGACATGCCGCCCGCCGCCTCAGGCGCAGGGCCATCCCACCACGCACATGCCGGCGCGGACGCGTCGGCGCCCAGGGAGTGAGTTCGTCTGTCGACCGCCATCCTCACCGGCCAGCCGGTCCCCGGATCGTCGCTCGAAGGCGATCTGCGGACGCTCGGTTTCGACGTGCGGGTCGCCTCGGACGCCGGTGACGCCGAGACGCTCCTCGCCCAGGTGCCCGCCGACCAGCGGGTCGCGATCGTCGACTCCCGCTTCGTGGGACACGTCCACGCGCTGCGCCTCGGCCTCACCGACCCGCGCTTCCCGGCCGCCGCGGTGCCCGGAGCCGTCACCGTCCAGCCCGGCGCCCGCCAGGCCCTGACCCGTGCGGTGGCCCGGGAGAGCTCGGCCGCGGGCGGCGGTGCCACCGTCGTCGTCGAGGACCTCGCCGACCGCGTCACGGCCGCCCTGGACGCGGACGCCGTCCCGGTGCACCGGCCCGAACTCGGCACCCTCGTCGCCGTCGTGCCCGCCGACCCGCAGACCCGCAACGAGGCACGGCAGGCCGTCTCCGCCGTGGACGACGAGGCCGTACGCCTGCGCACCGCCGTAAAGTCCCGCGACGGCTTCTTCACCACCCACTTCATCAGCCCGTACTCGCGCTACATCGCCCGCTGGTGCGCGCGCCGCGGCCTGACCCCGAACCAGGTCACCACCGCCTCGCTCGTCACCGCGCTGATCGCGGCGGGCTGCGCCGCCACCGGCACCCGCGCCGGGTACGTCGCCGCCGGCGTGCTCCTCCTCTTCTCCTTCGTCCTCGACTGCACCGACGGGCAGCTCGCCCGGTACTCGCTGCAGTACTCGACGCTCGGCGCCTGGCTCGACGCGACCTTCGACCGCGCCAAGGAGTACGCCTACTACGCGGGCCTCGCGCTCGGCGCGGCCCGCGGCGGTGACGACGTGTGGGCGCTCGCCCTCGGCGCCATGGTGCTGCAGACCTGCCGGCACGTCGTCGACTTCTCCTTCAACGAGGCGAACCACGACGCCACCGCCAACACCAGCCCCACCGCGGCCCTTTCCGACAAGCTGGACAGCGTCGGCTGGACCGTGTGGCTGCGCCGGATGATCGTCCTGCCCATCGGTGAGCGCTGGGCGATGATCGCCGTCCTGACGGCACTGACCACCCCCCGTATCACCTTCTACGCCCTCCTCGTCGGGTGCGCGTTCGCGGCGGCCTACACCACGGCCGGCCGCGTCCTCAGGTCGCTGACCCGCAAGGCCCGGCGCACGGACCGCGCCGCCCAGGCCCTCGCCGACCTCACGGACTCCGGCCCGCTCGCGGAGCTGCTGACCCGGTTCACCCGCCGGGTCCCCACCCGCGGCCCGGCCTTCGTCGCCCTCGCGGCCGGCGCCCTCGTCGTGCTCTGCGCCACACTCGCCCCCTACGGCAGCTGGTGGCCCGTCCTCGGCGCCGCCGGCTACGTGCTGCTGTCCCCGGTGGCCCTCCGGCGACCCCTCAAAGGCGCTCTGGACTGGCTGGTTCCGCCGTTCTACCGCGCCGCCGAATACGGCACGGTGCTGGTACTGGCGGCCAAAGCGGACGTGAACGGGGCCCTTCCGGCGGCTTTCGGGCTGGTTGCGGCGGTCGCCTACCATCACTACGACACGGTGTACCGCATCCGCGGCAACGCCGGCGCGCCGCCGCACTGGCTGGTGCGGGCAATCGGCGGGCACGAAGGCAGGACGCTGCTGGTCACCGTCCTGGCCGCGCTGCTCGCCGCCACAGATTTCAAGGTCGCGCTCACGGCTGCCGCCGTGGCCGTGGCACTCGTGGTGCTCTTCGAGAGCATCCGCTTCTGGGTGTCCTCCCATGCACCCGCCGTACACGATGAAGGAGAACCCGCATGATCGGCCTCGTGCTGGCGGCCGGCGCCGGACGGCGTCTTCGCCCCTACACCGACACCCTGCCCAAGGCTCTGGTGCCGGTCGGCCCCGAAGGCGACGAGGACAGCATCACCGTGCTCGACCTCACGCTGGGCAACTTCGCCGAGATCGGCCTGACCGAGGTCGCGATCATCGTCGGGTACCGCAAGGAGGCCGTCTACGAGCGCCGCGAGGCGCTGGAGCAGAAGTACGGCGTCAAGATCACCCTCATCGACAACGACAAGGCCGAGGAGTGGAACAACGCCTACTCCCTCTGGTGCGGCCGTGACGCCATCAAGCACTCGGTGATCCTCGCCAACGGCGACACCGTGCACCCGGTCTCCGTCGAGAAGACGCTGCTCGCCGCCCGCGGCGACGGCAAGAAGATCATCCTCGCCCTCGACACGGTGAAGTCCCTCGCCGACGAGGAGATGAAGGTCGTCGTCGGCCCCGAAGGCGGCATGACGAAGATCACCAAGCTCATGGACCCGGCCGAGGCCACCGGCGAGTACATCGGCGTCACCCTCATCGAGGGCGAGGCCGCCGACGAGCTCGCGGACGCGCTGAAGACGGTCTTCGAGACGGACCCGCAGCAGTTCTACGAGCACGGCTACCAGGAGCTCGTCAACCGCGGCTTCCGCATCGACGTCGCGCCCATCGGTGACGTCAAGTGGGTCGAGATCGACAACCACGACGACCTCGCCAAGGGACGTGAGATCGCGTGCCAGTACTGACGAGGCTCATCCCCTCGCCGGTCGTCGTCGACATCCGTCCGGGCGCCCTGGACGACCTGGCGGGCGTGCTCGCCGACCAGCGGATCTCGCACTCCGGCAAGCTCGCCGTCGCGATCAGCGGCGGCTCCGGGGCCAAGCTGCGCGAGCGGCTGGCCCCGGCGCTGCCGGGCGCGACCTGGTACGAGGTCGGCGGCGGCACCCTGGACGACGCGATCAAGCTCGCGGACGCCATGAAGTCCGGTCACTACGACGCGGTCGTGGGCCTGGGCGGCGGCAAGATCATCGACTGCGCGAAGTTCGCCGCGGCACGCATCGGCCTCCCGCTGGTCGCCGTCGCCACGAACCTCTCGCACGACGGTCTGTGCTCGCCGGTCGCGACCCTCGACAACGACGCGGGCCGCGGCTCCTACGGCGTGCCGAACCCGATCGCGGTGGTCATCGACCTCGACGTCATCCGCGAGGCCCCGGTCCGCTTCGTGCGCTCCGGCATCGGCGACGCCCTGTCCAACATCTCCGCGGTCGCGGACTGGGAGCTCGCCCACCGCGAGAAGGGCGAGCAGATCGACGGCCTCGCCGCCGCGATGGCGCGCCAGGCCGGCGAGGCCGTGCTGCGGCACCCGGGCGGCGTCGGCGACGACGCCTTCCTCCAGGTGCTGGCCGAAGGGCTGGTCCTCACCGGCATCTCCATGTCCGTCGCGGGCGACTCCCGTCCCGCGTCCGGCGCCTGCCACGAGATCAACCACGGCTTCGACCTCCTCTTCCCCAAGCGCGCGGCGAGCCACGGCGAGCAGTGCGGACTGGGCGCGGCCTTCGCGATGCACCTGCGCGGTGCCCGCGAGGAGTCCGCCAACATGGCCGAGGTGCTGCGCCGGCACGGACTCCCGGTGACGCCGGAGGAGATCGGGTTCACTGCGGAGGAGTTCGTCCGCGTCGTGGAGTTCGCTCCGCAGACCCGGCCCGGCCGCTACACGATCCTCGAACACCTCGACCTGACCACCGACCAGATCAGGGACGCATACGCCGACTATGCAAAAGCCATCGGTAGCTGAGCTCCGCCCGGTCGTGCACCCCCCGGGTGTCAAGGACCGGCGGAGCGGCGAACACTGGGCCGGCCGGCTCTACATGCGCGAGATCTCGCTGCGCATCGACCGGCACCTGGTGAACACCCGGGTCACGCCCAACCAGCTGACCTACCTCATGACCGTCTTCGGCGTCCTCGCCGCCCCGGCCCTGCTGGTGCCGGGGATACCGGGCGCCGTCCTCGGCGTCCTCATGGTCCAGCTGTACCTGCTGTTCGACTGCGTCGACGGCGAGATCGCCCGCTGGCGCAAGCAGTTCTCGATCGCCGGTGTCTACGTGGACCGGGTCGGCGCCTACCTGTGCGACGCCGCGGTCCTGGTCGGCTTCGGTCTGCGCGCCGCCGACCTGTGGGGCCCGGGGCGCATCGACTGGCTGTGGGCCTTCCTCGGCACCCTGGCCGCCCTCGGCGCCATCCTGATCAAGGCCGAGACCGACCTCGTCGGTGTGGCCCGGCACCAGACGGGCAAGCCGCCCGTCCAGGAGTCGGCCTCCGAGCCGCGGTCCTCCGGCATGGCGCTGGCCCGCAAGGCCGCCGCCGCGCTGAAGTTCCACCGGCTGGTCCTCGGGGTCGAGGCGTCCCTGCTGATCCTCCTCCTGGCCGTCCTCGACACCGTCCGCGGCGACCTGTTCTTCTCGCGGCTCGGCGTCGCCGTCCTGGCCGGCATCGCGATCCTGCAGACGCTGCTGCACCTGGTGTCCATCCTCGCCTCCAGCAGGCTGAAGTGAGCACCGTGAAGGTCGGGGCGGTCGTCATCACGATGGGCAACCGCCCCGAGGAACTCCGCGCCCTCCTCGACTCGGTCGCCAAGCAGGACGGCGACCCGGTCGAGGTCGTCGTGGTCGGCAACGGCTCGCCCGTCCCCGACGTCCCCGAAGGCGTCCGCACCGTCGAGCTGCCCGAGAACCTCGGCATCCCCGGCGGCCGCAACGTCGGCATCGAGGCGTTCGGCCCCGGCGGCACCGACGTCGACATCCTGCTGTTCCTGGACGACGACGGCCTGCTCGCCCGGCACGACACGGCCGAGCTGTGCCGCCGGGCCTTCGAGGCCGACCCGCGGCTCGGCATCATCAGCTTCCGCATCGCCGACCCGGAGACCGGCGAGACCCAGCGCCGGCACGTGCCCCGGCTGCGGGCCGCCGACCCGATGCGCAGCTCGCGCGTCACCACCTTCCTCGGCGGCGCCAACGCCGTCCGTACGAAGGTGCTCGCGGAAGTCGGCGGGCTGCCGGAGGAATTCTTCTACGCCCACGAGGAAACCGACCTGGCATGGCGGGCCCTCGACGCGGGCTGGATGATCGACTACCGGTCCGACATGGTGCTGTACCACCCCACGACCGCGCCCTCCCGGCACGCGGTCTACCACCGCATGGTGGCCCGCAACCGCGTCTGGCTGGCCCGCCGCAACCTCCCGGCGCTCCTCGTCCCGGTGTACCTCGGGGTGTGGATGCTCCTGACCCTCGCCCGGCGTCCCTCGGGACCCGCGCTCAAGGCGTGGTTCGGCGGCTTCAAGGAGGGCTGGACCAGCCCGTGCGGGCCCCGCCGCCCGATGAAGTGGCGTACGGTGTGGCGGCTGACCCGACTGGGCCGCCCTCCCGTCATCTGACACGCTCGATATCTGAGAGCATTCGGCCGTACCCCGGTCCCTGGCTTCCGGCCGGCCCGACCAGCTGCGAACTTTTGAGGACGAAAGTTTCCACTTGTGAGTGAGACAACGCATGACGGCCCAGTCGCGGTGAGCGACCGGCCGTCGCCCGACGACGGGCTTACCGCGGGCGAGCTGGCCTCCAAGTACGGGCTCGCGGTGAGCGGTGCCCGGCCCGGACTCGTCGAGTACGTCCGCCAGCTCTGGGGACGCCGTCACTTCATCCTCGCCTTCTCGCAGGCGAAGCTCACCGCCCAGTACAGCCAGGCCAAGCTCGGCCAGCTGTGGCAGGTGGCGACCCCGCTGCTGAACGCGCTCGTGTACTTCCTGATCTTCGGTCTGATCCTGGAGGCCGACCGCGGGTTCTCCCGCGAGGTGTACATCCCGTTCCTGGTGACCGGTGTCTTCGTCTTCACCTTCACCCAGAGCTCGGTGATGGCCGGTGTCCGCGCCATCTCCGGGAACCTCGGCCTGGTGCGGGCCCTGCACTTCCCGCGGGCCGCGCTGCCCGTCTCGTTCTCGCTCCAGCAGCTCCAGCAGCTGCTGTTCTCGATGATCGTGCTGTTCCTGGTGGCCATCGGGTTCGGCAGCTACCCGCAGCTGTCGTGGGTGCTGATCGTCCCGGTCCTCGCGCTGCAGTTCCTCTTCAACACCGGTCTCGCCATGATCATGGCGAGGATGGGCGCCAAGACCCCGGACCTCGCGCAGCTCATGCCGTTCGTGATGCGGACGTGGATGTACGCGTCCGGCGTCATGTTCTCCATCCCGGTGATGCTGGAGGACAAGCCGGCGTGGATCGCGGACGTCCTCCAGTGGAACCCGGCCGCCATCTACATGGACCTGATGCGCTTCGCGCTGATCGACGGCTACGGCTCCGAGAACCTGCCTCCGCACGTCTGGGCGGTCGCCGGCGGCTGGGCGGTCCTCGTGGCCCTCGGCGGGTTCGTGTACTTCTGGAAGGCGGAAGAGAGGTACGGCCGTGGCTGAGCAGCGCACCGACTCCCACATCCCCACCGTCATCGCGGACGAGCTGCACATCGTCTACCGGGTGAACGGCGCCAAGACCGGCAAGGGCAGTGCCACGGCCGCGCTCAGCCGCATCATCAAGCGCGGCGAGGAGCGCGGGGTGCGCAAGGTGCACGCCGTGCGCGGCGTCTCCTTCACGGCGTACCGCGGTGAGGCCATCGGCCTGATCGGCTCCAACGGCTCGGGCAAGTCGACCCTGCTGCGCGCCATCGCCGGCCTGCTGCCCGCAGAGAAGGGCAAGGTCTTCACCGACGGCCAGCCCTCGCTGCTCGGGGTGAACGCGGCCCTGATGAACGACCTCACCGGCGAGCGGAACGTGATCCTGGGCGGCCTGGCGATGGGCATGTCCCGCGAGCAGATCCGCGAGCGCTACCAGGAGATCGTCGACTTCTCGGGCATCAACGAGAAGGGCGACTTCATCACGCTGCCGATGCGCACGTACTCCTCCGGCATGGCGGCGCGGCTGCGGTTCTCCATCGCCGCGGCGAAGGACCACGACGTCCTGATGATCGACGAGGCGCTGGCCACCGGTGACCGCAAGTTCCAGAAGCGCTCCGAGGCGCGCATCCGGGAGCTCCGCAAGCACGCGGGCACGGTGTTCCTGGTCAGCCACAACAACAAGTCGATCCGCGACACCTGCGACCGCGTGCTGTGGCTGGAGCGCGGCGAGCTGCGCATGGACGGGCCGACCGAAGAGGTCCTGAAGGAGTACGAGAAGTTCACCGGGAAGTAGTCCTTCCTCTTCTCACCCGCACACGACCGAACCCCGCCGGGGACGCCCCGGCGGGGTTCGGTCGTGCAACCGGAGGGGCGCGGGCGGTGTCCTGACGGGCAGGAGCGCGCGCCGGAGGGGATCCGCAGTGCAAAGAGCGGACCAACTCTGGTTGTTATCAGGAAGCTTGGCGCCAATCGGTGTGTTGTTGTGATGTGCAGGACACCCCGGCGAGGCACACCGCGTTGTACAACGTAAGCTGTACCGGTGCTGATTCGCGGCAAGTAGGGCGATACTGCGCGACACCGACACGGGGGACTGCGCGCCCGCCGGGCGGCGTGTCCGAAATGGGATGTTATGGGTCGGCAGTGTAGAACGGGAGATGTGACGGCAATGGCTACGGAAACGCTCCGGCTCCGCGAGGCTCGTGCCGTCCGTGTGCCGGGTGGCGAGCGGTGACCGAAGCCGGGGCGGCGCAGGCCGGCCGTCCGGAGCGCGGCACGCTCGACAAGGCCGCCGACGAGAACTTCCCCGTCGCCCCCTTCTTCCTGCCGAGGGCCTGGCGCGACGACCTGATGGCCGTGTACGGCTTCGCCCGTCTGGTGGACGACATCGGAGACGGCGACCTCGCCCCCGGCGGTGCCGACGCCCGCCTGCTCGGGGTCGGCGCGCAGGAGGCCGAGGACCGGCTGCTCCTGCTGGACGCCTTCCAGGACGACCTCCACCGCGTCTTCGACGGGACGCCCCGCCACCCCCTGATGCGACGCCTGCAGCCCACCGTCCGGCGCACCGGTCTCACCCCCGGACCCTTCCTCGGCCTCATCGCCGCCAACCGCCAGGACCAGCAGGTCAAACGGTACGAGACCTACGACGACCTGCTCGCCTACTGCGAGCTGTCGGCCAACCCGGTCGGCCGCCTCGTCCTCTCCGTCACCGGCACCTCGACCCCCGAGCGCGTCCGCCTCTCCGACGCCGTCTGCACGGCGCTGCAGATCGTCGAGCACCTCCAGGACGTCGCGGAGGACCTGGGCCGCGACCGCGTCTACCTGCCCGCCGAGGACATGAAGCGTTTCCATGTCCAGGAGGCGGATCTCGCCGCGCCCACAGCAGGCGCATCGGTGCGCGCACTGGTTGCATACGAAGCAGAACGCGCCCTGCACCTCCTGAATGAAGGCACCCCCCTCGTGGGTAGCGTCCACGGCAGGCTGAGGCTGCTGCTCGCGGGGTTCGTTGCGGGGGGAAGGGCGGCGGTCCGAGCGATCGCCGCCGCCGAATACGACGTACTTCCCGGCCCGCCCAAGCCCGGCAAGCTCCAGTTGCTGCGCGAGGTGGGAGTGACTCTGCGAGGAGAGGGGTGATCCGGAGCGTGGAGTCGGAACCACACGCGTCCGCACCGGTACTCGCCGCTTACAGCTACTGCGAGACAGTGACCGGACAGCAGGCCCGCAATTTCGCGTACGGCATCAGGCTGCTGCCGACGCCGAAGCGCCGCGCGATGTCGGCGCTCTACGCGTTCTCGCGGCGTGTCGACGACATCGGCGACGGCACGCTGCCGCCGGACGTCAAGGCTGCCCGGCTCGAGGACACCAGGGCGCTGCTCACCCGGGTGCGCGAGGGGGCGGTGGACGAGGACGACACCGACCCGGTGGCCGTCGCCCTCAGCGACACCGCCCGGCACTTCCCGGTGCCGCTCGGCGGCCTCGACGAACTCATCGACGGCGTCCTGATGGACGTACGCGGCGAGACGTACGAGACCTGGGACGACCTCAAGGTCTACTGCCGCTGCGTGGCCGGGGCGATCGGCCGGCTGTCGCTCGGCGTGTTCGGCACGGAGCCGGGGGCGCGCGGCTCCGAGCGTGCCTCCGAGTACGCGGACACCCTGGGGCTCGCGCTGCAGCTCACCAACATCCTGCGGGACGTGCGCGAGGACGCCGAGGGAGGGCGGACCTACCTGCCGTCGGACGACCTGGCGAAGTTCGGCTGCTCGGCCGGGTTCAGCGGGCCGACGCCACCGCCGGGTTCCGACTTCGCGGGCCTCGTGCACTTCGAGGTGCGGCGCGCCCGCGCCCTGTTCGCCGAGGGCTACCGGCTGCTGCCGATGCTGGACCGGCGCAGCGGCGCCTGTGTCGCCGCCATGGCCGGCATCTACCGCCGCCTGCTGGACCGCATCGAGCGCGAGCCCGAGGCGGTGCTGCGCGGACGCGTCTCGCTCCCGGGACGGGAGAAGGCGTACGTCGCCGTACGCGGACTGTCGGGCCTCGACGCCCGCCATGTGTCCCGTCGTGCCGTCGGGAGACGCCCCTGATGGACATTCTGGGCCAAGGTGATTCCTCAGTCGAAAAGCGGCACGCAACCCTCCGGGGGTGCGTGGCGTCCCTGTCTGCGACGACCGGCGGTGCAGCGTTCAAGCACCGCGCACCGGTCGCGGGGGAGGGAGCACGATGACCGAAGGGACCGGGCCCGGAGCTCCGGACGCGGACGCGCCGGAACGACCCGGGGGCGCGAGCGCCGTCGTGGTCGGCGGCGGGCTGGCCGGCATCACGGCCGCGCTCGCCCTCGCCGACGCCGGCGTACGCGTCACCCTGCTCGAAGGACGGCCCCGCCTCGGCGGGCTCGCCTTCTCCTTCCAGCGCGGCGGACTGACCGTCGACAACGGCCAGCACGTGTACCTGCGCTGCTGCACCGCCTACCGCTGGTTCCTCGACCGCATCGACGCGGCCGCCCTCGCCCCCCTGCAGGAACGTCTCGACGTGCCCGTCCTCGACGCCGAGGGCGTGCCGGGACGGCGGCTCGGCCGCATCGGGCGCACGGCGCTGCCCGTCCCGCTGCACCTCGCCAGGAGCCTCGCCACCTACCCCCACCTCTCGCTGGCCGAACGGGCCAGGGTCGGGCGGGCCGCGCTGGCGCTCAAGCGCCTGGACCCGGCCGACCCCGCCCTGGACGCACAGGACTTCGGCACCTGGCTGGCCCGGCACGGGCAGTCGCCGCGCGCCGTCGAGGCCCTCTGGGACCTGGTCGGAGTCGCCACCCTGAACGCCGTGGCGGGCGACGCCTCGCTCGGGCTCGCCGCGATGGTGTTCAAGACCGGTCTGCTGTCCGACCCCGGCGCCGCCGACATCGGCTGGGCGCACGTCCCGCTGGGCGACCTGCACGACCGGCTCGCCCGCAAGGCCCTCGAATCCGCCGGCGTGCGCACCGAGGTCCGCACCCGCGTCACGTCCGTCACCCGGCAGGCGGACGGGCGGTGGAGCGTCCAGGTGCCCGGCGAGAGCCTCGAAGCCGACGCGGTCGTCCTCGCCGTACCGCAGCGCGAGACCCACGACCTGCTGCCCGACGGCGCGCTCGACGCCCCCGAGCGGCTGCTGCGCATCGGCACCGCGCCCATCCTCAACATCCACGTCGTCTACGACCGCACGGTGCTGCGCCGGCCGTTCTTCGCGGCGATCGGCTCCCCGGTCCAGTGGGTCTTCGACCGCACCGACGCCTCCGGGCTCGTCGACGGGCAGTACCTGGCCCTCTCGCAGTCGGCCGCCCAGGACGAGATCGACCAGCCCGTCGCCGCGCTGCGCGAGCGGTACCTGCCGGAGCTGGAGCGGCTGCTGCCCGCCACCCGGGGCGCCGTGGTGAAGGACTTCTTCGTGACCCGGGAGCGCACCGCGACATTCGCCCCCACCCCCGGCGTCGGGCGGCTGCGGCCCGGCGCCCGCACCAAGGCCCCCGGCCTCTACCTGGCCGGAGCGTGGACCGCCACAGGGTGGCCCGCGACCATGGAGAGCGCGGTCCGCAGCGGCGTCGGCGCGGCGGGCGCCGCGCTGGGCGCCCTGGGCCGGCCCCGCGACCACCTCCTCGAACTCTTCGAGGAGGCGGCGTGATGTTCGATCTGCACGGGACCGGCCCCCGCACCCCCGCCGGTACCGCAACAAGAGGAGAGACTGTGCCCACTGTGCCCCCGGCCGAAGCGGCTGTTGAGCCGGTGGACGTGACCGCGCTCCTGGAGCGCGGCCGGACCCTGGCCACCCCCGTGCTGCGCGCGGCCGTCGACCGCCTGGCACCGCCCATGGACACCGTCGCCGCCTACCACTTCGGCTGGATCGACGCCGAGGGCAACCCGGCCGACGGCGACGGCGGCAAGGCCGTGCGCCCCGCCCTCGCCGTGCTGTCCGCCCAGGCCGCCGGAGCCGAGCCCGAGGTGGGCGTGCCCGGCGCGGTGGCCGTCGAGCTGGTGCACAACTTCTCGCTGCTGCACGACGACCTGATGGACGGCGACGAGCAGCGCCGGCACCGCGACACCGTCTGGAAGGTGCACGGCCCCGCCCAGGCCATCCTCGTCGGTGACGCGCTGTTCGCCCTGGCCAACGAGATCCTGCTGGAGCTCGGCACCGTCGAGGCCGGCCGCGCCACCCGCCGCCTGACCTCGGCGACCCGCGCCCTGATCGACGGTCAGGCCCAGGACATCTCCTACGAGCACCGCGAGCGGGTCACCGTCGAGGAGTGCCTGGAGATGGAGGGCAACAAGACCGGCGCCCTGCTCGCCTGCGCCTGCTCCATCGGCGCGGTGCTCGGCGGCGCGGACGACCGCACCGCCGACACCCTGGAGAGGTACGGCTACCACCTCGGGCTCGCCTTCCAGGCCGTGGACGACCTGCTCGGCATCTGGGGCGACCCGGAGGCCACCGGCAAGCAGACCTGGAGCGACCTGCGCCAGCGCAAGAAGTCGCTGCCGGTGGTGGCCGCGCTCGCCGCGGGCGGCCCCGCCTCCGAGCAGCTCGGGGAGCTGCTCGCGGCCGACGCCAAGAGCAGCGACTTCGACAGTTTCTCCGAGGAGGAGTTCGCCGCCCGCGCCGCGCTCATCGAGCAGGCCGGCGGCCGGGAGTGGACCGCCCAGGAGGCGCGTCGCCAGCACACCATCGCCATCGAGGCCCTGGACACCGTCCAGATGCCGGACCGGGTGCGGGCGCAGCTCGTGGCGCTCGCCGACTTCGTCGTCGTACGGAAGAGATGATCACTATCGGTCGAATAAGCCTCGCGTAGTCGCCGGCCGGTGCCGCGGGAGAAGGAGCACCGGCCGACGGCGGACCCACAGCAGAGTCGTACCACTGCACGAAGGGGAAGCCATGACAGCGACGACCGACGGAAGCACCGGAGCCCTGCCGCCCCGCGCTGCCTCGGCCAGCGAAACCCAGCTCGAAGCCCCGGTGGTGGCAGGGGTCCAGGATGCCGCCGCGCGCGCGATGCAGCGTGCCACCGACCATCTCCTGTCGCGGCAGGACGCCGAGGGCTGGTGGAAGGGCGACCTCGAGACGAACGTCACGATGGACGCCGAGGACCTGCTCCTCCGCCAGTTCCTCGGGATCCGCGACGAGCGGACCACACACGCCGCCGGCCTGTTCATCCGCGGTGAACAGCGCGAGGACGGCACCTGGGCCACGTTCCACGGCGGCCCCGGCGAACTCTCCACCACCATCGAAGCGTACGTCGCCCTGCGGCTGGCCGGGGACGCCCCCGACGCGCCGCACATGGCCCGGGCCTCCGCGTGGATCCGCGAGCAGGGCGGGATCGCCGCGGCCCGGGTCTTCACCCGAATCTGGCTGGCCCTCTTCGGTTGGTGGAAGTGGGAGGACCTGCCCGAACTCCCGCCGGAACTCATCTACTTGCCGAAGTGGGTGCCGCTCAACATCTACGACTTCGGGTGCTGGGCACGGCAGACGATCGTGCCGCTCACCATCGTCTCGGCGAAGCGTCCGGTGCGGCCCGCGCCGTTCCCGCTCGACGAACTGCACGTCGACCCCGAGAACCCCAACCCGGTCAACCCCTTCGCTCCGGTGGCCAGTTGGGACGGCGCGTTCCAGCGCCTCGACCGGGCCCTGCACCTCTACCGCAAGGTCGCTCCCCGCCGGCTGCGCAAGGCCGCGATGAACACGGCCGCGCGCTGGATCATCGAGCGGCAGGAGAACGACGGCTGCTGGGGAGGCATCCAGCCGCCCGCCGTGTACTCGATCATCGCCCTCCACCTCCTCGGCTACGACCTCGAACACCCGGTCACGCGGGCGGGCCTCGAGTCGCTGGACCGTTTCACGGTCTGGCGCGAGGACGGCGCCCGGATGATCGAGGCCTGCCAGTCACCGGTGTGGGACACCTGTCTGGCGACCATCGCACTCGCCGACGCGGGTGTGCCCGCCGACCACCCGCAGCTCGTCAAGGCCGCCGACTGGATGCTCGGCGAGGAGATCGTCCGGCCCGGCGACTGGTCCGTGAAGCGGCCTCATCTGCCCCCGGGCGGCTGGGCGTTCGAGTTCCACAACGACAACTACCCCGACATCGACGACACCGCGGAGGTGGCCCTTGCCCTGCGCCGGGTCAGGCACCACGACCCGGAGCGGATCGAGAAGGCGATCGGACGCGGGGTGCGCTGGACCCTCGGCATGCAGTCGAGGAACGGCGCCTGGGGCGCCTTCGACGTCGACAACACCAGCCCCTTCCCCAACCGGCTGCCGTTCTGCGACTTCGGCGAGGTGATCGACCCGCCGTCCGCGGACGTCACCGCGCACGTCGTGGAGATGCTCGCCGTGGAGGGGCTCTCGCACGATCCGCGCACCCGCCGCGGCATCGAGTGGCTGCTCGCCGAACAGGAGGCGAACGGCGCCTGGTTCGGCCGCTGGGGCGTCAACTACATCTACGGCACGGGATCGGTGGTGCCGGCGCTCGTCGCGGCCGGACTGCCCGCCTCGCACCCGGCGATCCGCCGCGCCGTGGCCTGGCTGGAGACCGTCCAGAACGACGACGGCGGCTGGGGCGAGGACCTGCGCTCCTACCACGACGCCGCCGAATGGAGCGGACGCGGCGCCTCGACCGCCTCCCAGACCGGGTGGGCGCTGCTCGCGCTCCTCGCGGCGGGAGAGCGGGATTCCCTGGCCGTCGAGCGGGCCGTCGAGTGGCTCGCGCGGACCCAGCGGGAGGACGGCTCCTGGGACGAGCCGTACTTCACCGGCACCGGCTTCCCCTGGGACTTCTCGATCAACTACCACCTCTACCGGCAGGTCTTCCCCCTCACCGCGCTCGGCCGGTACGTGCACGGCGAGCCGTTCGCCAACACCAAGGGGGGTGGATGAGCGCCGCACCCCTTCCCGCCCCGCTGCTGATCGCCTGCGCGCTCGGCATCGAGCACCTCGCGCTGCGCAGCGGTGAGCGGGGCGGCGCCGACGGATCCGTCACCGTGCTGCGTACCGGCATGGGACCGCCGGCCGCCGAGCGCGCGGTCGCCAGGGTGCTCGCCGACCCGGCGCTGCACGACGCGGCCGTCCTGGCCACCGGGTTCTGTGCCGGTCTCGCCCCCGGTATGCACCCCGGTGACCTGGTCGTCGCCGAGGAGACCCGGGACCCGCGCGGAACCACACCGTGCGTGGGCACCGATCTGCTCGTCCGGGAACTGGCGCGCGCCCTGCCGGGCCGCACCGTCCACCGGGGTCCGCTCACCGGGTCCGACCACGTGGTCCGCGGTCCCGAACGGTCGGCGCTGCTGGAGACCGGCGCGATCGCGGTCGACATGGAATCCGCGGCCACGCTCCACAGCGCCGTGCGGGCGGGCGCGCGCCCGGTTGCGGCCGTCCGGGTGGTCGTGGACGCTCCAGAACATGAACTGGTCCGTATCGGCACGGTGCGCGGTGGAATATCGGCATTCCGCGTTCTTCGTTCGGTACTTCCCGCTTTTTTCGAATGGCACCGTTCTTTGCTGCTCCCTCGGAGGTAGAGCCAGATGGCCATGCCGCTTCGTCAGTCCATGAAGGTCGCCGCATATCTCTTTGAACAGAAGCTCAGGAAGCGGGACAAATTCGCGCTCCTTGTCGAGTTGGAACCGCTTTTCGCCTGCAATCTCGCCTGCGAGGGCTGCGGCAAGATCCAGCATCCGGCCGGTGTGCTGAAGCAGCGCATGCCCGTGGCCCAGGCCGTGGGCGCGGTCCTGGAGTCGGGCGCGCCGATGGTCTCCATCGCCGGCGGCGAGCCGCTCATGCACCCGCAGATCGACGAGATCGTGCGGCAGTTGGTGGCCAAGAAGAAGTTCGTCTTCCTCTGCACCAACGCGATGCTCCTGCGCAAGAAGATGGACAAGTTCACGCCCTCGCCCTATTTCGCCTGGGCGGTGCACATCGACGGGCTGCGCGAGCGGCACGACGCGTCGGTGGCGAAGGAGGGTGTCTTCGACGAGGCGGTCGAGGCGATCAAGGAGGCCAAGCGCCGCGGCTTCCGCGTCACCACCAACTCGACCTTCTTCAACACGGACACCCCGCAGACGATCGTCGAGGTGCTGAACTTCCTCAACGACGACCTGAAGGTGGACGAGATGATGCTCTCGCCCGCCTACGCCTACGAGAAGGCCCCCGACCAGGAGCACTTCCTCGGCGTCCAGCAGACCCGGGAGCTGTTCAAGAAGGCCTTCGCGGGCGGCAACCGGCGCCGCTGGCGGCTCAACCAGAGCCCGCTCTTCCTGGACTTCCTGGAGGGCAAGGTCGACTTCCCGTGCACCGCATGGGCGATCCCGAGCTACTCGCTCTTCGGCTGGCAGCGGCCCTGCTACCTGATGAGCGACGGGTACGTGCCGACGTACAAGCAGCTGCTGGAGGAGACCGACTGGGACTCCTACGGCCGCGGCAAGGACGACCGCTGCGCCAACTGCATGGCGCACTGCGGCTACGAGCCCACCGCCGTCCTCGCCACCATGGGATCGCTCAAGGAGTCCATCCGGGCGGCCCGCGAGACCTTCACGGAAAGCCGCGGGTGAGGTCATGACCGCCGTCTCCCTGGGCCTGCCCGAGGTGCCGGTCCGGCCGATCGCGGAACGCCGTGTGTCACGGCGGATCCAGGTCGGAACCGTGGCCGTGGGCGGAGACGCACCCGTGTCGGTGCAGTCGATGACGACGACGCGTACGTCGGACATCGGTGCCACGCTGCAGCAGATCGCGGAGCTGACCGCGTCGGGCTGTCAGATCGTGCGGGTGGCGTGTCCCACGCAGGACGACGCGGACGCGCTGGCGACGATCGCCCGCAAGTCGCAGATCCCGGTGATCGCGGACATCCACTTCCAGCCGAAGTACGTGTTCGCGGCGATCGACGCCGGGTGTGCGGCGGTGCGGGTGAACCCGGGCAACATCAAGCAGTTCGACGACCAGGTCAAGGAGATCGCGCGGGCCGCGAAGGACACCGGCACCCCGATCCGGATCGGGGTGAACGCGGGTTCGCTCGACAGGCGGCTGTTGCAGAAGTACGGCAAGGCGACGCCCGAGGCGCTGGTGGAGTCGGCGCTGTGGGAGGCGTCGCTGTTCGAGGAGCACGACTTCCGCGACATCAAGATCTCGGTCAAGCACAACGACCCGGTCGTGATGGTCAACGCCTACCGGCAGCTCGCCGCTGCCTGCGACTACCCGCTGCACCTCGGTGTGACCGAGGCGGGTCCGGCGTTCCAGGGGACCATCAAGTCGGCGGTCGCGTTCGGGGCGCTGCTGTCCGAGGGCATCGGTGACACGATCCGTGTGTCGCTGTCGGCCCCGCCGGCGGAGGAGGTCAAGGTCGGCATCCAGATCCTGGAGTCGCTCAACCTCAGGCAGCGCGGGCTGGAGATCGTCTCGTGTCCGTCGTGCGGGCGTGCGCAGGTCGACGTGTACAAGCTGGCCGAGGAGGTCACGGCGGGCCTGGAGGGGATGGAGGTCCCGCTGCGCGTCGCCGTCATGGGCTGTGTCGTGAACGGTCCCGGCGAGGCCCGCGAGGCCGACCTCGGTGTCGCCTCGGGCAACGGCAAGGGGCAGATCTTCGTCAAGGGCGAGGTCATCAAGACCGTGCCCGAGTCGAAGATCGTCGAGACCCTCATCGAAGAGGCCATGAAGCTCGCCGAGCAGATGGAGCAGCAGGACGGCGTCGCGTCGGGCGCCCCCGCCGTCACGGGAACACCCGCGGTGACGGTGATCTGAGGAAACGCATGGACCGAGAGGGGGCCCGAGCGTGACACTGCTGGAGAACATCCGGGGACCACGCGACCTGAAGGCGCTGTCCGAGGCGCAGACCGGCGAACTGGCCACGGAGATACGCGAGTTCCTGGTGCACGCGGTCGCGAGGACCGGCGGTCACCTCGGGCCCAACCTGGGCGTGGTCGAACTGACGGTCGCCCTCCACCGGGTCTTCGACTCGCCCGTCGACCGCATCCTGTGGGACACCGGCCACCAGAGCTACGTGCACAAGCTGCTCACCGGCCGCCAGGACTTCTCCAAGCTGCGCGGCAAGGGCGGCCTCTCCGGCTACCCCTCACGCGAGGAGTCCGAGCACGACGTCATCGAGAACAGCCACGCCTCGACGGTCCTCGGCTGGGCCGACGGGCTCGCCAAGGCGCGGCAGGTGCGGGGCGAGGAGGGGCACGTCGTCGCGGTCATCGGGGACGGTGCCCTGACCGGCGGCATGGCGTGGGAGGCGCTGAACAACATCGCCGCCGCCCGGGACCGGCCGCTGATCATCGTCGTCAACGACAACGAGCGCTCGTACGCCCCGACCATCGGCGGACTCGCCAACCACCTCGCGACGCTGCGGACGACCGACGGCTACGAGAAGGCGCTGGCCTGGGGCAAGGACGTACTGCTGCGCACGCCGGTCGTCGGGAGCACCCTGTACGAGTCGCTGCACGGTGCGAAGAAGGGGTTCAAGGACGCCTTCGCGCCGCAGGGCATGTTCGAGGACCTCGGGCTCAAGTACCTGGGGCCGATCGACGGGCACGACACGGCGGCCGTGGAGTCGGCGCTGCGGCGCGCGAAGGGCTTCCACGGACCGGTCCTCGTGCACTGCCTCACCGAGAAGGGCCGCGGCTTCGAGCCCGCGCTCGCGCACGAGGAGGACCGTTTCCACACGGTCGGGGTGATGGACCCGCTGACCTGCGAGTCCCTGGCGCCCTCCAACGGTCCGTCCTGGACCTCGGTGTTCGGTGACGAGATCGTCCGTATCGGGGAGGAGCGCGAGGACGTCGTGGCGATCACGGCGGCCATGCTGCACCCGGTGGGGCTCGGCCGGTTCGCGGAGCGGTTCCCCGACCGGGTGTGGGACGTCGGCATCGCCGAGCAGCACGCGGCGGTGTCCGCGGCCGGGCTGGCCACCGGCGGTCTGCACCCCGTCGTCGCGGTCTACGCGACCTTCCTCAACCGGGCCTTCGACCAGCTGCTGATGGACGTGGCCCTGCACCGGTGCGGTGTGACGTTCGTGCTGGACCGGGCCGGCGTCACGGGAGTGGACGGCGCGTCGCACAACGGCATGTGGGACATGTCGATCCTCCAGGTCGTGCCCGGTCTCAGGATCGCCGCGCCGCGCGACGCCGACCAGCTGCGGGCCCAGCTGCGCGAGGCCGTCGCCGTCGACGACGCCCCGACGCTGGTCCGCTTCCCGAAGGAGTCGGTCGGCCCCGCCGTCCCGGCGGTCGGCCGGGTCGGCGGCATGGACGTCCTGCACCGCGCCGAGAGACCCGAGGTGCTCCTCGTCGCCGTCGGCGTGATGGCGCCCGTGTGCCTCCAGGCCGCCGAGCTGCTGGAGGCCCGCGGGACCGGCTGCACCGTCGTCGACCCGCGCTGGGTCAAGCCGGTCGACCCCGCGCTGCCCGGCCTCGCGGCGGACCACCGCCTCGTCGCCGTCGTCGAGGACAACAGCAGGGCGTCCGGGGTGGGCGGTGCCGTGGCCCTCGCGCTCGGCGACGCGGAAGTCGACGTACCCGTAAGGAGGTTCGGCATTCCGGAGCAGTTCCTCGCGCACGCCAAGCGCGGCGAGGTGCTCGCGGACATCGGCCTCACGCCCGTCGAGATCGCCGGGCGGATCAGCGCCGGTCTGGCGGCGAAGGACCAGTTCGCCAAGGAGAGACAGGAATGACCATCCCCTCAGGGACGGCTCCCTCGGAGGAGCCCGTAGCCGGCGAGCCGCTCGCCGCGGACTCCCCGTCCGGCAAGGCACTGTCCGGGCCGCCCGGTGCCGGGAACACCGAGTTCGACCTCGGGGCGCTGCTGGCCGAGCGCGGCGGCGAGCGCTACGAGCTGCACACCAGGCATCTGAACCACCAGCTCCCGCGCATGCTCCACACCATCGGCTTCGACAAGGTCTACGAGCGGGCCGAGGGCGCCCACTTCTGGGACGCGGACGGCAACGACTACCTGGACATGCTCGCCGGGTTCGGGGTGATGGGCCTCGGCCGCCACCACCCGGTCGTCCGCAAGGCGCTGCACGACGTCCTCGACGCCTCGCTCGCCGACCTCACCCGCTTCGACTGCCAGCCGCTTCCGGGACTGCTCGCGGAGAAGCTGCTCACCCACAGCCCGCACCTGGACCGGGTGTTCTTCGGCAACAGCGGGACCGAGGCCGTCGAGACCGCGCTCAAGTTCGCCCGCTACGCGACCGGGAAGCCGCGTGTCCTCTACTGCTCGCACGCCTTCCACGGGCTGACCACCGGCTCGCTGTCCGTGAACGGCGAGGACGGCTTCCGCGACGGCTTCGCCCCGCTGCTGCCCGACACGGCCGTCCCGCTGGGCGATCTCGACGCGCTGGCACGGGAGTTGAAGAAGGGCGACGTGGCCGCCCTGATCGTCGAACCCATCCAGGGCAAGGGTGTGCTGGAGGCCCCGCCCGGATTTCTGCGCGGCGCCCAGGAGCTGCTGCGCCGGCACAAGGCCCTGCTCATCGCCGACGAGGTGCAGACCGGCCTCGGCCGGACCGGCGACTTCTACGCCTACCAGCACGAGGACGGCGTGGAGCCGGATCTCGTGTGTGTGGCGAAGGCGCTGTCGGGCGGGTACGTGCCGGTCGGCGCCACGCTCGGCAAGGACTGGATCTTCAAGAAGGTCTACTCGTCGATGGACCGCGTGCTCGTCCACTCGGCGAGCTTCGGCTCCAACGCCCAGGCGATGGCCGCCGGTCTGGCCGTGCTGTCCGTGCTGGAGAACGAGCAGGTCGTCGCCAACGCCCGGGCCACCGGTGAGCTGTTGAAGTCCCGGCTCACCGCGCTCATCGACACGTACGAGCTGCTGAGCGACGTGCGCGGGCGGGGCCTGATGATCGGGATCGAGTTCGGGCGGCCCCGGTCGCTCAAGCTGCGCGGCCGGTGGACGATGCTCCAGGCGGCGCGCAAGGGGCTGTTCGCGCAGATGGTCGTCGTACCGCTGCTGCAACGGCACCGCATCCTGACCCAGGTCTCCGGGGACCACCTGGAAGTGATCAAGCTGATCCCGCCGCTGACCATCGGGGAACAGGACGTGGACCGGTTCGTGGAGGCCTTCACCGCCGTGATGGACGACGCGCACAGCGGGGGCGGCCTGATGTGGGACTTCGGCAGGACCCTGGTGAAGCAGGCGGTCGCCAACCGCTGACGTTTTTTGCCTCTGGGGCAACAAAGTTGCCTCAGAGGCAAAGGTGCGGCTCAATGGACGGTATGAGCCCCGCCGCGGACACGAACCCGGAACGCCCGGCCGACGAGCTGCCCGCCGTCGCACCGCAGCTCCGCGCCCTGCGCCGTCGCGCCGACCTCACGCTGGAGGCGGCGTCACGCGCCGCCGGACTCTCGCCCGCCCATCTGTCCCGGCTGGAGACCGGGCAGCGCCAGCCCTCGCTGCCGATGCTGCTCGCCCTCGCCCGTGTCTACGGTACGACGGTCTCCGAACTCCTCGGCGAGACGGTCGCCGAACGGGACGCCGTGACGCGCGCCGCCGACGTGGAACCCAGCACGGCGGGCGGCTGGACCTACTGGCAGGCGGGCGCCCCCGGCCACGGGATGCAGGCGCTGCGCGTGCACGTCCCGCACGGGGCGCAGGGCGACATCGTGCGCGTCCACCCCGGCGAGGAGTGGCTGTACGTCCTCACCGGGCGGCTGCGACTGCGCCTCGGGGACACCGCGCACGTGCTCGCGCCGGGCGACAGCGCGCACTTCGACTCACTGACCCCGCACCGTCTCGCCGCCGCCGATCGCGGCGGGGCCGAGCTGCTCTTCGTCCACACGCTGCTGCAGAGCCCGGCCACCGCGCTCTGCCTCGGTCCGGTCACGGGCCACCCGACACCAGGAGAGACCCCATGACCGAGCACAGCGAGCCCACCGAGCCCGGCAGGCGGCGGTCGATGGAGGAGAAGTTCCCGCGCGCGCTGTGGGTGCGGCTCATCATCTACGTCGCCGTGGGCCACCTCTTCGCGGCCTTCATCTACCTGCTGTTCACCCTGGGCGCGCAGAACCAGTAGCCGGCCGGGCCGGCCCGTGTCCGGGCCGGGGCCCTCAGTCGAGGAGGCGGTCCCGCAGCCGCTCGCGCAGCTCCGGGGTGACCCCCAGGCCCTTCTCCAGGTAGGGGTCGACCCCGCCCCAGGTCTCCTCGATCGTCTCGAAGGCCGCCGTCAGGTACTCGGCGCGCGCGTCGAAGAGGGGGCTCAGCAGCTCCATGACCTCGGGGGAGTAGGCGGAGGCGGCGGAGCTGCTGCGGTGCACCTTGTAGCGGCGGTGCGTCGCGTTCGACTCCAGGTAGTCCGCGAGGATCGCGTCGCGCTCCACGCCCAGCGCCAGGAGCGTCACGGCTATCGACAGGCCCGCGCGGTCCTTGCCCGCCGCGCAGTGCATCAGGGCGGGCACGCTGTCCTCGGCCAGCGCGTGCAGCACCTGGGAGTGCTCGGCGGTGCGGTCCCTGATGATGATGCGGTAGGAGCCGATCATCCGGTTCGCGGCCTTGCCGTCGGAGAGGATCGCCCGCAGCTGGTCCAGGTCGCCGTCCCGGACCATCTTCCAGAACTCGGCCCCGTCCGCCGGGTCCGTCAGCGGGAGGTTCACGTTCCGCACGCCCGGCAGCTCGACGTCCGGGCCCTCCAGCCTCTGGTCGGCCGCGTTGCGGAAGTCGAAGATCGTGTGCAGGCCGAGCGAGGTGAGGAACGCGGTGTCCTCACCCGTCGCGTGCGCGAGGTGGCCGCTGCGGAACAGCCGTCCATGCCGCACTCGCCGGCCGTCCGTGGTGGGCAGGCCGCCCACGTCACGGAAGTTGCGCACTCCGGCCAGCTCGGGCTCGGTCGACGGGACCTGCTGCGTCACGGTGGCTCCTCCCATTCGTCCGCCGGCGCTGCTCGGCATCGCTCGCCGACGGGATGCGCTTCCGACGATACGACATGGGTTCCCGGGGCAATGAGTTGTCCACAGGCCTCCCGGCCCGGCCGCCAAGCGGAGTGACGCGCTCGGCGGTTGCCCGGCGCCAAGCCGGTAAGACGTCGCTCGTAGGGGCGCCGGGCCGCGCGGATGGCCGCCCGCGCCGACGGGCGGTGACACGGCTCATGGAGGAGTGACAGGTGAAGGGCTTCCGCGGATTCATCCTGCGCGGCAATGTGGTCGACCTGGCGGTCGGCATCGTCATCGGAGCGGCCTTCACCTCGGTGGTGAACGGGTTCGTCCGGGCGTTCCTGACCCCGCTGGTCGGGCTGGCGTCCGGGGCCACCGGTGATCTCAGCCGCAAGACCTTCACGGCGGGCGGGACCGACTTCCCCTACGGGGCGTTCATCAACGCCGCGATCAGCTTCCTGCTGGTGGCCACGGCCCTGTACTTCCTGGTGGTGCTGCCGGTGAACAAGCTGCACCAGCGGTTCGCGCCGAGCCACGACGTGCAGGCGCCCAAGCGCGAGTGCCCTGAGTGCCTGAGCCCGGTGCCCACCGAGGCCCGCCGCTGCGCCTCCTGCACGAGTCCGCTGCCCGTCCTGCCCGCGCAGGCCACCGCCCAGGCGTCGGAGGGCACCGTACCGGCACGTCAGGAGCGGTGACCGGCGCCCGTTGACCGGTGGGACCGGGCGCCCCCCGGCGAGGGAGTCGAGGGGCGCCCGGTTCCCCCTGCCCGCGCGCGGCCGGACCGGCCGGAGAGCTGCCACGGGCATCCCGCGGCCCGCTCGTTACGACTCGCCCCGGGCGGGAAGTCGCAGGTCATGAACGCATGGGCGGATCTTCGGGAAAGCGACCACCGGTTGACGAGGCGGGTGGCCGCGTGGCAGTCGGACTGTGCGCGGCGGCTGCTGCCCGCCGTGGAGGACGCGGCTCAGCACACCAAGCTGTGGTGGGGCGCCGCGGCCCTCATGTGCACGGTCAGCTGGAGAGCCCGCCGGGCCGCGGCCGCGGGGCTGGCGAGCATGGCCCTGGCCGAGCTGGTGTCGAACGGGGTGCTCAAGCAGGCCTGTGAGCGGGAGCGGCCGCCGAAGGAATGGATCTCGCACGAGGAGGTCCACGAGCGGCCCGAGTCCTCCTCCTTCCCGTCCGGGCACACCGCCGCGGGTGTGGGGTTCACTGCCGCGGTGGCCGCGGTGTGGCCGTTGGCGGGCGCCGCCTGCGCGGTCCCGGCCCTGATGGTGGCCGCCGAGCGGGTGCACACCGGCGCGCACTACCCGTCCGACGTCGCCGCGGGGGCGGCGGTCGGGCTGGCCGCGGCAGCCCTCGTGCACCAGGCCCCCCGCCTGGCCCTGCGCCTCCTGCGCTGACCGCGCGTGACCGCCCCGGCCGCCGCTCATCCGGGGGGCGTCAGTGCGCGTGGCCGTCCGCGCCTTCGGAGGGCGCGGTGCTCTCCTCGTGCCGGCCGGCGTCGGTGCCCGCTCCCGCCCGCACGGTGAAGGCGGCCGTGCGGACGGTGCCGTGGTGCCGGAAGTCGAGGAAGAGGCGGTAGGTGCCGGCGCTGGGCGCGGTGGCGGTGAAGGTGACGTCCGGGCCGGGCTTCGTCGTGCCGTCGCCCGGATCGCCGTGCGGGTGGACGTGCAGGTAGGCGAGGTCCCCGGCACGCAGGGCGACGAGGTGGCCGTACGCGCCGAGGTAGGGCTGGAGATCGGTGACGGGGCGGCCGTCCTTGCTGACGTTCAGCCTCAGTCGTCCTGGTGTCCCGGGGCGCAGGTCACCGTTGAGCGTCACGGTGTAGCCGTCCACGGACGCGGTGCGGGACGGCTCGGGCGGCTTCGCCGGCTTGTACGTGCCGGAGACCGCGAGGTCGGCGCCGAGGGTGAGGTTGCCGGCGCCCCCGGCGGCCGGGGTGAAGTCGGCGAAGACCCGGTAGCTGCCGGCGGCGGGCAGGTCGACGGGCGTGGACCAGGTGCCGTCGGCAGCCCGGACGGGATGCAGGTGCCGGTAGGTGACCAGATCCCGCGAGGCGACGATGAGGTGGAGTTCCTTGTCGTGCGCGCGCTGGTAGGCGGTGACCCGACGGCCGGTCCGGTCGCGGATGACGAAGCTCAGCCGGCTCTCCTTCCCGGCGCGCACGGCCGGTGTCCCGAGGTCGAGGGTGTAGCCGCGTTCGGAGACCTGGAGTCCTGAGGCGACCGCGTCGCCGCCCTTCCCCGCAGGTCCGGGTGAGGCGCCCCCGTCATGGCCGGAGTGCGTGGCCGGCTCGGGGCCGGCGGTCACGGGACCCACGGCGTCGCCGACGCCGTACGCGGCGGCGAAGGAGGCCGCGAGTGCGGCGCCGAACGCGGTGATCTTCACGGCGGTGTTCATGCGGTTCTCCCCTTGAAGCGTGTCCTGGGCGGTGCTCTCAAGGGCAGCGTATACCCCCTAGGGGTATTTACAAGAGGGGTGGGCGAGGCTTGCCAAGAATACGGGGGAGGGGTATACCTGAGGTCGGCCGACGGTACCCCCAGGGGGTATCCGAACGGGCGGCCGTCCCACCGACGAGGAGATCCCCATGTCCTGCTGCACCCCTGACGGCACCTGCTCCACCACCGGTACCGCCACCACCGGCACCGCGCCCACCGACGCCCGCAGCACCGTCTACGACGTGTCCGGCATGACCTGCGGGCACTGCGAGGCCACGCTCACCAAGGAGATCGGCGCCCTCGACGGCGTCCTCTCCGTGGACGTCGACCTCGCCGCCGGACAGGTCCGGGTCACCACGGAGACCGAGCCCGACGACGAGGTGCTCGCCGCCGTGGTGGACGAGGCGGGCTACGCACTCACCGGCCGGGCGGCCTGAGCCCCGCCGCCCGCCGCCGGGCCCGACGCACGCCGGGCCCGGCACCCCGCTTCCCGGTGCTCGTCCCGAGCCCGTTCCGCACCAGTCCGAGGAGCCCTGATGACCACCACGGTCCCCGACACCGCCGACATCGAACTCGTCATCGGCGGCATGACCTGCGCCTCGTGCGCCGCCAGGATCGAGAAGAAGCTCAACCGCATGGACGGGGTCGAGGCCACCGTCAACTACGCCACGGAGAAGGCGAAGGTCAGCTACCGCGGCCGGGACGTGTCGGTGGCGGACCTCATCGCCACCGTGGAGGCCACCGGCTACACCGCCGCCGAACCGGCTCCTCCGCACACCCGGCCGGGGCGGGAGACCGCCGCCCCGGACGAGACCGACCCGCTGCGGCCCCTGCGGCAACGGCTGGTCACCGCCGTCGTCCTGGCGGTCCCGGTCGTCGCGATGGCGATGGTCCCCGCCCTCCAGTTCACGTACTGGCAGTGGCTCAGCCTCACCCTCGCCGCTCCCGTCGTCACCTACGCGGCCTGGCCGTTCCACCGGGCCGCCGTCACCAACGCCCGCCACGGCGCGGCCACCATGGACACGCTCATCTCGGTGGGCACCACGGCCGCCTTCCTGTGGTCCCTGTGGGCGCTGTTCCTCGGCGCCGCCGGCACCCCGGGCATGACCCACCCCTTCGAGCTCACCGTCGGCCGCTCCGACGGCGCCGGGAACATCTACCTGGAGGCCGCCGCCGGAGTCACCGCGTTCATCCTGGCCGGCCGCTACTTCGAGGCCCGCTCCAAGCGCCGGGCCGGAGCCGCGCTGAGGGCGCTGCTGGAACTGGGGGCCAAGGAGGTCACCGTGCTGCGGCAGGGCGGTGAGCGGCTGGTCCCGGTGGACGAGCTGCGGACCGGGGACCGCTTCCTGGTCCGGCCCGGCGAGAAGATCGCCACCGACGGAATCGTCGTCGAGGGCACCTCGGCCGTCGACGCCTCCCTGCTGACCGGTGAGTCCGTACCGGCCGAGGTCGGCGCCGGTGACGCGGTCACGGGTGCCACGCTGAACGCCGGCGGCCGGCTCGTCGTGGAGGCCACACGGGTCGGCACGGACACCCAACTCGCCCGCATGGCACGGCTGGTGGAGGACGCGCAGAACGGCAAGGCCGCGGCCCAGCGGCTGGCCGACCGGATCTCCGCCGTGTTCGTGCCCGTCGTCCTCGCCCTCGCGCTCGGCACCCTCGGCTTCTGGCTGGGCAACGGCGCCGGGCTGACCGCCGCGTTCACCGCCGCGGTGGCGGTGCTGATCATCGCCTGCCCCTGTGCGCTGGGCCTGGCGACCCCGACCGCGCTCATGGTGGGCACGGGCCGGGGCGCGCAGCTCGGCATTCTCATCAAGGGCCCGGAAGTCCTGGAGAGCACGCGCAAGGTCGACACGATCCTCCTCGACAAGACCGGCACCGTCACCACCGGCAGGATGACCCTCCTCGCCGTCCACACCACCCCCGCGACCAGCGAGACCGAGGTGCTGCGGCTGGCGGGCGCCCTGGAGCACGCCTCGGAGCACCCCGTCGCCCGGGCCGTCGCCGCCGGGGCGGCGGAGCGGGGCGTCACCCTGCCGGTCCCCGAGGACTTCGCCAACGTCGCCGGGCTGGGCGTGCAGGGCGTCGTGGACGGTCACGCCGTCCTCGTCGGCCGCGCGAGGCTGCTCCAGGAGTGGTCCATGAGCCTGCCGGCGGAGCTGGAGCGCGCGAGGACCTCCGCGGAGGCTGCCGGCCGCACCGCGATCGCCGTGGCCTGGGACGGCGAGGCGCGGGCGGTCCTCGAAGTCGCCGACGCCGTCAAGGACACCAGCGCCGAGGCCGTCCGGCGGCTGCGTGCCCTCGGCCTCACCCCGGTCCTGCTCACCGGCGACAACCGGGCCGTCGCCGAGTCCGTCGCGGCCGAGGTCGGCGTCGACGAGGTGATCGCCGAGGTCATGCCGGAGGACAAGGTCGCCGTCGTGGAGCGGCTCCAGGCCGAGGGACGCAGCGTCGCGATGGTCGGCGACGGTGTCAACGACGCCGCCGCGCTCGCCCGGGCCGACCTGGGCCTGGCCATGGGCACCGGCACCGACGCGGCCATCGAGGCCGGCGACCTCACCCTCGTACGCGGCGACCTGCGCGCCGCCGCCGACGCGATCCGGCTGTCCCGCAGGACCCTGGGCACCATCAGGTCGAACCTGTTCTGGGCCTTCGCCTACAACGTGGCCGCCCTGCCGCTCGCCGCGGCGGGACTGCTCAACCCGATGATCGCCGGAGCCGCCATGGCCTTCTCCTCGGTCTTCGTGGTCGGCAACTCCCTGCGGCTGCGCGGCTTCCGGCCCCTCGGCTGACCCCGCGCCCGCGAACCCCGGCCACGGACGGGACGGAGCGGCCACTTGCGACGGATATCCCCTCGTGTCGCAAGTGGCCGTTCTGTCCTATTTATTGCTTTGAGGCCAACTGGCAGTGATTTAGGGCGTGCTGGCGTCCAACCGCGTGAGCAGGGTCATACCGGTGACGGTGCGTCGCCGACGCCGTCCGCCAAATCCCCGGGGCCGACAGGGGATTTCGGCTACGGAAAGATCACCCGTCGACGGACAGTCACCGGCAATAGGGACATGGATCAAGAAATGGGTGTGCACAGGAACCACACAAGCTTGTCCAGGCCCTCTCATGTCGCTTACGTTCACCCTCACTCCGGACGGACGCCCAATCCTGCCGCCGCCCGGAACCCGCACACTCACCCGTCCACGGCAGGAGCGGGGGACCCACAGGTACGACGCCTGTTCCGGTCTCCGGAACGGGCTAGGGGTTAAGCCGCGCGCAACGCGGCCGGGCATCTCCAGCTCGCACCCGACAGCTCACCTCGCAGGCGCCGGAGAGGAAATCACCATGCCCGCGAAGGGTAAGCACCGCCGTCCCAAGTCCCTGCGCATCACCCGCTCGATAGCCGTCGCCGGCACCGGTGGCGCCGCACTCGCGCTGCCCCTGCTGGGAGCCGCCGGCGCCCACGCCGCCACTCCGGCGGCCGCCGCCTCCGCCGCCACGGAGAAGACCGTCGCCGCCGCGCCCGTCGCCGCCCAGAAGGCCGCGGCCAAGACCTACGCGGTCAAGGCCGGCGACTCCCTCGCGAAGATCGCCGACGACCAGGACGTCAGCGGCGGCTGGAAGAAGCTCTACCAGGACAACCGCAAGGCCATCGGCGGCAACCCCGCGCTGATCCACCCGGGTCTGAAGCTGACGCTCGGCGGCAAGGCCGCGTCCGCCCCCGCCAAGCCGTCCACCGCGGCCAAGCCGTCCGGCAAGACCACCCAGACGGCCAGGACGAAGGCCGCCCCGGCCGCCGCGACCAGCAGCTCCGGCTACACCCTGCCGGTCGAGGGCGCGACCGTCGGCACCTCGTACAAGACCGCGGGCAGCATGTGGTCGAGCGGCTACCACACCGGCGTCGACTTCGTCGTCCCGACCGGCACCACCCTCAAGGCCGTCGGACCGGGCACCGTCGTCTCGGCCGGCTGGGGCGGCGCGTACGGCAACCAGGTCGTCATCCGGCAGGCCGACGGCCAGTACTCCCAGTACGCCCACCTGTCCTCGCTGTCGGTCTCGGCCGGGCAGACGGTGACCGGCGGCCAGCAGATCGGCCTGTCCGGCGCGACCGGCAACGTCACCGGACCGCACCTGCACTTCGAGATCCGCACCACGCCGGACTACGGCTCGGACGTGGACCCGCTCGCGTACCTGCGCGCGCACGGCGTCTCCGTCGGCTGACACCCGCACCCGCACGCGGGAGGCCGGACCCCGATCACGGGGGTCCGGCCTCTGTCGTACCGGGCCGGCGGCACGTCGCTCGCAGTGCACGCGTGGACGTCCGGGGAGCACCTACCGAGGACGGCGGACCGCAGGCGTTGAGGCTCGTCAACCGCCCTCGCACACCGCCTTATTCCGGGATTGACCAACACTTGACGAGTGGCTTATCTCACCGCCCGTCAACCCTTTCCTACGGTCGCGTAGCTCACATCAAAAGGTGAATCATGGGCCGATGTGGCAGACGATTCGAAGAGTGACAACAGATCAGTGATCGGGTCGTACGTGGCGGTGGGGGACAGCTTCACCGAGGGCGTCGGCGATCCCGGTCCGGACGGGGCCTTCGTCGGCTGGGCCGACCGGTTCGCCGTACTGCTCGCGGACCGACGGCCCGAGGGCGACTTCGGCTACACCAACCTCGCCGTACGCGGCAAACTGCTCGACCAGATCGTGGCGGACCAGCTTCCGCAGGCCAAGGCGCTGGAACCCGACCTCGTCTCCTTCTGCGCGGGCGGCAACGACATCATCCGGCCCGGCACCGATCCCGACGAGGTCGCCGAGCGCTTCGAACGGGCCGTCGCCGACCTCACCTCGGCCGTCGGCACCGTCATGGTGACCACCGGGTTCGACACCCGCGGCGTGCCCGTGCTCAAGCACCTGCGCGGCAAGATCGCGACGTACAACGGACACGTACGCGCCATCGCCGACCGCTACGGCTGCCCGGTGCTCGACCTGTGGTCCCTCAGGACCGTGCAGGACCGGCGGGCCTGGGACGGCGACCGGCTCCACCTCTCCCCCGAGGGGCACACCCGCGTCGCCCTGCGGGCCGGACAGGTCCTCGGCCTGGAGGTCCCGGCGGACCCGGACCAGCCGTGGCCCCCGCTGCCGCCGCGCGGCACCTTCGAGGTGCGCCGCGACAACATCCAGTGGGCGCGCGAGTACCTCGTGCCGTGGATCGGACGCCGGCTGCGCGGTGAGTCCTCCGGGGACCACGTGGCGGCGAAGGGCAGCCTGTCGCCCCACGACATCAAGACGCGGATCGCACCGGCCGTCTGAGCGGGGCGAAGGACCGGGCTCTGCCCCGGGCGAGTGGGTACGCGGGCGCGGGCCGACCGCGCTCTGAGCGGGCCGAGGGGCCGGACGGAGCGCCCGCCGGGTGCGTACGCGGGTCGATCACGCCTGCGATCGGGGGCACCGTGCGGCCACCGGTCCCGGTCGGGCGGCCGGACCGCCACGGCGCCCCGCCGACATCGCGGCGGAGACGCAACCCGGCGTCGACGGCAGGGCGGCGGCCGTCGGCCTCGCGGGGGAGGGGCCGGATCGGTCGCCAACGGGCCCTTGGGCGAGGTGAGTTGACGGGACCCGTGTCCGCCGGTGTCTCAGGCGCCGGGCGGTGCGGTCAAGGCCTCGCGCTCCAGGCCCAGTTCGCGGGCGAGCGCCTCGTCCACCCACGCCTGGGTACGCGCGCGGGACACCGAGCCGGGGTACGCCGTCATCTGCACGGCCAGACCGTCCAGCAGGGCCGTCAGCCGCAAGGCCGCGTCCATGGGGTCCGGGCACGCGAACTCGCCCGCGGCCACGCCCTCCGCGATGACCTCGGCGATCGCGGCCTTCCACTGCCGGTCGAGGCCCTGGGTGACCTCGCGCAGTCCCGGCTCGCGCAGGGCCACCGCCCAGCCCTCGATCCACAGCCGCCAGCCCTTGGCCTGTCCGGTCGGCGCGTACCAGCGCACGGCGGCCCGCAGCCTGCGCAGTGCCGACGTACGCCGGCCCAGCAGTTTGCGCAGCTTGGCCAGGTCGTCCTCGGCGGCGAACGTGAACGCCTCCGCGACCAGCTTCTCCTTGGTCGAGAAGTGGTAGAGGACCAGCGCGTTGCTCACTCCCAGCGCCGCGGCCACGTCGGCGATCCGTACGGCCGCGACACCCCGCGCCTCGATCTGCCCGATGGCCGCCCGCAGCAGCTCCTCGCGCCGCCGGCCCACACTCAACCGCACTCTCGCCACGCGGCAACCCTAATCCGTCGCGCCGGACGGCCCGACGCAGGCCCGGGGCCGGTCGGGCGCCGAGGGGTGACGGGACCTCAGCGGTACCGGCCGAACCGCTCGGCGATCACCGGCAGCCGGTCGGCGACGATGGCGTGCGCCGCCTCCCTGGGAGTGCTGCCGTCGGCCTCCGCGCGGGCCAGCATCCGGTCGATCAGGGCGCGCATCGAGCGACGGATGTGCGTGAACGCCTCGTCCGCGTCGGGGCCGATGTCGCCGAACAGCGTCCACCACCACCAGGCGTTGGTGCCGGAGTTCACCACCACGTCCGGCAGGACGGTGACCCCGCGCGCGGTGAGCAGTTCCTCCGCCTCGGGCCGCACGGGCATGTTGGCGGCCTCCACGATCCAACGGGCCCTGATCCCGGCCTGGTTGTCGGTGTCGACCGCGTACGAGACGGCGGCCGGCACCAGGACCTCCGCGTCGGTGAACAGCCAGGCGTCGGCGTCCAGTTCGCGGTCCGTGGACCGCAGCGCGCCGCGGTCGACGGTGCCGTACGCGTCCCGTGCGGCCAGCAGCGCGTCGACGTCGAGTCCGCGCGGATCGGCGATCGTGCCCTTGACGTCGGCGACCGCCACCACGGTGAGCCCGGCGCGCGCCAGGAAGCGCGCCGTCGCCCCGCCCATGGTGCCCAGGCCCTGCACGGCGACACGGGTCCCGGCGTACGGCACGCCCGCCCGGTCCAGGGCCGCCAGCACGGACTCGGCGACCCCGCAGCCACCGGCCAGCTCGTCGAGCCCGATGCCGTCCACCTCGACCGCGAACGCGTCCGCCAGCCGCCGCCGGGCCGCCGCCTCGTCGTCGAGCAGCGGGTACACGGCCTGGATCGAGGAGACGAGCCCCGCCTCCGCCATCGCCCGGTCCACGACGTCCTGCGTGAGCCCGAGGTCCTCCCCGGTCGCCCAGACGCTCTCGACGTAGGGGCGCACCGCGCGCAGGTACCGCACGAGCACGCCGTACGCCTCCGGGTCCCGGGGGTCGCAGTCGATGCCTCCCTTGGCGCCGCCCAGGGGGATGTAGCGGCCCTCGGGGTCGTAGTGCAGGGCCTCCTTCATGGTCATGCCGCGGGCGAGCCCCGCGACCTCCTCGACCGTGCAGCCCTCCCGCATCCGCAGCCCGCCGCTGGAGACCCCGCGCACCAGCCGGTCGACCACGAGGTGCCCCTCGCGTCCGGTGACGTGGTCGGTCCACGTCAGCTTGATGAGCGGGGCGTCGCCGGGGGCGGTCATGGGGGCTCCTGGGGTCGGGGACCGGTGGGCCGGTGGGTGGTGGGTCCGTGGGCCGGTTCCGGCGGTGGCGGTGTTGACGGCGGTGATCGGTGCCGGGTGTGGGTGTCGGCGGCGGATCGAGTGGACGTGCGGCGATCCCATACGACCCGAGCCCGGGCCCGGGCCTTCGCCGGAGGGCGCGGAGTCCGGGCGGGTGCCGGCGGTCCGCCCGGCTGTCCTGGCCGCCGGCGGGGATCCCCGCGTACGCACGCGCGTTCCCCGATCCGCCCCCGGACCTTCCGGTGACTCCTCCGTCGGGATCCGCAGGGATGATAGCCGGGCGGCGCCTCTTACTGAACAGCGGATCAATTGTGAACCGGTGTGCGCACCCGGCCGGTGGAGTCCGTGACACCGTGCTGTCACCCGGACGACCCGGCGTTGTCGGAGGGGCGGACCATAATGGGAAGTCAGACCGACTCCACCAGGAGGTTGCCGTGACCGGTTCCCGTCCCCTGAGCTCCGGGCTCCGCTCGTTGCGGCCCGCCGCCTTCGGCGCGGATCCGAGCGGCGAGCGCCTGGAGCGCATCCGCAGGTCGCCCAACTTCGCCGACGGTGTCTTCAAGAACCCGGAGAGTGCCCGGATCCGCCCCGACGGGTCCATGGTCGAGTTCGCGAAGGTCTTCTTCCGCCGGGAGGAGCGGCTGCACCGGTCCCCGGTCGGCGCGGTGCCGGTTCACCCCACGACCCTCGCGGACCTGGCGGCGCCTCCCGCGAGCGGACTGCGGATCACCTGGATGGGACACTCCAGCGTGCTGGCCGAGATCGACGGGCACCGGGTGCTCTTCGACCCCGTGTGGGGCGACCGCTGCTCCCCGTTCGCCTTCGCCGGGCCCAAGCGGCTGCATCCCGTGCCCCTGCCGCTGGCCGCGCTCGGCCCGGTCGACGTCGTCGTCATCTCGCACGACCACTACGACCACCTGGACATGCCGAGCATCAGGACCCTGGCCGGCACGGACACCGTCTTCGCGGTGCCGCTCGGTGTCGGCGCGCACCTGGAGCGCTGGGGCGTCTCCGCCGACCGGCTGCGCGAGCTGGACTGGAACGAGTCGACGAAGGTCGGGGGTCTCACCCTGACCGCCACCCCGGCGCGCCACTTCTGCGGCCGCGGCCTGCGCAACGCTCAGCACACGCTCTGGGCGTCCTGGGCCGTCGCGGGCGACGAGCACCGGATCTACCACAGCGGCGACACGGGCTACTTCGAGGGCTTCAAGGACATCGGCGCCGAGCACGGCCCGTTCGACCTGACGATGATCCAGGTCGGCGCGTACAGCGAGTTCTGGCCGGACATCCACATGACGCCCGAGGAGGGCATGCGGACGCACCTGGACCTCCAGGGCGGCCGGCCCGCCGGCGTGATGATGCCGATCCACTGGGCGACGTTCAACCTCGCGACGCACCCCTGGGTGGAGCCCGGCGAGGGCACGGTCGACGCCGCCCGCGCGGCGGGCGCCCGTGTCGCCCTGCCGCACCCGGGCGAGCCGTTCGAGCCCACCGCCGAGACCGTCCCGTCCGAGCCCTGGTGGCGTGGCGTCGCCCGGGAGCCCGGGGGCGGCTGGCCCGCTCCGGCCGAGGCGCCCGCCCCGGCCTCCCAGGCCACGGCGAGTGACCCCGGGGCCAGGTCCACCGAAGGCACGGGAGAGCCGGAGACCGTCCCCGCCGGGTGACCGGCCGGGACGCGGAGTCGTACGGCGAGGGCCGAGGAGCACACCGCTCCTCGGCCCTCGACGTTTGTCGCTGACCGCTTCCGACCAGGTCCGATCGATTCGTTTCCGGACGTGAGCGCGTATTCGAGGCGCTTGTCGGTCTGTCGTACGAAGCCTCATACCAGAGCGGGACGGTCGCCGGAGGACTTTGCCAACTGCCCGCCGCGCGAGACACGTTGCCGACTACTGTGAGTGGCCGTCGGGCGACACGGGGTCGATCTCCTCGGCTCCGCCGGCCGACTTCGCGATGGCGCATGCCCGAGTCGCGCAGACCCGCGGGGGTCCCGTGCCCCCGACGCACCAGTACGAGGACGCCGATGTCTCACCTCCGCGCACCGGCCGCACGCGCAGACCGCCGTGAGGGCGGCCGGCACGGGCGGCCGGTCGCCCGCGCCGCTCCGCCGCTGCCCGAGACCCACATACGGTCTCAGCTGCTGCGGCTGGCCGTGCTGCCGCCGATCGCGGTGGCCCTGAGCGCCTGCGCCGCCGTGCTGTTCATCGTGCGCACGGCCGGGGCCCGGCCCGGCCCGGCGCTGTGGGCCGTGCTCGCCGGTGCCGTCGGCGTCGCGCTCGCGGGCATCGTGATCGCCGCGATCGCGGCCGACCGCGCGGCCAGGTCCGTCCGCGACCGCGTCGCCGCCCTGCGCCGCACCACCGCCCGCGGCGAGGCCGACCTGCGTGCCCTCGTCGAGACGCTGCGCCGCGGCGAGGCCGCCCCCCGGCGCAAGCCGCGCAAGGGGCCGCCCGGGGACGCCGACGACTTCGAGCTGCTCGCCGCCGACCTGGTCCGCGCCCAGGACGGCGCGGCGACCGCGGTCGTGCAGGCCGCGCGGCTCTCCAGCCACGCGGGCAGCGAGCAGAAGGTCGAGGTCTTCGTCAATCTGGCCCGGCGGCTCCAGTCCCTCGTGCACCGGGAGATCTCCATCCTGGACGAGCTGGAGAACGAGATCGAGGACCCCGACCTGCTCAAGGGCCTCTTCCACGTCGACCACCTCGCCACCCGCATCCGCCGCCACGCCGAGAACCTCGCCGTCCTCGGCGGGGCCGTCTCCCGGCGCCAGTGGAGCAATCCCGTCACCACGACCGAGGTGCTGCGGTCCGCGATCGCCGAGGTCGAGCAGTACTCGCGCGTCAAGCTGGTGCCGCCGATCGACGGCACCCTGCGCGGGCACGCGGTCGCCGACGTCATCCACCTGCTCGCGGAACTCGTCGAGAACGCCACGGTGTTCTCGGCCCCGCACACCCAGGTGCTGCTCCGGGCCAGCCTCGTCACCTCGGGACTGGCCGTCGAGGTCGAGGACCGGGGCCTCGGCATGCCCGTCGGCGAGCAGGACAAGATGAACGCCCTGCTCGCCGACCCCGACCAGGTCAACGTCGCGAGCCTGCTCCAGGACGGCCGCATCGGACTGTTCGTGGTCTCGCAGCTGGCCCGGCGGCACGGCATCCACGTACGGCTCCAGACGAACATCTACGGCGGTGTCCAGGCCGTGCTCGTCGTGCCGCAGGCGCTGCTGGGCACCGACCCGGAGGACACCGGGGCCGTACCGCGCACACCCGCGCGGGAGACGGCGCGTCCGGAGCCCGGCCCGCCGCAGCTCGCCGCCGGGACCGCGCCCGAGCCGTCCGCGCCCCGGCACGCCGCGGCGCCCGAGCTGCCCCGGCAGACGCGCCGGCCGGGGCGGGCACCGGCCACCGCGTCCGGCGCCGACGGCGGTCCCGCGCCGCTGCCCGTGCGCGGCGCCCGCGAGGAGCGGCCCACCCCGGCGGAGGCCGTGCCCGGCGTCCGGCCCGAGGACCGGCGGACCGTGGCGGAGAACGCCGGCACCCCGCCCGTGCCGCGCAACGGCGCCGTGCGCGGCACCATGGGCAGGCCGCCGCAGCTGCCCCGGCGCCGGGCACAGGAGCACATCGCGCCCCAGCTCCGCGACGGTCCGACGACCCTGCCCCGGCCGGACGCCGACCAGCACGTCGGCCACGACCCCGGCCTGATGGCCGCCTTCCAGCGCGGCATCGGCCTCGCGGAGGCGGCCCAGCGGGAGACGGCCTACACGGAGCGGGACCACCTGGCGCCGGACCACATGGACGCGCCGGCCATGGTGGAGGTCCTACACATGGGAGTTCGCCACAGGGACGGGCTCCTGCCCGACGGGCCGCACGGCGAGCCGCCGCACCCCGGCCCGCCGCACACCGGCCTGTCCGCTCCGTCCCCCGCGGCCCCCTTCGGCGTACCGCCCGTCTCCGGCACGTCCCCGCAGCCGCCCGCCCCCCACCCGGCCTTCCCGGCGCAGCCCCCGTCGTACGCACCCGCGCCGGAGGCGGCCCTCGACGGACGTCACCCGGAGGGCACGCCCAGGGAGCACCTGCCCCTGGACGCCGAGACGCCGCTGGAGGCGCCGCACATAACCGAGGAGCACTCGACCCACGCGCCCGCGCGGCACGAAGCGCACGGAGTGCGCGAGATCGCGCCCGCGCCGGGACACGACCTCACCACCCGGCACGACGGGAGCGCACCGGCCGGATGACCAGCACCCCCACCCCCACCGCTCCCGCAGACCTTCGTATTCCAAGGAGTCGATCCATCATGGCGAGCGATGCGCCGACCGGCCATGTATCCGACCTGGACTGGCTGATGAGCGGCCTCGTCCAGCGCGTACCGCACACCGCGAGCGCGGTGCTCCTGTCCTGCGACGGGCTCGTGAAGTCGGTCCACGGCCTCGACACCGACAGCGCCGACCACATGGCGGCGCTGGCCTCGGGCCTGTACTCCCTCGGACGCAGCGCCGGACACCGCTTCGGCGACGGCGGCGACGTACGCCAGGTCGTCGTCGAACTCGACTCGATGCTGCTGTTCGTCTCCACCGCGGGCTCGGGCACCTGCCTCGCCGTGCTCGCCGGACGCGAGGCCGACGCGGCGGTGCTCGGCTACGAGATGGCGATGCTGGTCAAGAGCGTGCGGCCGTACCTGATGACCGCGCCCCGGCAGGTCGCCGTCGAACCGTCGGCGATGAGGCCTTGAGGGTGGCCGCGGCCGGCGACGGGCCCTGGCTCGACGACGCGGCCGGCCGGCTGGTGCGCCCGTACACGGTGAGCAACGGCCGGACCCGGCCCACGACCGCGCTCGACCTGCTCTCGCAGGTGATGACCACCGGGGCGACCCCCCTCGGGTACCTCGGCCCGGAGCACACCCAGGCACTCGAACTGTGCCGGGGGCCGCTCTCGGTCGCGGAGATCGCCGCGCACCTGAAGCTGCCGGCGGCCGTCACCAAGGTGCTGCTGTCGGACCTCGTCGACTGCGGGGCGCTGACCACCAAGCCTCCCGAGTTCCACCACAACCCCACTGACCGGTCTCTTCTGGAGGCAGTGCTCGATGGACTACGACGACAGCTCTGATCCCTTCCCCACCGCGCTGAAGATCCTGGTGGCGGGCGGGTTCGGGGTCGGCAAGACGACCTTCGTCGGCGCGGTGAGCGAGATCGCGCCGCTCAGCACGGAGGAGCTGCTCACCACGGTCAGCGCGGCGACCGACAACCTCGACGGGATCGAGAACAAGGTCGAGACGACCGTGGCGATGGACTTCGGGCGCATCACCCTGGATCCGGAACACGTGCTCTACCTGTTCGGCACGCCCGGGCAGGAGCGCTTCTGGTTCATGTGGGACGAGCTCTCCGAGGGCGCGCTCGGCGCGGTGATCCTCGCCGACACGCGCCGCCTGGAGGACTGTTTCGCGGCCGTCGACTTCTTCGAGCAGCGCGGCCTCGGATTCATCGTCGCCATCAACGAGTTCGACGGTTCGTACCGCTACGACCCGGACGAGGTGCGCGCGGCCATCGACCTCGATCCGGAGGTCCCCGTGGTGCGCTGCGACGCCCGGATCTCCAGCTCCGGCGTGCAGACCCTGCTCACGCTGGTCCGCCATCTCCTCGCCCACGCGCCGACCCACGCCCCCAGTCACGGGGCCCACACATGAGCCCCGTCCCGAATCGAGGAGCCCGCTTATGACGTACGACCCTCCGCGTCCGGCAGGTCGTCTGCTGCTGACCCCGGAGGACAAGGACGCGCCGACCAGGGTGCGGCGGCTGCGCCGGCTGGGCCTGGGCGAGCGCGCCGAGCCGGCCTTCGACGCGTTCGCGGACCGGCTCGCGGAAGTCGCCGCGGTGCCGTACTCCATGGTCAACTTCATCGACGAGAAACGGCAGTTCTTCGCCGGTCTGCACACGCCGGACGGCACGGGCTCGGGCGCCCGGCTGATCACCGCGGCGACCGCGGACGGCGGGACCCGCGGCTTCGGCCGCCACCTGGCCCGCGACTACGGCTTCTGCCCGCACGTGGTGGTCCGCCGCAAGGCACTCGTCCTGGAGGACGTCTGCGACTATCCGCGGTTCGCAGGCAATCCGGTCGTCGACGAGATCGGCATCCGCTCCTACCTGGGCGCCCCGCTCATCGACCGCACCGGCATCGCCCTCGGCACGGTCTGCGTCGTGGACGTCGAACCGCGCCCGTGGGGCAGAGCCGGCCTGGAGACGATCAAGGCGATGGCGTCGGAACTCGTCGCGCAGCTCGAACGCCGGGAGGCCCACGGCCTGTGAGCACACCGCCCGGCCCGCCGGACGCGGGGGCGTGAAGGAAAGCTGCGGCGGCGCTTAAGAAAACCTCGATGGACCGGGGCATGCGTCGTACGGCAGATTTCTGGGGGATCACACCCCTCTCCCCGGTACGGGCCGCTTCGGCGTGCCCGGCTCCGGGACCTCACCCACAGGAGCCGTTGCGTTGAAGGCGCTGGTCAAGGAGAAGGCGGAACCGGGCCTCTGGCTCGCGGACGTACCCGAGCCGTCCATCGGTTCCGGCGATGTACTGATCAAGGTGCTCAGGACCGGCATCTGCGGGACCGATCTGCACATCCGGAACTGGGACGGCTGGGCGCAGCAGGCGATCGCCACCCCGCTCGTCCTCGGCCACGAGTTCGTCGGGGAGGTCGTCGAGACCGGCCGTGACGTCGCCGACATCGCGGTGGGCGACCGGGTCAGCGGCGAGGGGCACCTGGTCTGCGGCAAGTGCCGGAACTGCCTGGCCGGCCGCCGCCACCTGTGCCGGGCCACGGTCGGTCTCGGTGTCGGCCGCGACGGCGCGTTCGCCGAGTACGTGGCGCTGCCCGCCGCCAACGTGTGGGTGCACCGGGTGCCGGTGGACCTCGACATCGCCGCGATCTTCGACCCGTTCGGCAACGCGGTGCACACGGCGCTCTCCTTCCCGCTGGTCGGCGAGGACGTCCTGGTCACCGGCGCCGGACCCATCGGTCTGATGGCCGCGGCCGTGGCCCGGCACGCCGGCGCCCGCAACGTCGTCATCACGGACGTCAGCGAGGAGCGGCTGGAACTGGCCCGCAAGATCGGCGTGAGCCTCGCCCTGAACGTCCGGGAGGGGACCATCGCCGACGGCCAGCGCGCCCTGGGGCTGCGTGAGGGCTTCGACATCGGCCTGGAGATGTCCGGCCGCCCCGAGGCGATGCGCGACATGATCGCCAACATGACGCACGGCGGCCGGATCGCCATGCTGGGGCTGCCCGCCGAGGAGTTCCCGGTCGACTGGTCCCGGATCGTGACGTCCATGATCACCATCAAGGGCATCTACGGCCGGGAGATGTTCGAGACCTGGTACGCGATGTCGGTCCTGCTCGAAGGCGGACTCGACCTCGCCCCCGTCATCACCGGCCGGTACGGCTACCGCGACTTCGAGGCGGCCTTCGCGGACGCGGCGAGCGGCCGCGGCGGCAAGGTCATCCTCGACTGGACCGCGTAACCCCCTCCCGCGCTAGCACTTCAGGAGCCCTTCCCATGTTCGACTCCGTACGCGACGACCTCCGCGCCACCCTCGACGAGATCCGCGCCGCCGGCCTGCACAAGCCCGAGCGCGTCATCGGCACCCCGCAGTCCGCGACCGTCGGTGTCACCTCCGGCGGCCGCCCCGGCGAGGTCCTCAACTTCTGCGCCAACAACTACCTCGGCCTCGCCGACCACCCCGAGGTCGTCGCCGCCGCGCACGAGGCACTCGACCGCTGGGGCTACGGGATGGCCTCCGTGCGCTTCATCTGCGGTACGCAGGAGGTGCACAAGGAGCTGGAGCGGCGCCTGTCCGGCTTCCTCGGCCAGGAGGACACGATCCTGTACTCCTCCTGCTTCGACGCCAACGGCGGTGTCTTCGAGACGCTGCTCGGCGCCGAGGACGCCGTGATCTCCGACGCCCTCAACCACGCCTCCATCATCGACGGCATCCGGCTCTCCAAGGCCCGCCGCTTCCGCTACGCCAACCGCGACATGGCCGACCTGGAGCGGCAGCTCAAGGAGGCGTCCGACGCCAGGCGCCGCCTGATCGTCACCGACGGCGTGTTCTCCATGGACGGTTACGTGGCGCCGCTGCGCGAGATCTGCGACCTCGCCGACCGCTACGACGCCATGGTCATGGTCGACGACTCGCACGCCGTCGGCTTCGTCGGCCCCGGCGGCCGGGGCACCCCCGAGCTGCACGGCGTCATGGACCGCGTCGACATCATCACCGGCACCCTCGGCAAGGCCCTCGGCGGCGCGTCCGGCGGCTACGTGGCCGCCCGCGCCGAGATCGTCGCCCTGCTCCGCCAGCGCTCGCGCCCGTACCTCTTCTCCAACACCCTCGCCCCGGTGATCGCGGCGGCCTCCCTGAAGGTCCTCGACCTGCTGGAGTCGGCCGGCGACCTGCGCGAGAAGCTGGCCGCCAATACGGCGCTGTTCCGCTCCCGGATGACGGAGGAGGGCTTCGACGTGCTGCCCGGCGACCACGCGATCGCCCCCGTCATGATCGGTGACGCGGCCGTGGCCGGACGCCTCGCCGAGCTGCTCCTGGAGCGCGGTGTGTACGTGATCGGCTTCTCGTACCCGGTGGTGCCGCAGGGGCAGGCCCGCATCCGGGTGCAGCTGTCCGCCGCCCACTCGACCGAGGACGTGAACCGGGCCGTGGACGCCTTCGTCGCGGCCCGCGCGGAGCTGGACGCCTGAGCGGGACCCATTGGCCGTGTGACCTGAGAGAATCGGTCGCATGATCGAGGCGCGGCGGCTCCACATCCTCCGTGCGGTGGCGGACCACCGCACGGTGACGGCGGCTGCCGCCGCGCTGTACCTCACGCCCTCGGCGGTCTCCCAGCAGCTGGCGGCGCTGGAGCAGGAGACCGGCCACCGGCTCGTGGAGCGCGGCGCCCGGGGCGTACGGCTGACCCCCGCCGGCGAGATCCTGCTCGGCCACACGAACGAGGTCCTTGCCCAGCTGGAGCGCGCCGAGGCGGAACTGGCGGCGTACAGCTCGGGTGCGGCCGGCACGGTGACCGTCGCCGCCTTCGCGACCGGCATCGGCCTGGTCGTGGCGCCCGCGCTGGCCCGCCTCGCGCTGACGGCGCCCGGCATCCGCCTGCGCGTGCAGGACGCCGAGGGGGACGCCAGCCTGCCCATGGTCCTGGACCGGCAGGTCGACGTGGCGGTCGCCGTCGAGTACCGGGGCGCCCCGGCGGCGGACGACCCGCGCCTGACGCACGTGCCGTTGTACGCCGAGCCCTTCGACGCGGTCGTCCCCGTGACGCACCGGCTGGCCGGCGCCGGCGAGGTGCCGCTCGCCGAGCTGGCCAAGGACCCCTGGATCGGCCCGTATCCGGGCAACCCCTGCCACGACGTGGTCGTCCTGGCCTGCGAGAACGCCGGGTTCCAGCCCCGCCTCGAACACTCCTCGGACGACTTCCGGGCCGTCGTCGCCCTCGCCTCGGCCGACGCCGGGGTGGCCCTGGTGCCCCGCTCGGCCCTGCGCGGCATGGACCTCACGGGCGTGGTGGTGCGGCCCGTCGACGGCACCGCCCCGACCCGGCGCGTCTTCGCCGCCGTACGCCGCGGCGCGGAGGGCCATCCGCTGATCAGGCCGGTGCTGGACGCCCTGGCGGAGGCCGCGACGGCCTGATCCGCCCGGAGCCCGCGACCTTGCGTCTCACATCTGGGATAACATCCCGAATATGGGAAACGATGTGGAGGGCGCCGTCGACGCCCGGCTCGCCGCCCGCCTGGCCGAGCTGCGTGCCGAACGCGGCTGGTCCCTGGGCGAGTTGGCCGACCGCAGCGGAGTGAGCCGCTCGACGCTCTCGCGGGCCGAGCGCGCCGAGATCAGCCCCACGGCCGCACTGCTGAACCGGCTGTGCGGGGTGTACGGGCGCACCATGTCGCAGCTGCTCAGCGAGGTCGAGGCGGCCCCGGACCCGCTCGTGCGCGCCGCCGACCAGGCCGTCTGGAAGGACGCCGCGTCCGGTTTCCTGCGGCGCTCGGTCTCCCCGCCGCACGCGGGCCTGCGCGGTGAACTGGTCGAGGGGCGGCTCACGGCGGGCGCCGACATCGCGTACGACCGTCCGCCCGTCCCCGGCCTCGAACAGCACATCTGGGTCCTGTCCGGAAGCCTCGACGTCACCGCGCGGGACGTCGAGCACCACCTCGCCACCGGTGACTGCCTCCGGATGCGCGTGTGGGGACCGACCCGCTTCAGGTGCCCCGGCCCCGAGGACGTCCGGTACGCGCTGGCGGTGGTGCTGCCGTGACCGCGGCCTCCCGGCTGACCCCGGATCAACTACTGGACCACGCGGAGGAGTTGGCGGACCTGCTGGCCGACACCGTGGACGGAGGAGCCTCCGTCGGGTTCCTCGCCCCCCTCGACCGCGCGGCGGCCCTCGCCTGGTGGCGGGAGCAGGCGGAGGCGGTCGCCGCCGGGCGGCTCGCCGTCTGGGTGGCGCGCACCGGCGACCGGGTCACCGGCACCGTCGGCCTCGCCTTCCCGGGCAAGCCGAACAGCCGCCACCGCGCCGAACTGGTGAAGCTGATGGTGCACCGGGACGGCCGCGGCCAGGGGATCGGCCGTACGCTCCTCGCCACCGCCGAGCGGGCGGCGGCCGCGGCGGGCGTCACCCTGCTGCACCTCGACACCGAGACGGGCAGCCCCGCCGAGTCCCTCTACCGCTCCGCCGGATGGACCCGGGTCGGCGACATCCCGGACTACGCCGCCACACCCGGCGGCACGCTGCACGCCACGACGATCTTCTACAAGCACGTCGGCCCCGCCGCCTGAGCCCGCCGCCGGGCGGTACCCCGCCCGGCCCGACGGTCAAAGCCGCATGGGCCGCGACGAGTTCCGCCGCCTCTCACCTCAAACGGGGCGAGGGGCGCGGGACTCGTGCCTCTCCGGGCCGCCCGGACACGTCCACGGCAGGTCGTCCTTCCGGCCCTGTGCGCGCGTCGCGCCAGGAGCCGCCGGACGTGCGGCCGACTCCGCCCGAGGCGCAGCGGACGCGGTGGCGGCCCGCCCGTCACCGCGCCCCGGCGGGTGGATGTCAGTGGCAGCGGTTACGGTGCGGTCCATGCCGGATGCCGAAGACGTACGCCGTATCGCCCTCTCCCTGCCGGACACGACGGAGAAGACCGCCTGGAGCATGCCCACGTTCCGGGTCGCGGGCAAGATGTTCGCCACGCTGCCCGAGAACGAGACCTCCATCGCCGTGCGCTGCCCGAAGGAGGAGCGCGACGAACTGGCCCTGGCGGAGCCGGACAAGTTCTGGATCGCCGACCACGAGGCCAATTTCGCCTGGGTCCGCGTCCGCCTCGCCGCCCTGGAGGACGAGGGCGAACTGCGCGACATCCTGGCCGACTCCTGGCGCCAGGCGGCACCGACCCGGCTCCTCGACTCCCATCCGGAGCTGGGGCACCCGGCCGTCGGCTGACACGACCGTGGTGGCGGTGCCCGGACCGGGGCGGCGGGGTCCGCACCCCGTCACCCGCGGACCGCGACGCCCGCCCCCAGGAAGCCGCCGATCCGCTCCCGCAGCGCTTTCGCGTCGAGCCCGTGGGCGGCCACGTGCTCGTCGACGCCGCCGTACCGGCGCAGTTCCCGGCGGCCCACACCCAGGCCGAGGACCCTGTGCGGCACGTCGGCCAGCGCGTCGTTGGCCTCGGTCGTCGAGGTACCCGCCAGATACGGCTCGACCAGGACGACGTCCGGCCCCGCCGCGTCCGTGGCCCGGCGCAGCCCCGCCGCGTCGAAGGGACGCACGGTGGCCGCGTACAGGACCGTCACGTCGAGCCCCTCCGTCGCGTCGAGGACGGCGTCGAGCATCGGGCCCACGGCGACGACCACGCCCGAGCGGCCCTCCCGCACGGTAAGGAAGTGCGCCCCGTCGACCGGCAGTCCGCGCGCGTTCGACTGCACGGACAGGCGGACGTAGACCTTGTCGTCGCCGGCGGCCACCGCGTGCCGCAGCAGGGTCTCCGCCTCGTCCGGATGGCCCGGGACGTGCACGGTCCAGCCGTCCAGCGTGTCCAGCAGTGCCACGTCGCCGGGGGACATGTGCGTGAAGCCGCCGGCCGGCCAGTCGAAGGAGGCGGCCGCGCTGACCAGGACCGCGCCGGCGTCCTGGTGCCCGAGGTCGAGCTTGACCTGCTCGAAGGGCCGCTCCACGAGGAAGCCGGCGAAGGTGTGCACCACCGGCCGCAGCCCCGTGAGCGCGAGTCCCGCGGCCGCCCCGACGAGGAGCTGCTCGCGGATACCGACGTTGATCACCCGGTCCGGGTGCCGCCGCCGGGCCTCCGCGAAGCCGTCGGCGCCGATCTCGGCGAGGACGACCGCGACGCGCGGGTCCTCGTCGAGCAGCCGCCCGGCCACGGGGGCGAAGCGGTCACGCATGGTGTCCATGGGATGTGTCCTTCCAGGCAGGGTCGGTCGGTCGGTCCGCCCGTTCCGTGCCGGGCGGAGGGGAGTGCGGGAGGTGGGGGAGGGCCGGAAGGGCCGGCTCAGGCGCCCTTGGGCTCCACCCGGGCGACGACCACGTGCGGCCGGCCCGGATGCGGCGCGGTGAAGGCGGCGTACAGCGCCGTGTGGTCGCGGCCGTCCACGGTCCGCGTGGACCAGCCGGCCGCAGCGAACCGCGCCGCGATCCCGCCGGGCCGGGCGTGACTGGCCGAGGCGTTGTCGATGACGACGGTGTGCAGCCGTTCCAGCCCGGCCGGACCCGCGTACGCGATGGCCTCGTGGTTGCTGCCCTCGTCCAGCTCGGCGTCCCCGACCAGCACCCACACCGACGGGTCGTCGAGACCCTGTGCGCGCAGACCGAGTGCCGTGCCGACCGCGATCGGCAGCCCGTGTCCCAGGGACCCGCTGCCGATCTCCGCGCCCGGGACCAGCACGCGGTCCGGGTGGTGCCCCAGCGGCGAGTCGAACGAGCCGAAGCCCGCGAGCCAGTCGACGGGCACGAACCCCTTGGCGGCGAGCACCGCGTAGTACGCCATGGGCCCGTGCCCCTTCGACAGCAGGAACCGGTCCCGGCCCGGGTCGTCCGTCCGCTCGGGTCCCACGCGCAGGACGCGGTCGTAGAGCACCCACAACGCGTCCAGGGTGGACGTCGCCGCGGGGCCGTGCTTCTCGTCGCCCGTCATCAGCCCCATGAGCCCGGGCAGGTCCTCGTACCGATACCGCGCGTGGCCGCGCTCCGCCGTGATCGTCATGCCGACGATCGTGCAACCTCAAGCAAACTTGAGGTCAAGTCCCCGCGGGCGCGGGACGGCCGCTGTGCGTCGCACCGCAAAAGCGGTGCGCGATCACGGGCCCGAGTGCGGTATTGTTTCGGTGCACGTTCGGCCAGGGGAAACCCCAGGTCAGACGGGCACCGGGACGTGGCGCAGCTTGGTAGCGCACTTGACTGGGGGTCAAGGGGTCGCAGGTTCAAATCCTGTCGTCCCGACTCTGCCGCAACGCAGGTCGGAGGCCGTTCTCTCATCCGTGAGAGGGCGGCCTTTCGTGTGTCCCGGGGACGTCGAGGAAGGCCCCGGTCACCCGTTCCTCCCGGGGGCGGCCCGGTCCTCGTGCCGACCCGCCCAACTGCGTACCCACCATGGCCCCGAGCCCACGGCCGGGGCTCACGGCGTACGGAGGCCGGGCCTGCCTCAGGGCGTGACGATGGGGAACTGCTTGTCGGGGGAGGTCACCAGGGCGAACAGGCGTGCCAGCAGGTCCGGATCGCCGGTGTGCTCGACCTGGTCGATGCCCTGGCCCGCGAGGAGGCCGATGAGTTCCGGCTTGGTGAGCGTCAGGGTGAGTCCGGCCTCCGGGCGGGACCGGCCGCCGGGGTACTCCGGGCGCAGGACCCGGTGCGTGAGCGTTCCGTTGTGCAGGGTCAGCCGGTGCCGGCGCTCCTCGTCGGTGAGGTGCACGTCGATGACGAGGTCCTCGTCCCACGCCCGCGGCCCGTCGATCCGGATGGCGACGGAGTCCAGGAGCTGCTCGGTGGACAGCGCCATCACCATCTCCGGGTTGGTGACGTCGGCGACCTCGCCGCCGACACCGGAGCGCAGTTCGAGCGCGGCGGTCAGGTAGAAGTTCCGCCAGGTGCCGTTCTCCGAGCCCTGGCCGAGCCGGTCGTAGACCGACGCGAGGACCTCCTTGGCCTCGGTGTCCCGCGCGTCGGCGAAGACCAGGTGGTCGAGCACCGTGGCCGCGAACCGCAGGTCGCCCTCCTCGGCGTACGCGCGTGCCTTGGCCAGCGCGCCGTCCCGGCCGCCCGCGAGGTCGACGTAGCGCCTGGCCTGCTCGGTGGGCGGGTGCTGCCAGAGCGTCGCGGGGTTGCCCTCGAACCAGCCCAGGTACCGGTGGTAGACCGCCTTGACGTTGTGGCTGAGCGAGCCGTAGTAGCCGCGCGTGTTCCACGCCGACTCGATGGCGGGCGGCAGCCGCAGCGCCTCGGCGATCTCCGCGGCCACCAGCCCCTCGTTGAGCATGCGCAGGGTCTGGTCGTGCAGGTAGCCGTAGAGGTCCCGCTGTTCGCTCAGGAGCCGGACCACCTCGTCGTGGCCCCAGGTCGGCCAGTGGTGGGAGGCGAAGCCGACGTCGTACCGGCCGTGGAAGTACTCGATCGCCTCGTCGATGTAGCGGGACCAGTTGCGGGCGTCCCGCACCATCGCGCCGCGCAGGGTCTGGATGTTGTGCATGGTGTGCGTGACGTTCTCGGCGAGGCACAGGGCGCGCTGGTCGGGGAAGAGGAAGTTCATCTCCGCCGGTGCCTCGGTGCCCGGGGTCAGCTGGAAGACGATCCGCACCCCGTCGACGACCTCCTCCTGCCCGGTCTCGGTGATGTCGACCGTGGGCGGGATCAGGCTGATCGTCCCGGTGGACATCGCCATGCCCAGCCCGGCGCCGATCTGCCCGTTGGCGGCGCGCGGCAGCCGGTCGCCGTACATGTACACGGCCCGCCGTGTCATCGCGTTGCCCGCGTAGACGTTCTCGCTGATGGCGTGCTCCATGAAGCCGGCCGGTGCCAGGACGGGGACGCCCTGTCCGGTGCCCTCGGGCAGGACGCCCCGGGAGCCGCCGAAGTGGTCCGCGTGGGAGTGCGTGTAGATCAGGCCGGTGACCGGGCGGTCGCCCCGGTGCTCGCGGTAGAGGGCGAGCGCCGCGGCGGCGCACTCCGTCGAGATCAGCGGGTCGATGACGACGACGCCGCGTTCCCCCTCCACCAGCGTCATGTTCGACAGGTCGAGCCCCCGGACCTGGTAGATGCCCGGCGTGACGCTGTAGAGACCCTGCCTGGCCACCAGCTGCGCCTGCCGCCACAGGTTCGGGTGCGCGGTGTCGGGGCACGGGCCGTCCACGAAGGCGTAGCTGTCGTTGTCGTACACCACGCGGCCGTCGGCGTTCTCGATCCGGGCCGGTACGAGGGCCGCGATGAACCCGCGGTCCGCGTTCTCGAAGTCCTTGGTGTCCTCGAACCGAGGTGTGCTCATGGTGGCGCTCCATTGTGAGGGGGGTCGGCCCGCCTGGTCGGGAGGAGGGCTAGGAGGGGTACTGGCCGCCGATGCCCTGGAGGTCCGGCTGCTCCGCGACGGCCCTGCGGGCCGCGTCGGGGAAGTGCCGCTCCACGGAGTCCCGCAGCAGGCCCAGTTCGGCACGGATCGCGGGGTGCTGCGGCGGGGGAAGCCCGTCCAGCAGGCCGTCGAGCACGGCGCGCAGCCTGCGGCAGATCTGCACGGACGAGCTTCCGTACTCGCGGATCTCGCAGACGGCGAGCTGGAGGAGGCTGTCCCAGTCGCGCCCCGGGAGCACGAGCCGGGCGTCCCCGTGGCGGTCGGCCAGGATGTGCCGGGCCGGGAGCTGCGTCCTGCCGATGGTGTGCAGGAACCGCTCGATGTAGTTGATCACCTGGACGGCGGTGGTGGGGTCGTTCACGGCCGGGGACAGGGCGCGGATGGCGATGTCGACGAGGACGCGCAGCGCGAAGGCGGGGTCCTGTTCGATGGTGCGCTCGGCCCCGAGCGCGACGAGACCGTTCACCCGCTCCGGTGACGGGCCTGACGTATTTCCGTGGACCTCCACCAGGACGGTGCCCGGGGGTACGAAGTCCCCGACGAGCCGGGTCACCACGAGGACGCAGTCGTGGCGCGTGGCCTCCGCGACCAGTCCGGCCACGTCGAACGCCTGGACGGCTCCGCCGCGATCGGTACGGATACGGGTCACCGGTCCCGCGGCCGGCACGACCTGGTCCCCGCGCGGGGCGGCGCCCCTGAGCGCGGACGCGCCGCTCTCGAGGACGGCCTCCCCGAGGGTCGTCACCAACTCGGCGATGGCCACCGGACGGAGGCTGTGCGTGAACCGGTTCAGGTAGACGAGCAGCAGCACGAGACTGACCGCGACGGCCGCCCCGGCCAGGGTGACGCCCAGGTCGGGGACCGAGTCGGACTCGACGCTGCGCAGCAGCGAGAAGGCGAAGGCGAACGTCCCCGTGAACGTCGCCAGGACCGCCTTCTGCAGCCGGTCCCGGTACCAGAGGCGCATGTAGCGGGGGGAGAGGGTGCTTGTGGCCTGCTGCACCACCAGCACGCCGATGGTGACGACGAATCCGAGCAGCGCCACCATCGCCCCGACGATGGCGGTGAGGACGCCGCTCGCCGTGGTCGAGGAGTAGTGCCAGCCGCTCGGCGGCCGGTTCGTGCTGTCGGCGACGAGCGCGAGTTCGGCGAGCAGCGCGCCCAGGACCAGACCGGCCGTCGGCAGGATCCACAGACTGGCCTTGACGTACTGCCGCAGCCTGAACCGGGCCGCCCAGGATGTCGGGACACCCACGTCACGCCCCCTTCGACGGAGGAGTCGGGTGCATTCGGGCACACGAGACGGCGGGTCTCCCCGACGGGATCGCCGTGAACTCACACTAAGGCGCTTCGGGGGACCCCGCAGGGCAGCGCCGTCCGCGCGTGACACCCACCGGAGGGGCCGCCCGGCCGGTCCGTACCGGCAGTGGTCCCGCCCGGCTGCGGCCGGCGTCCGGCGCGGTGACCGCGTGATGCCGACGGGCGCCGGGCGCGATGCGCGCTCACTAAGTCGCATACGTGAGCCCGGGTGGCGACGAACGCACGCGGGGCGGGATACGCGCTCATCCGGTGGCATCCGCGGGCACGGGTGGGGGGCGAGGAACGCACGCGGGGCGGGATACGCGCTCACCCGATGGCATGCATGAGGCCGAGCAAGGGACGGCGGACGCGCGCATGAAATGCGGGGCGCCGTAAGGGCTCGGTGCGGGGCGGCGAGCGCCCTCCGTCGGCGCCGCTGACCTGGTCTCGTACGGCTTCGCGTGGTTTGGGACTGGCGAGTCCTTGCCATGGCGACGACTTGCCGCCGACAGGCCTTCACGACGGCCTGAGCAGGTCGGTAGACCCGTGGCATGTCCTCCCCCTCCCAGGCTTCCGCCTCCCGGCGCAGACGCCGGCGGCTGACCGCGGCCGCGACCGCCGTACCGCTGCTGGCATCGGTCCTCGTCGTCCTGCAAGCCCCCGCCCAGGCGGCTCCGAGCAAGCCCGCCGTGCCCGCCAGGCCCTCGGCGACCCATCGGGTCACCCTGGTCACCGGCGATGTCGTCACGGTCTCCACCTCGGCCGACGGCAGGCAGACCGCCGAGGTCGACCGGCCCGACAGCGCCGTCGGCGGAGTGAAACTCCAGCAGATCAAGGGGGACCTGTACGTCGTCCCGGACGAGGCGGCGGCGCTGCTCGGCAAGGGCAGGCTCGACCGGCGGCTCTTCAACGTCACCGACCTGATCGAGATGGGCTACGACGACGCGAAGACGGCCACGGTGCCGCTGATCGCGACGTACGCCGGAACGAAGAAGCGCGAGGGCGTCGAGCCGACGGCGCCGCGCGGCAGCCGGATGACCCGCGAGCTCACCGGCATCCGTGCCGCCGTGCTCAGCACGAAGAAGCGGCAGGCCCGCACCTTCTGGACCTCCGTTGCTCTGCGGGGCGCCACCGGGCTGGCCGCGGGTGTCGCCAAGCTGTGGCTGGACGGACGGGTCGAGCCCGACCTGAAGGAGAGCGTGCCGCTGATCGGCGCGCCCGAGGCCTGGGCGGCCGGGTACACCGGCAAGGGGAGCAAGGTCGCGGTCCTCGACACGGGTGTCGACACCGGACACCCCGATCTCGCGGGCCTGATCGACGGCACCGCCAGCTTCGTGCCCGACGAGGGCGTCACCGACGTCAACGGGCACGGTACGCACGTGGCGGGCACCATCGTCGGTTCGGGCGCCGCCTCCGGGGGCGACCACAGGGGCGTCGCCCCGGGCGCCGACCTGCTCGTCGGCAAGGTGCTCGGCGGAGCGGAGGGCTCCGGCCAGGACTCCTGGGTCATGGCCGGCATGCAGTGGGCCGCCGAGTCCGGTGCCGACGTCGTCAACATGAGCCTCGGCAACTCCTACCCGACAGATGGCAGCGACCCGATGTCGCAATTGGTCGACGCCCTGTCCGAGCGGTACGGCACCCTGTTCGTCGTCGCCGCGGGCAACGCGGGCCCGGAGACCGTCTCCGCCCCCGGGGCCGCGGCCGCCGCGCTCACCGTGGCCGCGACGGACAAGGAGGACCGGCTCGCGTCCTTCTCCAGCACCGGTCCGCTGGCCGGCTCCGGCGCCATGAAGCCGGACATCGCGGCGCCGGGCGTGGACATCACCGCTCCCCGCTCCCAGGCGATGACCGACGGCGGCGAGGGCCTCTACCGCACCCTCAGCGGCACCTCGATGGCCACCCCGCACGTGGCCGGCGCGGCGGCGATCCTCGCCCAGCAGCACCCGGACTGGACCGGCGCGCAGCTCAAGGAACACCTCATGAGCACCGCGAAGGGCCTGGACGACGGCTACTCGCCGTACGAGGTGGGGACCGGCCGTCTCGACGTGGCCGCCGCCGTGCGCACGCCCGTCCGCGGCACCGGCTCGCTCTTCTTCGGCAACCACACCTGGCCCCACCGGCCGAGCGACGGCGCCGTCGAGAAGGAGCTGACCTACACCAACACCGGCTCCCGCGACGTCACGCTGGACCTGGCGCTGAACGACGGCAACCGCGACGGCCCCTTCACCCTCGGAGCCGACGAGGTGAGCGTCCCGGCGGGCGGCACCGCCGTCGTGCCGGTGACCGGCGACCCGCGCGCCGTCCAGCCCGGCCGGCACGTCGGCCGGGTGACCGCCACCGACGCCGCCACCGGGAAGCCGGTGGCCCGCACGTCCGTGGCGCTGCTCAAGGAGGAGGAGCGCTACGACCTGAACATCGAGCTCGTCGGCCGCGACGGCGAGCCCGCCGCCGGCTGGGTCGGCGTCAACCTGGGCGGCGACGTCTGGCCGTACACGCTCTGGGTCGACGGCTCGACGACCCTGCGCACGGCACCCGGCGTCTACACCGTCGCGGCCTACCTCGACGTGTCCGGCGAGAAGGCGGACCGCTCCGGGCTGGCCGTCCTGGTCGACCCGGAGACCGTGCTCAAGGACGGCTCGGCCGAGGTGGTGCTGGACGCGAGCAGGGCGCGACTGCTGCGGACCGAGGCGCCGCAGCGCACCGAGGACCGGCAGCGCAAGGTCGACTTCGACGTCCACTACGAGGGGCAGGACCCGTACACGGACTACCGCAGCGCGTACGTGCTGCCGCCCACGTACGACGACGTCTACGTGTCGCCCACGAAGGCCATGGAACACGGCGAGTTCATCCTCACCACCCGCTGGCGCAAGGGTGAGCCGCGGCTCGGTCTGAGCACGTCCGGCGGTCGCCTCCGCTTCGACACGCAGGTGCAGCCGGGCAGCGCCCTGCGCACCGGTGAGGAGAAGCTGGAGGCGGTCCTCGCGGGCGACGGCTCCGCGTCGGCGTACGCGAAGGTCCGGGCCAGGGGCAAGGTCGCCGTCGTGCACCGCAGCGACGAGGTCCCGCCGCAGGAGCGCGCCGAGGCCGCGGCGGCGGCCGGCGCCAAGGCGCTGATCGTGGTCAACGACCGTGCCGGGGCCCTCGTGGAGTACGTCGGCGAGTCGGCCGTCCCCGTCGCCGCCGTGCACCGGGACGCCGGCCGCACCCTCGCCGCGATGGCCCGGTCCGGCTCCCTGAAGCTGACCGTGCAGCAGACCGAGCACACGCCGTACGTCTACGACCTGACCCGGGACTACCCCGGCCGGGTGCCCGACCGGCCCCTGGTCTACGAGCCCGCCAAGGCCGACCTGGCCCGCATCGACGCCCGCTACTACGCGGCGGCGGGCGACCGGGCGGCGGAGGGCTACCGCTCCGACTTCACGCTCAGCCCGTCGTTCAACCTCCCCGACACGGAGCGGCACCCGGGCACCCGCACCGAGTACGTGACCCCGGGTCAGGTCTGGAGGGAGTTCCACACGCAGGGCGTCGACACGGCCCTGCCCTGGACGATGGTCTCCGGCGACAACACCTACGCCCGGGGCACGACCACCCGGCAGGACTGGTTCGCGCCGCTGACCCGGCCGGGCCAGAGCGAGTCGTTCGGCGTGTACAACTCCCGCTGGAACAACTACATGACGTGGAACGTCCAGGCGTGGGCCTCGGCGAGCGGCACCCAGCGGCTCGGCGGCTACCTCCCGTGGGGTGAGACCCCGTCACACCTGCGCGTCTACCAGGGCGACACCCTGATCCACGACAACCCGGTCAGCGGCGACATGCAGTGGCGGGAGGTGCCGGCGGGCGACCTGCCCTACCGTGCCGTCCTCGACGTGGAACGGCCCGCCGACGCCTTCCGGCTGTCGACGCGCACCCACACCGAGTGGACCTTCAGGTCCGACACCACCGACACGGACTTCTTCGAGCCGTTCTCGGCGCTGAACCTGGACTACGCGCTGGAGTCCGACCTGCACGGCGACGTGAAGGCCCGGGCGACGCAGAGGATCACGCTCAAGCCGGTGTCGACCGACCTGGGCGAGGTGCCCGGCACGGTGACCAGTGTGCGGCTGGACGTCTCCTGCGACGACGGTGCCACCTGGCGGAAGGTGACCCTCGCCAAGGGCGCCCACGGCACCTGGACCGGCTCGTTCAGGGCGGACGGCAAGCCCGGCGGCTTCCTGTCGGTCCGCGCGAGCGCCGGGACCGACCGGGGCTTCGGTGTCGAGAACGAGGTCATCCGGGCGTACGGCCTGCGATGAGCCGCACCGTCGGGCCCCCGGGAGTCGACTCCCCGGGGCCCTCCCCCTCAGCACCCCTCCCAGCAGGGACTTCTCGGATTCCGCCGCCGTGGCCCATACTCTCCCCGCTGCGGCAAGTGGAGGAGAGTCGGTCGCCGATGCTGGATGTACTGGGTCTCGAAGCCGGCCAGGAGCGCGTCTACCGGGCGCTGCTCGGCCGGCCGGACTCCACCGCCGCCTCCCTCGCCGAGGTGCTCGCCCTGCCGTGGGCCGAGGTCGACAAGGCCCTGGCGCGTCTGGCCGACTGGGGACTGGCGACCGGGTCGGCGGACGGGCGCTTCACCGCCGCGCCGCCCGCGATGGCGCTCGGGGCCCTCATCGGCCAGCGCCGGGACGGTCTGCGCCTGGCCGAGCAGGCGCTGGTGGCGTTCGCCGAGGAGCACCGCGCGGCGATGACCGGCAGCAGCATCAGCGACCTCATCGAGATCGTCACCGGCGTCGACGCGATCCGGCACCGCTTCCTCCAGGTGCAGCAGGCGGCCCGCACGGAGGTCCGCTCCTTCATCACCGCCCCGTTCGTCGCCCTGCCCCCCGACGAGAACACCGCCGAGCCCATGGCCCTCGGCAGGGGCGTCCGCTTCCGGGCGGTCCTGGACCGGGCGGTGCTGGCGGAGCCGGGCATCGTGCGCGACGCGGTCGAGTCGCTGCGCAACGGCGTGCGGCTGCGTGTCACCGACCGCCTGCCGATGAAACTCGTCCTGGCGGACGCCGACCTGGGTCTCGTGCCGCTGGCCGTCACCCCGGCCGGGGAGCCCGGCGCGGTGCTCCTGCACCGCAGCGGCCTGCTGGACGCGCTGGACGCGCTGTTCGAGTCGGTGTGGCGCGCCGCCTCTCCGCTCGGACTCACGGGCCCCGGAGACGGCGCCGACGTCTCCGTCGAGGTCGCCGCGGACGGCCCCACCGACCTCGACCGGCAGATCCTCGCGCTGCTCCTGGCCGGCCTGACGGATCTGGCGGTGGCCACACAGCTCGGGCTGTCGCCCCGCACGCTCCACCGGCACCTGCGCCGCCTCATGGACCTGGCCGGAGTCAGGACGCGGATGCAGCTGGGCGGGCACGCCGTACGGCACGGCTGGGTGACCCCGGGCTGAACGGCCCGCCCGGCGCCGCCCGGCGGGTCACTCCTTGGTGAAGTCGATCTGGTCGGCCGGGACGACGTCCGCGTTCATGTTGCGCTGCATCATGCGGAACGACGCCTGCGCCAGATCGGCGTGGATGTGCGCGACCGCGTCGCTCGGCACGGTCACCCGGAAGTGCCGGATGTGCGCGTCGAGCGCCGAGTACAGCACGCACTGCTCCGTGACCTGCCCGCACATCACGATGTGCCCGATGCCCTGTTCGTTCAGCAGGTACTCCAGGGGCGTCTGGTAGAAGATCGAGTGGCGGGCCTTGACGACGAAGAGCGACTCCCCGTCCGGCCTGATCGGCTCGACGAGGTCCGCGTGCGGCCCCTGGAGCGCGGCGTGGAGAAGCTCGTCGTGGTGCGAGCGCCACCGCCCGAAGTTGTCGTTGACGTAGATGACGTCCGCCCCCTGCTCGCGGGCCCGGCCGATCAGCCGCCGCATCGCGGGCAGGGTCTCGCGGACGGAGTCGACCAGCACCTCGGCGTCCTCGTGCTCGTAGGTGTTGATCATGTCGACGACGATCAGGGCGGTCTTCGTCATGTCGGACTCCACAAGATCCTCCTCGGCCCGGGGAAACAGGGTTCACGGTGGCAGTGCGTGCACCCGTCCGCCCCTCGACACGCTCCGGCCCCGCGGTGGCGCGGCGTTCGGGTGACGGGTCGACGGCTCGCTCCCCTTTATGATCACGAACGTACGGTCCGGTTGTGTGCGGTACCCACCACGGCCCCCGCCATCCACGCGGGTTTCCGTCCGGCTCTCCGGTGAGCGCGGGAACGCGGGGCGGCCCGCACGGGTGACGTCCAGGAGAGCCGCGGCCGTCACCTGCGTCGGCCCGAAAAGGGATAGCGCGGCGCATTGTGGGAACGCGGACGGCTGCCGCGGGATCGGCCGACAACCGCGCGTCGGCTCCCACCACCGTCCGCCGTAGGAGGGCACATGCCAGTGAAGCAATGGCCGTTGCGGACGGACGCCCGCCTGGGGAGCAACGACGTGCTGGCAGGCCGCTACCGGTTGGACGCCCTCCTCGGCCAGGGCGGCGCGGCCGACGTCTACAGCGCGTTCGACCTGCGGCTCAGGCGCCAGGTGGCCGTCAAGGTGTTCAGGCCCGGGACCGACGCGCAGACGGAGGAACGCTTCACCGAGGAGGCCGTGCTGCTGGCCGGTCTTCAGCACCCCGGACTCGTCACCGTCTTCGACTCCGGCCGGGAGGCGGGCAGCCCCTACCTCGTCATGCAGCTCATCACCGGGGCGACACTGCGCGCACGTGCCGCCGCGGGGGTGCTCGCGCCCGCCGAGGTGTGCGCGCTCGGCGCGGCCCTGGCGGACGCCCTCGACCACGTGCACGCGGCCGGGGTGGTGCACCGCGACGTCAAGCCGTCCAACATCCTCCTGGACGAGACGGGCGTCCCCCACCTCACCGACTTCGGCATCTCCCGGCTGATGGACAGCACCGCGCGCACGGCCACCGGGGCGCTGGTGGGCACGGCCGCCTACCTGGCTCCCGAACAGGTCCTGGGCCGGACGGTCGGACCCGCCGCGGACGTGTACGCGCTCGGCCTGACCCTCCTGGAATGCCTCAAGGGAGAGCTGGAGTACGACGGGACTCCGCTGGAGGCCGCGATCGCGCGCCTGCACCGGGCCCCGGCCTTCCCCTCCTACCTCGACGACGGACTGGCCGGCCTGCTGGGCGCCATGACCGCGCTGGACGAGGACGACCGCCCCGACGCCCGCACCTGCGCGGACGCGTTCAGGGCGCTGGGCAACGGTGAGGAGCCCGTCGGCGCGGCCGCCCGGGCGGTACTCGTCGGACCGGTGCCGGACGGCCACCACACGGCCCGGACCGTCGCCGCCGACCCCGCGTCCGCCGCCGACCCCGCCTTCGCCGACGACGGTGCCTCGCCGGGCCGGCGGGTGAACGGGCGCACGCTGGCGACGGCGGGCGCGGCGCTGGCGACGCTCCTCGGCGTCACCCTCACGGGCATGGCCGGCCTGCCCGACGGCGCCGACTCCGCCACGGGCCCGGAGAACCACGTCTCGGCGGCGCCGGGCGCCCGCCCCTCGGACAGCTCCGCCGCCTCCCCGGACCCGCGGTCCGGGGCCGGTTCCGAAGGCCCGTCCGCGCGGGACGGGAAGCGCTCCGTCACGTCCTCCCCGTCCGCTCCCGTCGCCCGGCAGGTCCCCGCCGCGGACCGCCGGCCCGCCGCAGCGGACCACACCGAACGGCAGAGCAAGTCGCCGAAGCACAAGGCCCCGAAGAAGCTGGCGACGCCTGGCAGGCAGCGGAGCCACAAGTAAGCGGTGGCGGAGGCCCGCCCCGGACCCGGAGCCGCGCCGAAGCGGCCCACGCCCAAAGGAGATGGGCCTCGCGCGCCTTCCGGGTCAGGACCCGGCCCCGGACCACTGACCGGAACACCGGCCCCCGCAAGCCGATGAGCTGCGGTTTTCCGGGCGCGGCGACGGCGGTCCCGCCAAGGGGCACCCCCTGCATGATCAAAACGACGGGAGCGTTAACATCTGAGCACCGCCTAGCTCGAAAGATAAACCTGTGACTGTCAACGACGACTCGTTCACCAACTGGAAGAACCGCGAGGAGATCGCGGAGTCGATGATCCCGATCATCGGGAAGCTGCACCGGGAGCGGGACGTGACCGTCCTGCTGCACAGCCGCTCCTTGGTGAACAAGTCGGTGGTCAGCATCCTCAAGACCCACCGCTTCGCCCGGCAGATGGCGGGTGAGGAGCTCTCGGTCACCGAGACGCTGCCCTTCCTGCAGACCCTCGCCGCGCTGGACCTCGGCCCGTCCCAGATTGACATCGGGATGCTCGCCGCGACCTACAAGTCCGACGACCGCGGGCTCTCGGTGGCCGACTTCACCGCCGAGGCCGTCGCCGGCGCCACGGGCGAGAACAAGATCGAGCGCCGCGAGGGACGCGACGTCGTCCTCTACGGGTTCGGCCGCATCGGCCGCCTCGTGGCCCGCCTGCTCATCGAGAAGGCCGGCTCGGGCAACGGCCTGCGGTTGCGCGCCGTCGTCGTCCGCCAGGGCGGCGGCCGGGCCGCCGGGGATCTCGTCAAGCGCGCCTCGCTGCTGCGCCGCGACTCCATCCACGGCCAGTTCCAGGGCACGATCACCGTCGACGAGGCGAACAGCACGATCATCGCCAACGGCAACGAGATCAAGGTCATCTACGCGAGCGACCCGTCCGAGGTCGACTACACGGAGTACGGCATCAAGGACGCCATCCTCATCGACAACACGGGCAAGTGGCGGGACCGCGAGGGCCTGTCCAAGCACCTGCGGCCCGGTGTCGACAAGGTCGTCCTGACGGCGCCGGGCAAGGGCGACGTCCCGAACATCGTGCACGGCGTCAACCACGACACGATCAAGCCCGACGAGCAGATCCTGTCCTGCGCGTCCTGCACCACCAACGCGATCGTCCCGCCGCTGAAGGCCATGGCGGACGAGTACGGCGTCCTGCGCGGCCACGTGGAGACCGTCCACTCGTTCACCAACGACCAGAACCTGCTGGACAATTACCACACCTCGGACCGCCGGGGCCGCTCCGCGCCGCTCAACATGGTCCTCACCGAGACCGGCGCCGCCTCCGCCGTGGCGAAGGCGCTGCCCGACCTCAAGGCGAGGATCACCGGCAGCTCGATCCGGGTGCCGGTGCCGGACGTCTCGATCGCGATCCTGAACCTGCGCCTCGCCCGCGAGACCACGCGTGAGGAGGTCCTCGACTACCTGCGCAACGTGTCGCTGACCTCGCCGCTCAAGCGCCAGATCGACTTCATCAGCGCTCCCGACGCGGTCTCCAGCGACTTCATCGGCTCGCGGCACGCCTCGATCGTCGACGCCGGTGCCACGAAGGTCGAGGGCGACGACGCGATCCTCTACCTCTGGTACGACAACGAGTTCGGCTACTCCTGCCAGGTCATCCGCGTCGTCCAGCACGTGTCCGGCGTCGAGTACCCCACGTATCCGGTCACCGTGAGCTGAGCCGAGACCTGCCGGCTCCGCCGCCGCGCCCGACGGCGTGGCGGCGGCGGACGGCGACAACCGTACGCGGCGTCCCTCCCGGTCGGGGGAGGGGCGCCGCGTACGGCTGTCCTGGCGGGGATTGGTCCGGCGGACCTGGGGCGTCGTGCCGGGAGCGGGTCAGGCCGCCTGGACGAGCTGGGCCCGACCGAACAACAGGGCGTAGCCGTCCGGCAGTTGGTGGATGATGCGGGAGATCAGGTCGTCGCCGGCGAGGCGGGCGACGACGCCGAGCACCGAGCCGGTGTCCCAGCGCGTCGTCGCCGGGGAGGCACCGTTGCGTTCGGCGAGGTCCTTCACGAAGCCCCAGCCGGTGAGCGGCTCGCCGGAGGGGATCTGCGAGGCGAGGAAGGCGGCGGCCTCGCGGGGCAGCCGGGCGGCGAGTTCGACGCGCTCGTCACCCGTCAGCTGCCGGCCGAGGGCTTCCAGGACGCGGCGGACGACGTCCTCGGCCCGCCGGCGGGTGGGATAGGCGCCCTCGTAGCGCACCTTCTCCAGCAACTGCTCGAAGGTGACGGCTGCCGTGGGCGCGGCCGGGGCGGCGGGTGCGGGGGAGAGGAGGGTCATGTGCGGTGCGACGTCTTTCCTTGCGTGGGCCGATGTCTGACGTGGGCCGGTGTCCGGCGGGCCGGCGTCCCTACAGGGAGGTGCCCCCTGCGGCCGCGGCCGGGGCGGGGCGGGGCGCTGGAGGCACCGCCCCGGGGCGGCGGCGGGCGTCCGGCCGGCGGTTCAGCCGTCGATCTCCTTGCGCTGTCCGGCGCTGCGGACGCTGATCTTCCGGGGCTTGGCCCGCTCGGTGATCGGGATGCGCAGGGTGAGGACGCCGGCCTCGTAGTCGGCCGTGATGTGCTCGGTGTCCAGGGTGTCGGCCAGGACGACCTGGCGGGAGAAGACGCCCAGCGGCCGCTCGGAGAGCTCCGTCTGCGCGTTCTCGGACCGTACGACGGGGCGGCGCTCCGCCCGCACGGTGAGCATGTTCCGCTCGACGTCGATGTCCAGGGCCTCGGGGTCGATGCCCGGCAGGTCGAAGGCGATCACGTACTCGTCGCCGTCGCGATAGGCGTCCATCGGCATCGCGGAGGGGCGGGACCACGTTCCCGGACCCATCAGGTGCTGGGCCAGCCGGTCGAGTTCACGGAACGGGTCGGTGCGCATCAACACGGGAAACACCTCCAGCAAGTTCAGGCAGTTGCTGCCAATGCGCTTCACCTGACTCCGTTGTAGCATGTCATCCATCCGACGACAAGCGAGATGTCATCCACCTGATGACGGCGCCGACGGGGGCCGGACCGAGACGAAGGAGAGGCGATGAACGACGACGGAACGCCGGCCCCGGCCTCCTTCCTGGCGGCGGCCGCGGCGCTGGAGGCCATCGCGGAGGCCATGCGGACGGCCCGGGACGCCGACGCCTCCTCGACCGACGACCCCGAGCAGGCCATGGAGGCGCTGCTGCTCCTGCGCGAGGTGCGCGAACAGCTCGCCGGCTGGGAACCGGGGCTCATCGAGACGGCCCGGGAGGCCGGTGCGAGCTGGGCGGACCTCGCCCGCCCGCTCGGTGTCTCCAGCCGCCAGGCCGCCGAGCGGCGGTACCTGCGGGTGCGCCCCGGGGAGGCCGGTACGACGAAGGAGCAGCGCGTGCGGGCCACCCGTGACCGGCGGGCGGCGGACCGTTCCGTCGCGTCCTGGGCCCACGACCACGCGGCCGCCCTGCGCCAGCTCGCCGGGACGATCACCGCGCTGCCCGACCTGCCCGCGGCGGCGAAGGAGGCGCTGGCCGACCTGCACGCGGCCCTCGGCGACAGTGATCCGGCCCGCCTGCTCGATCCCCTCTCGGCGGCCGGACCGCATCTGCGGAGGGCGCATCCCGACCTCGCCGACCGGGTCGGCGAGGTCGGCCGCCGTACGCGCGAGATGCGCGAGACCGAACAGCGCCAGCGGTCGTCCGACGAGGCGTGAGGACCGGTCCCGGGCGGCGGGCCCGCGCGATGCCGTGCGCCCCGGCCGGCCGACCCGGCCGCCGGCTCCGTCAGCCGGCGGAGTGCGTGAGCAGGTAGTCGATCGCCTGGGTGACGTCGTCCACGCTGTGATGGGGGACGGAGAGATCGTCGGGCCAGGTCAGGCCGCGCACCCAGATGGGCTGCAGGCCCGCCTTGTAGCCGCCCGCGATGTCGTTCTCCGGGTCGTCGCCGATCATCCAGTCGTCCCGGGAGAGCTGGGTGCCGCAGCGGGCCGCCGCCAGCTCGAAGAGGCGGGGGTCGGGTTTGCGGACGTCGATGTCGCCGCTGGCCGCGATCCCGTCGATCAGGTCGGCGAGGCCGGTGGCGCGGATCTTGGCGCGCTGGATGTCGGACGGCCCGTTCGTCACGACCCCGACGGTCCAGGAGGCGGCCCGGAGACGGGCCAGGCTGTCCAGCACGGCGGGTCGGCAGGTGACGGCGGCCGTCATACGGTCGATGTACGCGCGCCACAGTCCGGCGGCGGACTCGTCCAGGTTGAAGACCTCCCGGAGCCGGGCGAAGTCCTCGGGGCAGCCCCGGTCGGCGAGGTGCGTGAGCATCCAGTGCTCGACGTCGGGCCCGTAGCCGTGCGTGCGGGTGAGGTCCGCGACGGCATCGGCGAACGCGGAACGACGGTCGACCAGGGTCCCGTCCAGGTCGAAGAGGGCCAGGCGCATGCGCCAGACCCTAACCTGCCAGGCCGATCCTGTCCCCGACCTCACCACCGCCCCCGACCTCGCCGCCGACGCCAGCCCCCACGCCGACGCCGACTCACCCCCGGACCATGATCCGGACGCCGACTCCGACTTCGACCCCTGCTTCGGCCGTGATCCGGACGCCGAGCCCGACCCCGACGCCGACGAGGACTCGCCCCCGAGCCGGCCGCCGACGCCGCCTCGCCCTTGACCGTGATCCGGACGCTGACCCGGCCTCGACCCCGATCCGGACGCTGACCCGGCCTCGACCGCGATTCGGACGCCGATCCCGACCTCGGCTTGACCCCGATCCCGATCGCGACTCCGATCGCGACTTCGCCCCCGACCCCGCCGGCCCCCACGACCGGTGACCAGTCGGCCGGGGCTCCCCTGGGCCACGGGCCGGCGTGCACCCTCAGGCCACCCGCAGCGACCCACTGCGTCGTACGCCCCAACGGCGCACGTGCACCGGGGCCTTGACCCCACCTGGTCCGCCGAAGCGACAGGCGCCTCAACGGACGCGAGGGTCGGTCTCCCCGTGGGTACGAGGAGCGTCCTCGTGAGCCTGGTTCGGGACCGGGATGTCCGGGGTCGGCGGGGTGTCCGGGACCGGGATGTCCGGGACCGGGATGTCCGGGGTCGGCGGGGTGGCCGGGGTTTCCTGCTCGGGTGGGTCCGTGGCGACCAGGATGACCTGGTCGTCCGGGGTCCACTCGCGGCGCTCCGCCTTGGGCGGGTTGAGGCGGACTCCGTGGTCCGGAGGCGTCGCCCGCCGGTCGTGGCGGCGGTAGCCGATCGCGCACTCGCCGCGGTCGCGCGCGGCGGCCACGACCGTCGCGAACGTGGTCACGCTCCCCGGGCGGACGTAGTGCCCCGCCGGCTTCAGGCAGATCGTGCTGCCGTCGGCGGAGAACAACTCGTCGAACACGGCCGCCAGATGCCGGTTCTGCGCGATCTGCGCCATGAGCAGGCCGGTCAGCTCCCCGCTGACGATGACGTCGGAGCCGGGGTCGAGGGGGGCCAGCGGCCGGTTGCGGTCGTCGGTCAGCTCGGTGACCACCCGCAACGCCCGTCCGGTGCGTTCCTCCACGAGCCGCAGGGCCAGCAGCGTCACCAGCGTCCGGTCGTCCGGGCGGTCCGGTCCGTCGCCCGGGTCCGGCCCGAGGACGACCGTCCCGTCGTACGGGGTGAGGTCGAAGCCGAGCAGGGTCTCGGGCCGCGACAGGGCGGCGGACTGGAACCGTACGGACAGCCGGGAGGCGCCCGACGGCTCCGGATCGGGCTCCCGGGCCGGCGCGGGCACGGACCGGTCCGTCACCACGTCGAGCACGGAACCCGGCCGTGCCGTGCGCCGCAGCTGGTCCACGACGAGGGGCGCCCGCCGGTTCCAGCCGAGCAGCAGCAGGTGCGCGGCGTCCTCCGGCGGCGGTGGCGCGGTCGCGATCGCCGGCCGCTCGACGAGGTGCCGGCAGTCCTCCGGCCGGGCCGCCGCCTCGTCACGGGTGAGGACGATCAGCCTGCTCCCGGGGGCGATCACCGTGTCCGCGGGCGGATTGAGGAGCGTACGGCCCCGCGGGGTGAGCAGCCCCACCACGCAGGCGCCGGCGTGGCCCAGCAGGGCGGCGCCGAAGGGACGCCCGTGGAACGCGTCGGCATCGGCGAGGTGGAACTCGTCACCGGCGAAGTCGAGCAGGTCGCGCAGGACGAGGGACAGGCCGGGACGGCCGACGCACTGCGCGATCAGCCGGGCCGTGACCGTGTCGGTCTCCAGGACCGTGCCCCGCGGCCCGGCGGCCAGCCGGGCCGCCGCCCGGTACCGGTCGTCGCGCACCGCCGCGAGGACCGGCGGCCCCTCCGTGTCCTCCCCGAGCACGGCCCGGAGCGCCAGCAGCGTGCGCAGCACCTCGGCGTCGGCCGTCGGCTCCCCGGACGGCAGCACCAGCACGGTGCGCGCCGTCCGGGGGCTGACCAGGGCCAGTACGGCGGGATCGCTCGCGGGCCCGCTGCGGCAGATCAGCCGCGCCCGGCCGGGCGGGCCGACGTGAGCGGCCAGCGCCCGCTCCATCTCGGTCTTGTCCCGGTCGGCGAGCAGGACGACCGCCCGCGGCCGGTGCGGGAGCTGCGCGGCGACCAGCTCCGCCACGACCGTGAACACCTGGTCCGACCAGCCGAGTACGACGGCGTGGTCCTCCTCCAGGACCGTCGACCGGCCCCGGCTCAGTTCCGCGAGCCGCTCGGCCAGGCCGGTCGTGATCACCCCGACGAGGGTCGACACGCAGAGCAGGGCGACCAGTCCGAGCACGGCCGCGAGCAGCATGCGCAGCGGCGTACCGTCCACCGCCCCCAGCCGCAGGGTCTCCGCAGTGGACCGCCACACCGCCGTCAGCCGGCCCGAGAGCGAGCGCGGCGCGCCGGGGTCCGTCCACACCAGCAGCGCGCTCACCGGGACGACGAATCCCAGGCAGCCGACGACCAGCCAGCCCATCAGGGAACCGGTGCTGCGGGCCAGCGTACGGTCGAACCGGTAGCGCGCCCGGTCCTGTAACGACACCCGTCGCCGCTCCTCCGGCCGGTCTCCGCCCACGCGCACCCCTCGCCTCGTCCCGCACTCGCCGCGGCACCCACCCCGTCGCGCACGGGCGCGACACCCACCGACGGGCAGTGCGCCGCCGACTGGTCCGCTCCGCACAGTGCTTGCTCCACCGCCGGGACACGCGGCTTTCGGGAGGCGATTCATTCTTTCGGGCAGGCGCCCCGGTGAGCTGCGCGGGAGGAGGGTCGGACGAGCGCCCCGGTCCGCGCGGCGGGGGCACGTCCGGCGGGCGGCCGGGTACCCGTACGGCATGTCGGCCCACCCGCACCACGGCACCTACCAAGGCGCGCCCACCGTATGGGCGTTCGTCGTCGCGATCCTGCTCGTCCTGATCGTGGGGTGGTACATCCGGCGCCGGCCGTAGGCAGCGCGTGTCGCGGGAGCACTTCGGCGTTCACCCGGAGGGCGGCGGGCGGGATGCCCGCAACCTGCCCCCTTGCGCGCCGACTTCGGCGGCGGGGCGACGGGTCCCGGGCGCTGCGGAGACCCCTGCGCGCCGGAGATCCCTACGCGCCGAACACCCGCGTGAGGCACGCGGCGAGCGCCCGCGGCTCCGGCGGATGCAGCCGCGCCGCCAGGTAGCCGTCGGGCCGTACGAGGAAGGCGGTCGGGGCCTGCGCCGCGAAGCCGCGCGTGAACTCACCTCGCGAGTCAAGGTACTTGGGGAGCGGTCCCGTGTCGGCCGCCGCGTCGGCCGACCGGACGACGGCGACGGTCACCACGCGTCCACCCGCCGACTCTGCTGCGGCGCGCGCCAGTTCCTCGAAGCCCTCGTCGGCGGCCCCCGTCCCGTACAGCAGGAGTACGTGGTCGCGTTCCCGGAGCACGTCGTACAGCCGCAGCGCACCGGTCGCGATCGGCCCGGCGAGGCCGCCGCAGTCCGGGACCCGGTCACCGGGCCGCGGGCCCGCCCCGGCCGCCGCCGCGTCCGGCGCGTCCACGACCGGGCTGCCCCGGTAACCGACGAGGAGCTGTGCCTCGCGCAGCATCAGCGTCGCCGGGTCCTCCGGGTCGGCCTGGACGCCCTCGGCGGCGTGGCGCACGGTACGCCCGACGACCTCCTCGCCCACCGGGCGCCGCTCGGCGTCGTAGCTGGCGAGCAGGGCCGGATGCGCCGCCCCCTCGACCGCGAGGGCGAGCTTCCAGGCCAGGTTGAACGCGTCCTGGATGCCGGTGTTCATGCCCTGCGCGCCGGTCGGCGGATGGATGTGCGCGGCGTCCCCGGCGACGAAGACCCGCCCCTCGCCGTACCGGTCCACGATCCGGTGGCTGATGCGGAACACCGAGGACCAGCGGAGGGCCGACGCCGTCACGGGCTGCGGCGACAGACGGTCGAGCACTTTCTGGATGTCCGCGAGCCCCGGCGCCGTGCCGCCTTCGAGCCCGTGCGCCACCGCGTCCCCGCCCGTCCCGCCGTCCGGGATCCGTCCGGCCGTGGAGAGCGCGGGCGGCACCATCGTGGACATGCGGTAGCGGCCGTGTCCCGGCAGCGGGATGCACACCAGGATGTCGTCGACGGCGCCGTCCGCCCCCCGGTGCATGGCGCGCACGCCGTAGCCCGGGGGCAGGTCCCAGTCGACCTCGACGTCGGCCAGCATGTACTCCTCCGGGAAGGCTCCGCCCTCGAAGCCGAGACCGAGCCCCTTGCGCACGACGCTGTGCGCGCCGTCGCAGCCGACCAGGTACCGGCACCTGACCTCCTCCTCGCGGCGCACGGGGGCCGCCTCACCGCCCGGCGCGGACGTGCTGACGAGCCGGGCGGTCACCCCGTCCTCGTCCTGGCGGAACCCCACGAGCTCCGTACCGCGCTCGACCGGCGTGCCGAAGCGCGCCAGGAACCCTTCGAGGATGCGCTCGGTCTCGTACTGCGGCAGCGCGGCGAACCCGTACGGCACCTCGGGGGGCAGGACGAGGTCGAACGCGCCCTGCTCGGCGCCGTTGACGTACACCAGCTGTCCGCGCATGGGGACGGCCGCCTCCAGGGCCTCCCGCACGAGGCCCATCCGGTCCCAGACCTCCAGCGTGCGCGGCTGGACGCCCACGGCCTTGGCGTACGGCAGCCGGGCCGGGAGCCGGTCCACGACACGGACCCGGACACCGCGACGGCGCAGTTCCCCGGCCGCCGTGAGCCCGACCGGACCCGCTCCGACGACCAGGACGTCGGTGGTGTGGCCGATGAGCGGCATGGACGCCTCCTGACACGGAGCCCGAGCGGTTGCCCCTGCCCCTCCCTGTCCATGGTGGGCCGCGGGGCGCCGTGCTGCATCCGGGGTCCGCGCACGGAAAACCGCGTGCCCCGCGCCCGTCCGGCTCCCTACACTCGCCACACACCGTGCGCGTCCGGCCGTCGCCGCGCACACCGTCACGAAGAGGGGAGCCCGGCCGTGCGTTGCCACACGACCACCGCCGTTCCCCGGTCGCGCTACGACGTGATCCTCGTGTCCTCGTCCGGCCGGTGCCCGCTGCGCGGCCGGCACCGGACGCCCGTGACGAACGCCTGACGACCGCCAGTCTGACGGTAAGTCAAGGCTCTTTGCCCGCCCGCTAGTTGGTGCCCCTGTGCTGTTCCGGGGCCCGACGCGGGCCGCTCGTGGACGACTTCGTCCGGGAATCGCGCCGCCCTTTTTCCAGCATCGCTCCGAAAGGCACGGGCCGTGCGTACCGACCTGCACCGTCACCCCACCAACCCGCTGACCGCCGTCCGCAACCTGGGCATCCTCGCCCACGTCGACGCCGGGAAGACCACCGTCACCGAGCGGATCCTCTACCTCACCGGCGCCACGCACAAACGCGGCGAGGTCCACGACGGCACGACCGTCACGGACTTCGACTCCCAGGAACGCGACCGGGGCATCACCATCTTCGCCGCGGCCGTGAGCTGCGACTGGGACGGTCACCGCGTCAACCTGATCGACACCCCGGGCCACGTCGACTTCGCCGACGAGGTGGCGCGTTCGCTGCGGGTGCTCGACGGCGCGGTCGCCGTGTTCGACGCCGTCGCGGGCGTCGAGCCGCAGAGCGAGGCGGTGTGGCGGCAGGCCGACCGGTACGGCGTCCCCCGCATCGCCTTCGTCAACAAGCTGGACCGCGTGGGCGCCGACCTCGACGCGGCGGTCGAGTCGATCCGCGAGCGGCTCCATCCCGCGCCGCTCGCCGTCCAGTTGCCGATCGGCGCGGAGGGCGCCTTCACCGGTGTCGTGGACCTGCTGCGCATGCGGTCCCTGGTCTGGGCCGACGGCGAGGACACGGCGACGGAGGGGCCCGTACCCGAGGAACTGCGCGACGAGGCGCGGCGGCGGCGCAGGCTGCTGGAGGAGGCGGTGGCGGAACTGCATCCGCTCGCGCTGGAGGAGTTCTGCGCGACGTCGGCCCTGTCCGCCGGCACGCTGGCGTCCGCGCTGCGCGACCTGACCCGCAGCGGTGAGGGCGTGGTCGTGCTGTGCGGCTCGGCCTACCGCAACCGCGGGATCGAGCCGCTGCTGGACGCCGTGGTGGCCTATCTGCCCTCGCCGCTGGACGTGCCCGCGGCGCGGGGCACCTGGGAGGGCACGGAGCAGGAGCGGACCGCCGATCCGGCGGCACCGCTCGCGGCGCTGGCGTTCAAGGTCAACGCGACCGACATGGGCCGCCTGACCTTCCTGCGCCTGTACTCGGGAACGATCCGGAAGGGAGAGACGGTGTGGAACGCGAGTACGCGGCAGAGCGAACGCGTCGGCCGGGTCCTGCGCGTGCAGGCCGACCGGCACGCCCCGCTGGACCGGGCGGTGGCGGGTGACATCGTCGCCGTGATCGGCCTGAGGACGACCCGCGCCGGATCGACCCTGTGCGCGGCCGGGGCGCCCCTGGTGCTCGAACCGCCCACCGCGGCCGACCCGGTGGTCTCCGCGGCCGTCGAGGCGCGCACGGGCACGGACACGGACCGTCTGACGTCGGCTCTGGCACGCCTGGTGGAGGAGGACCCCTCGCTGGTCGTCCGCACCGACCCGGAGACCGGCCAGACGACGCTGTCGGGCATGGGCGAACTGCACCTGGAGGTGGCGGTGGAGAAGGTCCGCCGCGCCCACGGCCTGGACGTCCGTGTCGGCCGGCCGAAGGTGGCCTACCGGGAGACCGTCGTGCGCGGGGTGAGCGGACTGGTGTACCGGCACGTCAAACAGGACGGCGGCGCCGGTCAGTTCGCCCATGTCGTCCTCGACGTGGAACCGCTCGACGGCGACGACGCCGGCGTCACGGGCTTCGCGTTCCGGTCGGCCGTCGTCGGCGGACGGGTGCCGCAGGAGTACGTGCGCGCGGTGGAGGCGGGCTGCCGTGACGCGCTGGCGGAGGGGCCGCTCGCCGGTCACCCGGTGACGGGGCTGCGGGTGGTGCTCACCGACGGGGCGACGCACGTCAAGGACTCCTCGGAGCCGGCGTTCAGGACCGCGGGCCGGCTGGCGCTGCGGGAGGCCCTGCGGGCGAGCACGATGGCGCTGCTGGAACCGGTGGCCGACGTCACGGTCACCGTGCCGGGCGACGCCGTGGGCGGCGTGCTGGGCGACCTGGCCGCCCGCCGCGGCCGGGTCGGCGGCTCCACCGCACGCGGGGGAGCGGCGGTGATCACGGCCACGGTGCCGCTGGCCGAGCTGTTCGGCTACGCGACGCGGCTGCGCAGCCGTACCCAGGGCCGGGGTGTCTTCACCGCCCGGCCCGCCGGATACGCCCCGGCCCCGCTTCCGGCGCCCGGCGCGGCACCGGCCCGGTGACGCGCGGACGGTCCCGCCCCTCCACGGGCGGGACCGTCCCGCCGTGGGCGGTACGGTCCCTCAGGCCGAGCGGAACGTCGTCCTGCTCTGCTGGACGCGCAGCGCCTCCAGCGTGCCCAGCTGGCGGGTCGCGCGCTCCAGGAGTTCGTCGAACCGCCGCGGCTCCAGGCGCTCGTCGCTCTCCGCGAGCAGGCGCAGCAGCCGCCACGCCGACGCCTTGGCCTCCACCCCGAGCCGCAGCGCCTCCAGTTCCAGCACGGAACTGAGCGGGGAACGCCGTACGAGGTGGCCGTTGGCCTTGAGGCGGCCCAGCCGTTCGCCGAGCCGGCCCGCCAGGACCTTGTACCGCCGGACGGGCACGCCGAGCCGCCGCATGACGTCGAGCAGGGCCGCCCGGTCCTCGGCGATCTCCGCGGCGACCGGTTCCACGGCGGCGCCGAGCACCGAGCCGTGCAGGGACCCTGTCATGTACCGGGCGCGCTCGGCGCCCGCGGTGGCGGCGCTCAGGTGGTCGTTGAGGTAGATGCCGAGCAGCTCGGTGCGGGTGGTCCGGCCGCGGCTGCGGACGGCGGGCGGGGGAGGAGTGTGGGTGGTCATGCGCGACGAGTACCCGGGTCGCGCGGTACGACCCGGCGGTCCGCCGTTCCCGTGTCGCGCCCCCGACACTCCGGGGGCAGGCTGGAGGAAAGGCGGTGTTTTCCCAGGTCCGGCCACGGGCCCGGGCCGGCGGAGGAGGAGCCATGACGGCCACGACACGCAGCGAGACGCCCGTCGCGATCGAGGGCGGGGGAGTGGAACTGCGCACGCGGGAGATGGGCGGCGAGATGTCGGTGGCGTACGCGCGGTTCCCGAAGGGCACGGACATGGGGCCCGCGCTCAAGGGCCTTCCCGGCGATCTGTGCCAGTGCCCGCACTGGGGTGTCCTGCTCAAGGGACGGCTGAGAATGCGCACCGAGGACGGCGAGGAGACGTACGAGGCGGGACAGGCGTTCTACTGGGCGCCCGGCCACGCCCCGGAGGCCCTGGAGGACTGCGAGTACGTCGACTTCTCGCCCACCAAGGAGTTCCACGAGGTCATCCACCACATCACCGCACAGCAGGGCTGACCGCGCGGCCCGCGCCCGCCGTCCGGCACGCGCGGATCGCCCGCCGCCGTACGACCGCGGGTCCCTGCCGCCCTGGTGTACGGAGCCTGCGCGCCGGCCGGCGGCGGCCGGCGGGACGCGGTGAACCTGATGGCCGGCCGGCGCGACGCGGTGAGGGCCCCTGGCTTCGCGGCGACGTCGGCCGCCCTGGCGGTGATTCGCGGCGGTGACGCGGCTCCCCGGCCGCGCCCGCCCCGCGTGATCGCCCCACGACCATTGACGCAGGTCGCCCGTCATCGAAGGGCGTCCGCGAAGGGCGTCCGTGACGTCCTCGGCCGTCCGTCACCCGACGGCTTCCAGGACGTCCTCGGCCACCCGCCGGTCCAGGGCCGCGCGCACCAACGCGGCGGCCAGGACGGCCGGTTCGGTGTCCCCGGCGAGTTCGGCCAGGCGGCCGGCGTCCTCCGGCAGGCCGAGCCGCCGCGCGCCGGACAGTGCCTTGCCGTCGATGAAGGGCGCCGTCCCGGGCCAGACGCGCTGCACCTCGCGAAGGAAGATGTCCGCGCCAGCGGGCCCGATTCCGGGCAACTCCCTCAGGAGCCTGCGCAGTTCCGGGAGGTCGCCGTCGGCCTCGTCCCGCATGCGCCGTAGATCACCGTGCCAACGGTCCGTCAGCAGGCGCGCGCCGTCGGCCAGTTGCGTCGCCGTGCGCTCGTCGTAACGCCGGTAGCCGCCGGCCCCGAGGGCGTCGATCCGCCGCTGCCGGGGCGCCTCGGCCATGGAGCGGGGGTCGCGCAGACCGAAGTCGTACAGGGCGCGGGCGGTCGCGACGGCGACGGAGGCGCGGATGCGCGCGCTCAGAAGCGAGGCCAGGACGAGGGTGCGGTACAGCGGCTGCGGGGTGTCGCGCAGCGCGATGCCCGCCTCCTCGGCGTACGTGCGGCCGTGGGAGGCGACGAGCGCCTCGGTCACGCGTCGCTGCCTGTCGCTCACGCTCACCTCACTGCGGCGGCCTGAGGGCGTCGTGCCCGAGGGTCATCAGCCGGTGGCGCCGCCGCTCGTCGTCGGCGAGGGGCTCCTTCTCCGCGTCGGTCTCGGCGGTGACGGTGTCCACGACCTCGTACATGACACGGACGTCGTCGTCCGTCAGGTCCGTGCGCCGCTTCTGGAGGATGGCGAGCACATGCTGACCGGTGGGTGTGCCCGCGTGCTCCGGGAGCGGTTCGGCGTTCTCGTCGGCGTCGCGGACCCGCAGCCACGCGGCGAGCTCCTGCGAGGTCATGTTCACCACGCGGTGGAACTCCTCCCACAGGGCGTCGAGTTCGAGGGCGTCGGTCATCGTGCGCTCCTTCCGGGCGTGCCGTCGTCCCCGTGCGCGCGGGTCCGGTCGCCGCGCTGCCGGTCCTCCGGCCGGGAACATCCGGTACTGCTTCCCGCGCGGGTGCCCAGGACGGATGGGCGGAAACAGGGCCTGATCCATCCGGTCCGGTACGGTCGGGGCCGGTTCCCGGGAGGTCTTCCCAGGTGCCGGGGCGGCGGTCTATAGTCAAAAACTAGCAGTGCTAATTAATGTGGTCCTCGTCATAGTCCGGTGTCCCCCAGGAGTCCTGTCGTGCGTCCCGTCCACTTCGCGGCCGCCCGCCGCACCCCCATCGGCAAGCTGCGCGGAGCCCTCTCCTCCGTCAGGCCCGACGATCTCGCGGCGGCCGTCCTGCGCGCCCTCGTCGCCGACGCGCCCGCCCTCGACCCGGCCCGGATCGACGACGTCTATTGGGGCGCGGCCAACCAGGCGGGCGAGGACAACCGCAACGTCGCCCGCATGGCCGCCCTGCTGGCCGGGCTGCCCGAGACCGTGCCCGGCGCCACCGTCAACCGGCTGTGCGCCTCCGGACTGGAGGCCGTCACCACGGCGGCCCGCACGATCGCCGCGGGCGAGGCGGACGTCGTGCTCGCCGGCGGCTCCGAGTCCATGAGCCGCGCCCCCTTCGTGCTGCCCCGCCCCGACGAGGCCCTGCCGCACCGCATCGAGACCGTCGACACCAGGCTCGGCTGGCGCCTGGTCAACCCGGCGATGAAGGACCTGCACGGCGTGCTCTCCATGGGCGAGACCGCCGAGGAGGTCGCCGAGCGGTACGGCGTCCCGCGCGAGCGCCAGGACGAGTTCGCGCTCCGCAGCCACCAGCGCGCCGCCGACGCCCGCAAGAACGGGTGGTTCGACGCCGAGCTGCTGCCCGTCACCCGGCCCGACGGCGTCGTGGTCGACGCCGACGAGTGCGTCCGCGAGGACACCTCGTACGAGAAGCTGTCCCGGCTCAAGCCCGTGTTCCGCCCCGGCGGCACGGTCACCGCGGGCAACGCCTCGCCGATGAACGACGGCGCCGCGGGACTCCTCCTGGTCAGCGAGGACGCGCTGGACGAACTGGGCCTGGAGTCCCTCGGCCGGTACGTCGCCGGCGCCTCCGCGGGCGTCCACCCCGACGTCATGGGCATCGGGCCGGTGCCCGCCACCGAGAAGGCGCTCGGACGCGTCGGCTGGACGGTCGGCGACATCGAGGAGGCCGAGTTCAACGAGGCGTTCGCCGCCCAGGCGCTGGCCTGCGTCGACCGGCTCGGCATCGACCCGGAGCTGGTCAACCCGACGGGCGGCGCCATCGCGCTCGGCCATCCCCTGGGCTGCTCGGGCGCCCGCATCCTCACCACCCTGCTGCACCGCATGCGGCGCTCCGGCGCGGCGCGCGGCCTCGCCACGATGTGCGTCGGCGTCGGGCAGGGCAGCGCGGTGCTCGTCGAGCGCGCCTGAGCGACCGCACCCGCACGCAACGACCTGGTCCAGAGCCGCACCAGCACGGAAACGGAGTACTCCTCCATGGCAACCCTGTCCCTCGCCGCGATCCTCGCCGAGAACGCCCGCCGCCGCCCCGACCGGACGGCGCTCGTCGAAGGCGACCTGCGTCTCACCTTCGCCGAGGTGTGGCGGCGCGCTCTCGCCCAGGCCGGCGCCCTCGCCGGGCTCGGCGTACGGCCGGGGGACCGGGTGGCGCTGATGGCACCCAACACCGCCGAGTTCCCGCAGGCGTACTACGCCATCGCGGCGGCCGGCGGTGTGGTCGTCCCCGTCCACCTGCTGCTGTCCGCCGACGAGGTCGGGCACGTCCTGAAGGACAGCGGCGCGACCCTGCTGCTGTGCCACCCGGCGCAGGCGGAGACCGGCGCGGCGGCGGCCCGCGCCACGGACGTGCCGATGGTGACCCTCGGCGACGAGTTCGAGGGGCTCGCCGCGCGGGCCGAGCCGCTGCCGTCGTACGTCACCCGCCAGGCCGACGACCCGGCCGTGGTCTTCTACACCAGCGGCACCACCGGCGTCCCCAAGGGCGCCGTGCTCAGCCACTTCAACCTGGTGATGAACGCGACCGTCAACGCCTTCGACGCCAACGACATCCGGCCGGACGACATCGCCCTCGGCGCCCTCCCGCTGTTCCACGCCTTCGGCCAGACCGTCTCCATGAACTCCACGTGGCGGGCGGGCGCGACCCTCGTCCTGCTGCCCCGCTTCGACGCGGCGCGCGCCGTCGAGCTGATGGTGAAGGAGGGCGTCAACACCTTCCACGGCGTGCCCACCATGTTCGTCGCGCTGGCCGCCGTCGCGGGCTCCCTGGACGCGCTCCCCGACCTGCGGGTGTGCGTCTCCGGCGGCGCCTCGCTGCCCGTCGCCGTCCTGGAACGCTTCGAGGCGGCCTTTGGCGCGACGATCTACGAGGGGTACGGACTGTCCGAGACCTCGCCGACCGCGACCGTGAACCAGCCCCTGTTCGGCACCCGGGCCGGCACCATCGGGCACCCCCTGTGGGGCGTGGACGTGGAGATCGCGCGCGCCGACGTCGAGGGGCGCGTCGAACTGCTCCCGCCGGGAGAGCTCGGCGAGGTCGTCATCCGCGGGCACAACGTCTTCTCCGGGTACCTGAACCGGCCCGAGGCCACCGCGGAGGCCGTGGTCGACGGCTGGTTCCGCACCGGCGACCTCGGTACGAAGGACGACGACGGGTTCCTGCGGATCGTCGACCGCAAGAAGGACGTCGTCATCCGCGGCGGCTTCAACGTCTACCCGCGGGAGGTCGAGGAGGTCCTGATGCGCCACCCCGGGGTCGCCCAGGTCGCGGTGATCGGCCTGCCCGACGAACTGCACGGCGAGGAGGTCTGCGCGGTCGTCGTCCCCGAGCCGGGAGCCGCACCGGACGCCGCCGGCATCACCGAGTGGTCCAAGGAGCACCTCGGCCGGCACAAGTACCCGCGCCGGGTGGAGTTCGCCGACGAACTCCCGCTGGGCCCGAGCATGAAGGTTTTGAAGCGGGAGCTGCGAGCGCGCTACGCGGGCTGACCCCGACGGCACGCCGCCCCCGCCCCGGCGGGCGCGCTGCCGCCGGGCCCGACGCGGGGCGGTCTGACCGACAGCCCCGGTGAGGCGCCGTCCGACGCCCAGCCGGGCCCGCGTGCGGCGGAGGGTCACTTGACGAAGGACCGTCCGCCGGGGCTCCGGCGCGGCGAGTTCCCACCGGTCCCCGGCGCGGGGGCCGCCGCCGGACGCCTGTGCGGGGACGTTCGCCGGCCCCGACGCGGGGACCTCCGCCGACCCCGGCGCGGAGCCGCCCCCGGACCCGCCTGGGTACGAGGGCATTCGCCGGGTCCCGGTGCCAGAGCGTCCGCCGGCTCCGCCCGGACACGGCAGGCGTCCGCCGGGTCCACGGGCGCGGGGACCGTCCGTCGGCCCAACCCGCGCGAGGGAACCGTCTGCCAGGCAGCCCCGGCGAGGAGCCGTCCGTCGGGCAGCCCCGGCGAGGAACCGTCCGCCAGGCAGCCGACGGCGAGGAGCCGTCCGTCGGGCCGCCCCAGGAGAGGAGCCGTCCGTCGGGCAGCCCCGGCGCGGGAAGCGCCCGCCGGTGCCTCGGGCGCCGGGTCCGCCGGGCGGCCCCGGCGAGGACTCCGCAGGTCGGACACCGCCCCCGGCGCGGGCGGTGTCCGACGGGCCGCCCCCGTCGGGCGGGGTAGGTGGACATAGCATCGGTCTCCGCATGAACACGATGACTCTCTGGCACATATCCCCCTGGCAGTTCGCCGCCCTCGCCGCGGCGGCCCTGCTCGTCGGCTTCTCGAAGACCGCGGTGAGCGGGGCCAACACGGTCAGCCTCGCGATCTTCGCCGCCGTCCTGCCGGCCCGCGCCTCCACCGGCGTGCTCCTGCCCGTCCTGATCGTCGGCGACGTCCTCGCCGTCCTGACCTACCGGCGGCACGCCCACTGGCCCACGCTGTGGCGGCTGTTCCCCGCCGTCGCCGCGGGCGTCGTCCTCGGCACGCTGTTCCTGGTGTGGGCCGACGACGGCGTGGTCCGGACGTCCATCGGCGCGATCCTGCTGTTCATGGCGGCGGTCACCCTGTGGCGCCGCCGCGCCGCCGACCCGGAACCGGAGCCCGACTCCGTGGCCACGCGCACGGGCCGGATCAAGGCGCGTTCGTACGGTGTCCTGGGCGGCTTCACCACCATGGTCGCCAACGCGGGCGGCCCCGTGATGTCGCTGTACCTGCTCTCCGCCGGCTTCCGCAAGCTCGGTTTCCTCGGCACCTCGGCCTTCTTCTTCCTCATCGTCAACGTGTCCAAGGTGCCCTTCAGCGTCGGCCTCGGCCTGATCGACGGAAACTCGCTGCTGCTCGACGCGGCGCTCGCGGCGTTCGTGGTGCCGGGGGCCCTGCTCGGCAAGTGGGCGGTGCACCACATCAACCAGCGGCTGTTCGAACGACTCGTGATCGCCGCGACGATCGTCGGCGGCGTCCAGCTCCTGGTGCGCTGAGCCCTGCCGGACGGCACCCGGCGCGGAAGCGGACCCCCCGCCCTCGTACGCTCGTCGCCATGTCCCGGCACATCCTGGTCCTCGGCGGTACGACCGAGGCGCGCGAGCTCGCCGCCCGCCTGGCCGAGCTGCCCGGCGTGCGGGTGACGACCTCCCTCGCCGGGCGCGTGTCCCGGCCGGGCGCACTCGACGGCGAGGTCCGCGTCGGCGGGTTCGGCGGCGCGGACGGTCTCGCGGCCTGGCTGCGCGAGCACCGCGCGGACGCCGTGGCCGACGCCACGCACCCCTTCGCCGCGGGCATCACCGCGAACGCGGCGCGGGCCGCGGCGGCGACCGGCGTCCCGGCGGTGGTCCTGCGCCGCCCGGGCTGGACGCCGGGTCCCGGTGACGTCTGGCACCCGGTCGCGTCCCTGCCCGAGGCCGCCGAGGTACTGCCCCGCCTGGGCCGCCGGGTCTTCCTCACCACGGGCCGGCTGGGCCTCGCGGCGTTCGCGGAGCTGACCGCGCTGCACTTCCTCGTCCGGTCCGTCGAGCCGCCAGGGCCGCCGATGCCGCCGCGGACGCGGGTGCTGCTGGCCCGCGGCCCGTTCACCGTGGCCGGCGAGACCGCGCTGCTCCGCGAGCACCGCATCGACGTCCTGGTGACCAAGGACAGCGGGGGAGAGGCGACCTCGGCCAAGCTCACCGCCGCCCGCGAACTGGGCGTGCCGGTCGTCGTCGTACGCCGTCCGCCGCTGCCCGAGGGAGTCCTGGCGGTGACCGACGTGGCCGCCGCCCTGGACCGGCTGGGCTGCACCCCGTAGACCGGCGGGACCACGCGCGCCCTACGGAACGGGCGCCTTCTCCCCGTCCCGCGCGCCGATGGCGGCCGGGTCCCGGGGTTGCCCCGGCAGGCCGGTGGCCAGGTCCTCGGCGAGCAGCCGCTTGGCGATGGTGTCGACCGCGGCCCGCAGGTCCGCCCCCGAGGGACGGCCGTGGTCCCGCTCCACCCGCTCCGCCAGCCAGTCACCCCACGCCCGGCTGATGACGGCCGCCTCGCGCCGGCCCGCCTCGGTGTGGGAGAACAGCGAGCCGTGCCGGGTGAGATAACCCTCCTCGACCATGCGGTCGAAGACCGGCACGAGGACTTCGGGCGGCAGATGACGCCGGGCGGCGATCAGCCCCAGTCCGGCGTGGCCGACCATCCGCGTGAACAGCTCGACCTGCATCACGGCCCACGCCCCCGCGACGTCGAGGCGGGTGTCGGACTCCAGCACGACCCGGCGCGCGGTGTCCAGCTCCGTGGCGCCGATGATCTTCCCGACGGTGGTCTCCAGGAGCAGCTGGGAGTCCGCGGTGGACGGCGACGCGAAGCCCTCGCCCATGTCCGTCGAACCCCGCCGCGCGCTGTCCCGCAGCTCCACCTGCTTGAGGAACAGGGCGACGACGAACCCGAGCAGCGCGACCGGCACCGCCCACAGGAAGACGGTGTGCAGGGTGTCGGCGTACGCCTGGACGACCGGCTCGGCCACCGTCGGCGGCAGTTCGTGCAGGCCCTGCGGGCTCTGCGCGGCCCGCGCGACGACGGCCGGGTCGGCGGCCGCGGTGGTGCTCGCGGCCTCGACGCCCTGCCGCAGGTTCGGCGTGAGCGCGTTGGTGTAGACGGTGCCGAACACGGCGGTGCCGAAGGCGCTGCCGAGCGTCCGGAAGAACGTCACCCCGGAGGTCGCCGTGCCGAGGTCGGAGTACTCCACGGTGTTCTGCACGGCGATGGTCAGCACCTGCATGCTCAGGCCGATCCCGGTGCCCAGGATGAACATGTAGAGCGACGCGAGCCACGCGCCGGTGTCCGGTCCCATGAGGGAGAGCAGATACAGCCCGAGGCCCATCACCAGCGAGCCGACGATCGGGAACACCCGGTACTGCCCGGTCTTGCTGACCACGTTGCCGCTGAAGACGGACGCGATGAGCAGACCGATCACCAGGGGCAGCGTGCGCACCCCGGAAACGGTCGCCGAGTCGCCGTCGACGTACTGGAGATAGGTCGGCAGATAGGTCAGCGCGCCGAGCATCGCGAAGCCCACGATGAAGCTGAGGACGGAGCAGACCGTGAACACGGGATTGCCGAACAGCCGCATCGGCAGCATCGGTTCGGCGGCGCGCGTCTCGACCAGGCAGAACAGGCCGAGGGCGATCACCCCGCCCACGAACAGGCCGATGATGACGCCCGAGCCCCACGCGTACTGGTTGCCGCCCCAGCTCGTCGCCAGGATCAGGGCGCTCGCGCCGGCCGCGACGAGGGCGATGCCGAGATAGTCGATCACCGGGCGGAGCGCCGACTTCACGACGGGGATCGTCCTGGCCGCCGCGACCACCACGGCGACCGCGATGGGCACGTTGACGTAGAAGGCCCAGCGCCAGGACAGGTGATCGGTGAACAGCCCGCCCAGCAGCGGCCCGACGACGGTGGCCACCCCGAACACCGCACCGATGGCGCCCTGGTACTTGCCCCGCTCCCGCAGCGGGATCACGTCGGCGATCAGCGCCATCGCCGTGACCATGAGCCCGCCGGCCCCGATGCCCTGCATGCCCCGCCAGAGGATCAGCATCGTCATGTTGGGGGCCAGGCCGCACAGGAACGAGCCGGTGATGAAGACGATGGCCGACGCCTGGAAGACCACCTTGCGGCCGAAGAGGTCGCCGAACTTGCCGACCAGGACCGTCGAGACGGTCTCGGCCAGCAGATACGCGGTGACGACCCACGACATGTGCTCCGCGCCGCCCAGATCCGACACGATCGTCGGCAGGGCCGTCCCCACGATGGTCTGGTCGAGCGCCGCCAGCAGCACACCGAGCATGATCGTCACGAAGACGACGTTCCGGCGCCGCTTGTCCAGGACCGGGGGAGCCGGCTCCGGAACGGCGGGCGGCGCGGATTCCGTCGTGGTCGTCACGGTGCCACCCTCACACCGGGCCACGGCCCCTGCATGCGGGGAGGCTCCGCCCGGGTGGCTAGTCCCGGGGACGCCTGCGCAGCAGGTACGTGTCCATGATCCAGCCCTTGCGTTCCCGGGCCTCCGCGCGCAGCCGCTCGATGCGCGGGGCCGCCTCGGCGAGGGGGCCGGAGACGAGGATCTCGTCCGGGGTGCCGATGTAGGCGCCCCAGTAGATGTCGATGTCCTCGTCCGCGTACGCCCGGAACGCCTGGTGGGCGTCGAGCATCACCACGACGTCGTCGACGCCCTCGGGGAAGCCCTCCGCGAGCCGCCGCCCCGTGGTGATCTGCACCGGCCGCGCGACCCGGTTCAGTCCCGTGCGGTGCTTGGCGACGAGCGCCGAGACGCTGCTGATGCCGGGCACCACGTCGTACGTGAACGTCACCGCGCCCCGGTCGAGGATCTCCTCCAGGATGCCGAGGGTGCTGTCGTAGAGCGCGGGGTCGCCCCACACCAGGAAGGCGCCGCTCTCGTCCTCGCCCAGCTCCTCGGCGATCAGCCGCTCGTAGATCCGGGCGCGGGCGCTGCGCCAGTCCCCGACGGCCGGGGAGTAGGCCGCACCCCCGGCCGCCCGGTCGCGGTCCGGGTCGGTCGCCTCGGCCAGCCGGTACGTCCCCGGCGGCACGTGCGCGTCGAGGATGTCACGGCGCAGCCGGACGAGGTCGGACTTCACCTCGCCCTTGTCCAGGATGAAGAACACGTCCGTGCTCCTCAGTGCTCTGACCGCCTGCAGGGTCAGCTGCTCGGGATCGCCCGCCCCGATTCCGATGACATGAATCTTTCGCACGGCCCCGAGTCTGCCGCACGCCGCCGGCGCGCCCCGCACCGCGTCCGGCCCGCGGGCTCCCGCCCGTCCCGCCCCTCCCGGCGCAGGCGTCCCCGGGCCGCGCGGGACGGCCTAGCGGGGCGCCGTCCCGGTAAGCCGCGGTGCCCACCGGCCGGCGTCGACGGCCCGCCCGTCGCGCTCCACGACCCCCGCCAACTCCCGTGCCCAGGAGGCGAGATGCGCCAAGTCCAGCCCGTGCGGCCGGGTCCGGCCCATGTCGGCGGCCCACTCCTCGACGCCCCCGGCGCCCCGCCGCAGCAGCCGGGCACCGCCCGTGGTGTTCCCGCGCGCCGCGTGCGTGAGGCCCACCGCGAGCTGGGCCAGCGCGCGCCACAGCGCGCGCTCGTCGTCGGGGCCCGACTTCCAGGCGTCCTCGAAGACCTCGTGCGCGTGGAACGGCTTGCCCGCGTCCAGCAGCGCCTGCGCCTCGCCGACCGACTCCGCCGGGCCGCGCACGACCCCTTCTTCCTGCCGCTCCACGCCGTCCGCGCCGTACGGCAGCGGGCGGCCCAGCCCGTCCCGGGGCCGGGCGTTGCGCGCCCGGCCCTCCACGTCCCGGTCGCGCCCGTCGTCCGTCCGCCCCGCAGAAGTCCCGGTCATCCTCCGATTGTCCCGCCCGGGGCCGGCCGCCGCCCCCGCGCCCCCTTCGGACCAGCCGCCGACGTGCGGTAAAGTTCTGTTCGCGTCGTTCCGCGGGTCACCGCGGAGGGCACACCGGGACGTGGCGCAGCTTGGTAGCGCACTTGACTGGGGGTCAAGGGGTCGCAGGTTCAAATCCTGTCGTCCCGACGGTGTCGACCAGCGGGCCCGCCGATAC